>NZ_JBHLWH010000047.1:0-171473 GCF_042433045.1 Citricoccus parietis | reverse complement strand
CTCTCAACGGCAATACAGGTGGCTCTGAAAGGCAATACTGGGTGGCTCCCAGACCCTCAAATACTCAACCACACAGGACGTCGTCGTCGAGTTGCAGGACGCCGTCCTCACCATCACCTTCAACCGCCCCGCGAAGAAGAACGCGCTGACTGACGCGATGTACGGCATGCTCGCCGATGCGATCGAACGAGCGGAGTCAGACGCTGCGGTCCGGGTGGTCCTGCTCCGCGCCGAGGGCGATCTCTTCAGCGCCGGCAACGACATCGCGGACTTCAGGCGCCTGGCCGACCAGCTCGTCGAACGCACTGCCGACCAGCCGGCCACCGGGACGGCCGCGACGGAGCCGGGAGGGCCGGCGTCGGGCATCACCGGACAGATGAACGTGTGGCGGTTCCTGCACGCGTTGGCGGCCTGCACCACGCCGATCGTCGCCGCGGTGCAGGGTAAAGCCGTAGGCGTAGGGACCACCATGCTGCTGCACGCCGACTACGTGGTGCTGGCGGAGGGGGCCCAGCTGATCACCCCGTTCGTGGACCTCGCGCTCGCCCCGGAGGCGGCGTCCACCCTGCTGCTGCCCCAGCGCATCGGCCACGTCCGGGCCTTCGCCATGTTCGCGCTCGCAGAGCCGATGGCCGCCGAGGACGCTGTGGCCGCCGGCCTCGCGAACCGCGTGGTCCCGTCGGGCGCGCTGCAGGAGACGGCGCAGCAGGTCGCCGCCGCGCTCGCCGCCAAGCCCGCCGGCTCGCTCACCGCCACCAAGCGCCTCATGCGGGACGCGGGGGTGCTGGCGGAGTTGATCGACCGAGAGGTCGCCGTCTTCACCGAGCGCCTGGCCGGTCCGGAGGCCCGCGAGGCCTTCACCGCCTTCGCCGAACGGCGCTCCCCGGACTTCTCCCAGTTCTCCTGACATTTCTCCTGATAGCCGCAACGGAGGCAACCCCATGACCGAGAACACCGCATCGACCACTGCCGCCCCGCCCACACGATCCCTGGCTGGCCGGACCATCCTGATGTCCGGAGGCAGCCGGGGCATCGGCCTGGCCATCGCCCTGCGAGCGGCGCGTGACGGGGCCAATGTGGCACTGCTGGCCAAGACCGCCGAGCCGCAACCCCGACTGGAGGGCACCGTACACACCGCGGCGGCCGCGATCCAGGAGGGCGGCGGCGGCGCCCTCGCGATCGTGGGTGACGTGCGCGATGACGGCTTGGTGGCTGATGCGGTGGCGCAGACGGCCGAGCGCTTCGGAGGGATCGACGTGGTGGTCAACAACGCCAGCGCGATCGACCTGTCCACGACCGCCGAGTTGCCGATGAAAAAGTACGACCTCATGCAGGACATCAACACGCGAGGCTCCTTTCTGTTGGCGAAGACGGCGCTACCGTGGCTGGCGCAGTCGTCAGCCGCGCACATCCTGACGCTCAGCCCGCCGTTGAACCTCAACCCGCGGTGGGCCGGGCAGCACCTGGGCTACACGATCGCCAAGTACGGCATGTCCCTGGTGACCCTGGGGCTGGCCGAGGAGCTGCGGCAACAGGGGATCGCGGCGAACAGCCTGTGGCCGCGCACCACCATCGCCACCGCCGCGGTGCGCAACCTGCTCGGCGGAGATCAGATGGTCGCCCGCTCCCGGACCCCGGAGATCATGGCCGACGCGGCCTGGGAGATCCTCACCCGAGACCCGAGCGAATGCACCGGGAACTTCTTCATCGACGACGAGGTGCTCGCCGAGGCCGGGGTCACGGATCTGTCCACGTACGGCGGTCCGGCGGAGGAGTTGGAGTTGGACCTGTTCCTGGATGGGTAGCGGCGCGCGGCAGACCCAGTTGGCGGACGTTCACACAAAACTGCGATGGCCGCTACCGTCGGGTAACACGGATCATATTCTGGTCATGGTCCCGCCGCGATTGGCGGTGGGTCAACCGGCTGCACGAATTCCTTCAGGAGGATCACGGGTGACCGAACAATCCGAGAAGACTGCCGGCTGGCTGGACTGGGTGAAGGATCGCGGTGAACCCGCTTTCTCTCTCCCGGACGGGGCCGTGGACGCTCACTGCCACGTCTTCGGCCCGGCGGCGGAGTTCCCGTTCTCACCGACGCGGAAGTACACGCCCTGCGATGCCGGGAAGGCCGATCTGCGGGAACTGAGGGGGCATCTGGGTGTCTCCCGGAACGTCATCGTCCAGGCGACCTGCCACGGGCGGGACAACGCCGCGCTGCTGGACGCGCTGGACTACTTCGGGGACACCGCGCGCGGTGTGGTCTCCGCCGGCGCCGACGTGACGATCGAGCAGCTGACCGCCATCCACGAACGTGGCGTCCGCGGGGTGCGCTTCAACTTCGTCAAGCGCCTGGTACAGAGCCAGCCGTTCGAGGAGCTCGCGCTGGTGGCGGACAAGATCCGCGACTTCGGGTGGCACTTCGTCCTCTACTTCGAGCCCGAGGACCTCCCCGGACTGGAGGGCACCTTCGCGGGCCTCGGTGTCCCACTCGTCATCGACCACATGGGCCGGCCGGACGTGCGGAAGGGCGCGGACTCGGAGGAGTTCTCCTCCTTCCTCCGCTTCGTCGAGCGGACCAACGCCTGGGTCAAGGTCAGCTGCCCCGAGCGGCTCACGGAAGCCGGCCCCTACGCGGTGGACGGGCAGCGTGAGGTCTACGCCGACGTCGTTCCCTTCGCCCGCCGAGTGATCGCGGAGTTCCCCGAGCGGACCCTGTGGGGCACCGACTGGCCGCACCCGAACCTGCGTTCGCACATGCCGGATGATGCGCTGCTGCTGGGATACATCCCGCAGATCGCGCCGACCGCCGCCGAGCAACAGGCCCTGCTGGTGACCAACCCGATGTTCCTGTACTGGTCCTCCACCGTGGCTTAGCCACGATCCAGCGCGGCGGGCGGTCTGAGGGGCCGTTCTCGGATCGGTTGGTTGACCGTGGTCGGGGTGGCCGGGGATCAGGTGAGGCGCTGTTGGGTGCCGGTGTCGGCTGCTCGGCGCAGCGCTTGGAGCATCTGCTTGCGGGCGATCGCGTCGTCGAAGGTGGGGGCGAGCCGGGTGCCGTGCCGAAGGTCGCGCTCGACGACCAGCAGTGACTCGGCGACGGTGACGGCCGGGGCTGGCAGCGAGGCATCGGCGTGGATGTAGGAGGCGGGTACCTGGAGTTCTTCCAGCTCGGACGCCCCGGCCGTGGCCCCGTGGAGGGTGAGCGGGCTCAGTTGGAGGTTGCCGTTCGGTGCGGTCACCACCAGGGTGCCCTCGGTGCCGTTGATCTCCCAGCGCAGCGTGGTGCCGGCGGTTTTGCCGCCGCGGTAGTGGGCCGAGAGCATGGTCCCGTCCACGAGCCGGCCGGCGAGCAGCAGTTGGTCCGGGGTGGTCTTCTCCACGGTGTCGTCGGTGCCGGCGATGCGCACGAGGGGCTGCTGGATCGCGGTCATCGCGGCCAGGGACTCGAACTCGCCCAGGACGGTGCACACCGCGTCGATGGTGTGGCCGAAGGGGATGGTCGTCATCGTCCCGCCGAGCGCATCGTCCTGCAGGTAGGCCTTGTTCTGGTCCACCACGTCGCCCCAGGGCTCGCCCGCGCCCACGAGCGTGGAGGACAGCACACGCCCGAGGTAACCGTCCCGGACCAGGTCCTGCAGGTAGCGGATCTCGGGCCGGGCCCGGGCCTGCAGTCCGGTGGCCGCGTACACCCCTGCGGCGGCGAAGCCATCGCGCAGCTGGCGGGTCTGGTCCAGGGTGGATCCGGAGGGCCATTCGCTGTAGACGGACTTGCCGGCCGCCAGGATCTTCTGCAGCAGCTCATAGTGGTGCTGAACGCGCACGGCCACGATGACCAGGTCCACCGAGTCCGAGGCGATGAGTTCGTCCGGGTTGTCGTAGGCCTCGGCGATGCCGAACTCCTCGGCGGTGGCCTGCGCGGAGTCCAGGCGAGTGGTGCTGACCGCGGTCACCTCCAGCCCGGGGATGGTGGCCAGGGCCGGCAGGTGTGCCGTCCGTCCCCAGCCTGTGGTGGAGGCGCCGATGATTCCGACGCGGATCGGGCGATCGGGGTGGACGTGGGAAGAATGCTGGGTCAATGGTGCTCCTTGATCGTAGGGAGGAGGGGTGCATCAGCAGAGTTGCCAGTGGTGGAGAGCCTAGGGGATCACTTCTCGCTTCAGGTTCCGGTAGCCATGGCGACGGATCCCCTGCACGTCACAGAGTCCGGCAAGCCCTGCTACGAGTCTCCGGCGCAGCGAGATGTTCGCACTCGCAGAAGGCGCGGCGCCCCCTTGTCCACCTCAGGCAAGCAGGTGCTTGGTAAAGGCCAGGTGCGTGATGGACTCCGGATCGGCGTCCAGGTCGAATCCGGGTTGGTAGCCGGTGGCCAGGTACAGGTGCTTTGCCTCGGGCTGGCGAGGGCCGGTGGTCAGGTACAGGCTGCGGTAGCCGTTGCGGACCGCCTCTGCCTCCAGGCGGGCGAGGACGAACCGGGCCAGGCCCCGCCGTCGGTGTTCATGGTGGGTCCAGATCCGCTTCAGTTCCGCGGTATGCCGGTCATACCGACGATAGGCACCACTGGCCACCGACTGGCCGTGCTCCTGGACGATGAGCAGTGCGCCATGCGGGGCGGCGAACTCCTCGGCCGGGTAGCGGCGCATCTCCTCGCCGGCCCCGCCGTACATCGAGCCGTAGCGGGTGTCGTACTCGATCGTCAGTCCGTCGATCAACGGGGTGACACGCGGGTCGTCCAGGGGCAACCGCAGGACGGTCCAATCTGCGACGTCGGCAGCGGTGGTGTGGTTCATGGCATCATCCAACACTGCTGTGGGCCATGGCGATGCGGGCGATCATCTCATCCTCGCGAAGGTCCGGCACCTCGAAGGCCTCTGCGATCGATGACCGTTCCGGTGCCTCCGCCAGGGTGGCCAGGATGCTGCGGGCCAGGGCGTCCGTGTCCCGGAAGGGCGCGGCGTTGCTCCGCGGCCGGGCGAAGGCCCCCTGACCCCAGCCCGTGGCGCCCGCGCCGACTGCGAACAACCGGCGGGCCGGTGACCGGTCGGAGCCAACGACCCGTTGATCCCGGTCGACCAGCATCTTGCCGGAGCCTCCCGGGTCCTCCATCGCGATGCCGTCCGCCTTGAGTTGCCGGAGCAGGAGCTCGGTGGCGGTGGCCAGGGTCGTTGCCGGCAGCCGGGCCTCGACGAGGGCACGAGCGCTGACCGCGACAGGGGACTGGGAGGAGGCAGCGGTGAAGACGCCGCGCCGCTCGTCGGTGCCCACCTCGAGGCCGGGCCCGAGGAACCGCACCAGTCCCGCGTCGTGCAGGGCGAGCAGTTCACGCAGGCGGTGGGCGGGCGGCCCGGAGTCCACGAAGCTGAAGAATCCGTGCCACCACCCGGCGACGATGCTGCGCGACTCCGGGGTCAGGGCCTCGAGGGACAGCACGCGACCGATCTCCATGTAGACCCCGAGCACGCCGAGGAACAGTCCCAGGGTCTCGGAGTTCTGGCCGCCGTCGCGCAGATCCAGGTCCCGGGAGATGTATCCCGCGATGGCACGCTGGACCTCGTCCATCCCGGAGAACTGACGGCCGTGGAACGGCCGGTTCACGTCCTCGAATTCCAGGCGGTCCGCACGGTCCGGGACGGCCGCGGTGACGAGGGCGCGGCGGGCTTCGGAGTACCAGTCCGCGGCCGCGAACTTCTCGGAGAACTCCGTCCAGTGGAGGAGGACGCGTTCCGGATGGCCGGTGACCAGTTCACGGTAGTAGGCGTAGGCCATGTCCTTGGTCATGAGCGGCCAGAGGTGTGTGGCGAAGTCGAGCAGCCCGTGCTCGTCTCGCAGGGCGGCCACGGCTTCCCGGGTTAGGAACCGCGGCGGCTCGGCGGGGAGGCCCTTCAGGCTCCCGCGGATCTTGGAGTGGTACGGCACGCCGCGTCGTGAGCCCACCCAGAGTCGCGGTTCACGGCCCGAGGGTCGGTACAGCAAACGGCCGTCGGAGCGTTCGTCGAAGGTTCCTCCGCGGTCCTCCATCACCAGCACCATGAGATCGATGAACGCCAGGCCCATGCCCGCGACTATGACGTCCTCGTCCGGTTGCAGCACCTCCAGGTCGACATCGTTGGTGTAGGCCGGCGGGACATGGACGACGCCGTGTTCGGCGCGCTCGGCGGCGAAGCGGGAGAAGCGCGCGGACTCCTCCGATGGGGCGGACTCGGTGTGCCCGACGGCCACGACGACGGCGTCGGCGACCAGCTCGGCCCCGCCGGCCAGCCGCACCCGCCAGCGGTCTGCGGCCTCGCGGTGGATGCCGACTGCGGTGTCCCGGTGCACTGTGAGGCGGAGGTGATCGCCGCACCGGGCGACCGTGCGCTGGAAGAACCACTCCAGGTACACGCTGTGGAGCCGGCGCGTCGGGAAGTCCTGCGGTCCCAGCTCCTGCAACTGGCGGCGCAGGTCCTCGTCCAGGGGCGGGACGTCGGTCAGCCGACCCTCCAGCACCGCGTCGCGCCACTCGGCCAGGGACGGCCCGTCCTGCGCGGGGCCGGCGCATTCCACGGAGTCGTCCGTGAACATGGTGACGTCCTCGGCCATGGAGTTCAGCTTGAGCAGCGGACTCTGCCCGCGCCGCCAGATCCGTCCGGATCCGGGACTGAAGGGCTCGACCAGGTGTACGTGCACCGGCCCGCGGACGAGCAGGGAGGCGTTGGCGGCGAGGCGCTCGAGCAGCATGGCGGACCGAGGCCCTCCGCCGACCAGGACCAGGTCGCAGGTGGTGGCGTCTTTGGCGGTGCCCGTCGTGTGTGCCATGCGGTGTCCTCCGTGGTCGGTGCGGCGGTCCCCAGCGTAGGAACGAGCGGCCCCCGCGGCGAGGGCGGCGGTCACCGCACGTCAAGCTGCGACGCGCTGGGGACCGTCACCGCCGGATCGACACGGGGCGAAACACAGCGCCGCGGATGCGTCGTCCGATGACCTGCCGTGACACCGGACGACGGCGCCGGTCGCTCATTGCGTCAGGCGTCCTGGCGATGGATCCGACCCGGCGCCGTTCATAGCGTTGCGGTCACACACACCGTCGGTGGCCTTCCGACGGCCACCAGATGCCGGAAAGGAGCCCAGCATGGCGACGACGCCGAACACTGAGGTACGGCCCGCACCACCCGGTTCCGAGGGCGCCGGCACGCCGTCGGCCACCGCAGCCGGTGACCTGGCCGACGCAGTGGGCCAGGTTCCCGACGCCGGCCCGCAGGCCGGGGACGGGCGCCCACCCGGCACCGTGATGAGAGAACCGGCGACGGACTACTCGGACTACCCGGTGCAGCCCGCGCGGCACCCGGGCCGTTGGGTCGGGACCGTGCTCGTCGGACTGCTGGTGGCCGCCGTCGTGTGGTCCCTGGTCACCAACCCGCGCTGGGAGTGGGACGTGGTGGCGCAGTGGTTCACCGCGGAGTCCGTGATCCGCGGGCTGGGGGAGACGCTGAAGCTCACCGCGATCGCCGGCATCCTGGGCTTCGTCCTGGGGTTCCTGTTGGCCCTGATGCGGCTGTCCTCCTCGCCGCTGCTGGTCTCGGTGTCCTGGACCTTCTCCTGGATCTTCCGGTCGACTCCGCTGCTGGTGCAGCTGCTGCTCTGGTACAACCTCGGCTACCTCTACGACAGGATCAGCCTCGGCATCCCGTTCACGGACGTGACGTTCTTCGAGGCCAGCACCACCACCCTGATCAGCCAGTTCGCCGCCGCCGTCCTCGGCCTGACCCTGAACCAGGCCGCCTACTCGGCGGAGATCATCCGCGGGGGCATCCTGTCCGTGGACCAGGGCCAGCTCGAGGCCGCGTCGGCACTGGGCCTGCCCGCCTGGCGGCGCAACACCAGGATCGTGCTGCCCCAGGCGATGCGCTCGATCCTGCCCACGGCGTTCAACGAGATCATCGGCCTCGTGAAGGGCACCTCGGTCGTCTACGTCCTGGCCTACTCCGAGCTGTTCTACACCGTCCAGGTGATCTACAACCGAACCCAGCAGGTGCTGCCCCTGCTGCTGGTGGCCACCCTCTGGTACATCGTCATCACCTCGGTGCTGAGCGTGGCCCAGTACTACATCGAGCGCCACTACTCCAAGGGCGCCCTCCGCACCCTCCCGCTGACGCCCCTGCAGAAGCTCCGACGGCTTCTCGCCATCCGTTCCACCAGCCCGTCCGCCACCCGAAAGGGCGACCGATGACCACCGCGCCGACCTCCGCCCCGACTGTTCGCCCGACCGACCCACCGGCCTCCGAACCGACCCGTGGCCTCATCCAGATCCGTGACGTGCACAAGTCCTTCGGCGCGAACGAGGTCCTGAAGGGCATCACCCTGACCGTGGAACCCGGCGAGGTCGTGGCCGTCCTCGGCCCGTCCGGCTCCGGCAAGTCCACCCTGCTGCGCACCATCAACCACTTGGAGCGGGTGGACCGCGGCACCATCGCCGTGGACGGCGAGCTGATCGGCTACCGGCCGCGCAACGGCAGGCTGCACGAGCTGCGGGAGCACGAGGTGCTGGCCCAGCGCACCCAGATCGGCATGGTCTTCCAGAGCTTCAACCTCTTCCCGCACCTGACCGCCCTGGAGAACGTCACCGAGGCACCCATCCACGCCCAGCGCAGGGGCAAGGCAGCGGTCAGGGCCCGGGCCGTTGAGCTCCTGGAGCGCGTGGGGCTGGCGGACAAGATCGACGCCTACCCCCGCCAGCTCTCGGGGGGCCAGCAGCAGCGGGTCGCCATCGCCCGCGCCCTGGCCCTGGACCCGAAGATCGTGCTGTTCGACGAGCCGACGTCCGCCCTCGACCCCGAGCTGGTCAACGAGGTGCTGGACGTCATCCGCAGCCTCGCCGAGTCCGGCACGACCTTGGTGATCGTCACCCATGAGATGACCTTCGCCCGCGACGTGGCCGACCGCGTCGTCTTCATGGACCAAGGGGCGATCGTCGAGGAGGGGACCCCAGCCCAGATCTTCGGCACCCCCCGTCACGAACGCACCCGGGCCTTCCTCTCCAAGGTCCTCGAGCCCGACTACGACATCTGACCTGACGCCTCCGCACCCCGACCAGCACTTCCACACCGCATCGACAGAACCAGGACCATCGAGATGAACACCCTCCACCGACATCCCGCCCACCGCCTCGCGGCCACGACGGCCACGGCCGCCGTCGCGCTGCTGGCCCTGGCCGGCTGCTCCGACCCGGTCGCGGGGCAAGCCGGCGCCGCCCCGTCCGCGACCGCGACGGGGGCCGGCGCCGGGGCACTGACCGGGGCCAATGGCATCGTGTACGACGCGAGCCCCGAGCAGGAGGGGCGGATCCGCGTCGAGGCGGACCCTGAACTGGCCGCTCTCGTGCCCGAGGACATCGCTGCGGACGGCAAGCTCACGGTGGGATCCACCGGGGGTTCGGTGCCGCTGGCCTTCCACGCCACGGATGACCGGACCGTGGTCGGGACGGAGATCGACATCGCTCAGCTCGTGGCCGACAAGCTCGGGCTGGAACTGGACCTGAAGACCACGTCCTGGGAGAACTGGCCCCTGAAGACGGAATCCGGAGAGTACGAGGCCGTGTTCTCCAACGTCGGCATCAACGACGAACGGGCCCAGAAGTTCGACTTCGCCCCCTACCGCGCGGCCTACATGGGCTTCGAGGCGAAGGCGGAGTCCGAGGTCACTGTCGACGGGGCCGAGGACATCTCCGGCCTGAAGGTCGCCGTGGGCTCGGGCACCAACCAGGAGAAGATCCTGCTGGCCTGGAACGAAGAGCTCGAGGCCGACGGCAAGGCCCTCGCCGAGCTGCAGTACTACGCGGCGGAGGCAGACACCATCCTGGCGCTGGCCTCCGGGCGCATCGACCTGAACTTCGCCCCGTATCCGAGCACGGTCTACCGCGAGAACACCCGGGACGACCTCAAGGTCGTCGGCAAGGTCAACGCCGGATGGCCCTCCGAGACCCTGGTTGCCGCCACGACCCTGCGCGGCAGCGGCCTGGCCGAGCCGGTCAGCGCGGCCATCAACTCCGCGATCAAGGACGGCAGCTATGCCGAGGTCCTGGAACGCTGGGGCCTGACCGAGGAAGCCGTGCCCGAGTCCGAGGTCGTCACCGCAGAGACCATCGAGGCCCCCTGATGCGCTTCCAGGTCCTGGACATCATCCCGCACCAGCGCAACCCCCTGACCGGGGAGATGGTCTCCACCGCCGATCGGCTCGAGCAGGTCATCGAGACCGCCCGCCGGGCCGAGGAACTCGGCTACGACGCCTTTGCCGTGGGGGAGCGGCATGCCGGGGAGTTCATCTCCTCCTCGCCGACCACCGTGCTGGCGGCCATCGCCGCGAGCACCTCCCGCATCCGCCTGCAGTCCGGCGTGACGGTGCTGTCCGTGCTGGACCCGGTGCGGGTCGCGGAGGACTACGCCACCATCGACCAGTTGTCCCGGGGCCGGCTGGAGCTGACGATCGGCAAGGGCAACGAGGTGCTGCAGTACCCGCTGTTCGGCCTCGACCTGGCCGACCAGTGGGACCTGCTGGCCGAGAAGTACGCACTGCTGCGCCGGCTCTGGGACGAGGAGGACGTCACCTGGTCCGGCCGGTTCCGCTCGGCGCTCAGTGAGCCCACCACGACGACGCCGCGCCCCTTCGCCGGTACCCCGCGGGTCTGGCACGGCTCGGCGACGTCCCTGGCCTCGGCGGAGCTGGCCGGCCGCTGGGGGGATCCGCTGTTCACCGCGAACGCGATCCAGCCGCGGGAGAACTACCGGGTGCTGATCGAGCACTACGTGCGCAGTTACGACGAGGCCGGCCACGATCCTCGGCACCGGTACATCGGCTCGGGTTCCGGGGCGGGCGGGGTGTTCATCGCGGACACCACCGCCGAGGCCAAGCGGCGCTTCGGCCCGGTGTACGAAGCCCTGACGGCCGGCCGCAACGTACCGGGCAACAACAGCCCCTTCCGGGACATCGACCACGCCGTCTCGCACGGTCCGGCCCTGGTGGGCAGCCCCGAGGACGTGGCCCGGAAGATCCTCGACTACCACGTGGCGTACGGGCACGACCTGCAGTCCGTCTCCCTGCCCACGACGCTGCCCTTCGCCGAGCAGCTCGAGGTCCTCGAGCGCTTCGCCACCGAGGTCATCCCGCTCGTGCGCCACGCCGCGCCCACCACCCTCTGGGGTCCCGAGGATCCCTTCGGTGCCCGGACCGAGGGCGTGGCACCGATCAGCACCGCCCCCACCACACCGGGCAGCGCCGTCCACGGCGCACATCCCAGCGCACCGACCAGCAGCGATCACCGGGCGGAACCCGTGCCCGCCGGATGGAGGACACCATGACCAGCAGTACCAGCAGCACCAGCAGCGACCTGTCCCGTGGCGGCCGCGGCATCCTGGCCCTGGAGGTGGACGGCGACGGCGCCCACCCGGCCGCGTGGCGCGTCACCGGCCGGGCTCCCGCCGAGGTCCTGACCGGGGAGCGCACGGTGCAGGCCGTCCGTGACGCCGAGATCGCCGGCTTCCACGCCGTGACCTTCGGCGACGGCCGGCTGGCTCCGACGCACGGCCCGGCGGCGCGCCTGGACGCGGTCCAGCGGGCGGCCTACGCCGCGCCGGCGACCCGGTCGATCGGCCTGGTCCCGGTCGTGGACGCCGTCTACACCGAGCCGTTCCATGTGGCCACCCAGTTGGCGTCCCTGGACTACGTCTCCTCGGGCCGGGCTGGTTGGATCGTGTCCGCCCGCGGACTCGCTGAGGAGGGGGCCGCCGTCGGGAGGGACCCGGTGCCGGAGGCGGAGCTGGGCGGTGAGGCGGCCGACGTCGTGGCCGCGAACCGTCGGCTCTGGGACACCTGGGAGGATGACGCGGTCATCCGGGACCGGTGCACCGGGCGGTACATCGACCGGGACAAGGTCCACTACGCCGACGTGACGGCGAAGCGGTTCTCGGTGAAGGGGCCGTCGATCATCCCGCGACCCCTGCAGGGACAACTGCCCGTGTGGACGCCGACGCAGCTGCTGGACCGCTCCGGGGCCGGCGACGGCCTGCGCCTGGACGGCGGCCACGGGACCGACGCCGTGCTCGTCACCGCCGCCGACCTCGAGGCCCTGCTGGCCGAGGCCTCCGCCCGGTCCGTCGGGGGCCTGGACGCGGACACGGTCGTGGCGGAACTGACGGTGGTGCTCGACGCGCGCGGCCAGACAGCACAGGAACGCTGGGTCGAGCTCGAGACCTGGGAGGCCGCCCCCGCCGGACCGGCACGGTTCGCCGGGACCGCCGCGCAACTGACCGACTACCTCACCGAGCTGCTGTCCGTGGCCGGCGGGGTGCGGATCCACCCGGCGGTCCTGGACACTGACGCCGCCGAACTGTCCCACCGGGTGCTCCCGGAACTGCGCCGGGCCGGGATCCTCGCCCCCGTGGGGCCGGGCCGCACCTTCCGCCAGACCCTGGGCCTGGCGCGCCCCGCGAGCCGCTTCGCCACCGCCTGAGGCGCGCAAGCCCGAACAGCCCGACGAACCCGGACGATTCGACAAGACCAGGAGTCCTTCACATGTCAGCCCCCGTTGCACCCACCTCACCAGCCCGGCCCTCCCGGCAACTCCAGTTCGGCGTCTTCTTCCAGGGGGTGAACTCCTCCACCGTCTGGAACGTCCCCGAGGCCGGCTCACAGACTGACTTCGAGTCCTTCCGTCGCCTGGCCCAGACCGCCGAGCGGGGCCTGTTCGCCGCCTTCTTCCTCGGGGAGGGACTGCGGCTGCGCGAACACCTCGGGCACGTTCACGACCTCGACGTGGTCGGTCGGCCGGACGCACAGACCATGCTCGCGGCCCTGGCACGGGTCACCACGAGGATCGGGCTGGTGGCCACGCAGAACACCACCTACAACGACCCCGCGGACCTGGCCCACCGGTTGCACTCCCTGGACCTCATCTCCGGGGGACGGGCGGCCTGGAACATCGTCACCACCGACAACGAGTGGACCGGGGAGAACTTCCGCCGCGGTGGCTACTTGGACCATGCCGACCGGTACACCCATGCCGAGGCCTTCGTGCAGACCGCCAAGCGCGTCTGGTCCTCCTGGGGTGCGGACGCCATCGCAGCCGACGGACGGGCGCCGCAGTGGCTGGACCGGCAGGGGATCGGCCCGGTCCACCACGAGGGTGAGCACTACACGGTGCATTACATCTCCCGGTTGCCGCGCAGCCCCCAGGGCAGGCCGGTGCTGTTCCAGGCGGGGGACTCGCCGACCGGCCGGGACTTCGCCGCCCGCCAGGCCGACGTCGTCTTCTCCGCCCACAACGCCCTCGACGACGCCCTGGCGTTCCGGAAGGACATCACCGAGCGCACGGTGGAGGCCGGGCGGCCGGCCGACGCGGTGAAGATCATGCCCGGCACCGAGTTCGTCCTCGCCCCGACCCCCCGGGAGGCGGAGGAGAAGCTGGAGTGGGTGCGCAGCCACCAGATCGGTCCGCAGCAGGCGATCGCCTATCTCGAGCAGTTTTGGGGCCGGGCCTTGGACGGCGTCGATCCCGAGGGGCCGCTGCCGGACATCGCACCGGCCGTGGACGAGACCGATGTGACCCGGGGCAGCGGTTTCCAGGGTGCCAAGGCCGCGGAGCTGACCGCGGCGTGGCGGCGCGAGGCCGCCGAGAAGGGCCAGAACATCCTGCAGTTCGTCCGTGAGCGCTCGTCCCGGGGCGCCTCCCGGACGTTCTCCGGGTCCTACGCCGACGTCGCCGACCGGCTGGCCGAGTACTCCCGGCTCGGCGCCGTGGACGGGTTCAACATCACCCCGTGGCTGATCCCGTCCGGGCTCGACGACATCGTCAACCACCTCGTCCCCGAGCTGCAGGAGCGCGGGGTCTACCCGACCGAGTACTCCGGGGACACCCTGCGCGAGCACCTGGGCCTGGACTGGCCCGACGACGAGGGCGCGGGCGCAGGAGTTGCGGACGGCACGGACAGCGTGGACAGTGCGGGCGCCGCCATCGGGGACCGCGCAACCCGCGAAGACCACGACGCCGGCCGGGCACCCCAGCCGGCCATCACCTGAGAGGACCCCCATGACCACCACCCTGCGCACCGTCCCGCGGCCCCGGGGCCGCCACCGGAGTCTCACCGCACTCACCGCCACCGGACTGGCCGCCCTGCTCGGGTTGACCGCCTGCTCCGACCCCGGCAGCAGCGCCACTGCCGGTGCCGCCGAGGTCGATACCGGCGGCGGCACCACGGTGGACCTGTCCCCGGACCGCGAACGCCCCGAGGCCACCGCATCCGAGAAGGCGGCCGCCCTGGTCCCGGAGCAGGTGTCGGCCGACGGCAAGCTCACGGTCGCCACCGTCCCCTACTCCGCCCCGCTGTCGGTATATGCCACGGACAACACCACGCCCGTCGGCAGCGACCCAGACATCGCCTCCGCTCTCGCCGACTCCCTCGGCCTGGAACTGGACCTGGTCCCGGTCGCCTGGGAGGACTGGCCCCTGGGCCTGGAGTCCGGCAAGTACGAGGCCGTCATCTCCAACGTCACGGTGACGGACGAACGGAAGAAGAAGTACGACATGGCCAGCTACCGCGAGGACAAGCTGGGGTTCTACGTGAAGGCCGACTCGGACCACCAGGAGATCACCACGGCCGAGGATGTGGCGGGCCTGAGCGTCATCGTCGGTTCCGGCACCAACCAGGAGAAGGTCCTGCTCGAGTGGGACCGGCAGAACCGTCAGGCGGACCTGGACCCGGTCGATCTGCAGTACTACGAGGACGACTCCGCTGCCGGACTCGCGCTGCAGGCCGGACGGGCCGACGCGAACTTCGGCCCCAACGCCACCGGCGCCTACAAGGCCGCCCAGACCGGTCAGACCCGGCTGGTCGGCCTGGTGGCCGGTGGCTGGCCGGACACCGCGCACATCTCGGTGGCCGTGCGGAAGGACACCGGTCTGGGCGAGGCCGCCCAGGCCGGGCTCGACCACCTCATCCAGACCGGGGTGTACGGAGAGATCCTTCAGGGGTGGGGACTGACCGAGGAGGGCATCGAGGCCTCCGTGCTGAACCCGCCCGGGCTGAAGGACTGATCGTCACAACCTGTCACAAACCCGGCCCGACGTCGGCGGACGTAGCCGGGCGCGACCGTCCGGCCCGACGATGTCCGGGCGTTCAGCAATGTGAAGCACCGTCCGCCCCGCGCTGGACTCCGGCGGGGTCCATCGAGTGGGATGGGCCCACCACACCATCCAGAGCGGCCGAGAGATCTGGCTCGACGACGCCGCAGCAACCATCCAGCCGAGTCCGGGACACCGGATCCGGCGGGCACGGTGCTACCGCCAGGACCGATGGAGGATTGAATGAATCACCACGCCACGGAACAGATCCACGCCGGCTACGAGCCGGAGGCCCCCTACTGGCCGGTGGCCGTGCCCATCCACCAGACGGCGGCCTACCGCTTCCCCGACCACGCCACGGCCGCCTCGATGTTCCGGCTGGAGATCCCGGGGTTCACCTACAGCCGGACAGGCAACCCGACCGTCGCCGTCTTCGAGAACCGGCTGGCGGCCCTGGAGGGAGGGATCGGGGCCATCGGCACGGCCACGGGCCAGGCCGCCGTCGCGCTGTCCCTGTTGACCCTGCTCCACGGCGGGAAGCACCTGATCGCCTCCAGCCAGCTCTACGGCGGGACGGTCGACCTGCTGACGGACACCTTCGCCGACTTCGGCATCGAGACGACCTTCGCCGACCCGGCCGACCCGGCGGCCTGGGCCGCGGCGATCCGCCCGGACACCCGCGCGTTCTTCCTGGAGTCCATCACCAATCCGCTGGCCACCCTGCCGAACTTGCGGGCGCTGGCGGACATCGCCCACGCCTCCGGGGTCCCGGTCGTGGTGGACAGCACCTTGGCGACGCCGGCCCTGTACCGGCCGCTGGAACACGGCGCCGACGTGGTGGTGCACTCCGCCACCAAGTTCCTCGGCGGCCACGGAGCCGTGCTGGGCGGGGCGATCATCGACGGCGGCACCTTCGACTTCGGCGCCGCACCGGACCGCTGGCCGCAACTGGCCCGGCCCAGGGCCCGCTACGGCGGACAGGCCCTCACGGAGCGGCACGGTCGCGGCGCCTACCTCGCGCTGGCCCGCAGCAAGTTCCTGCACGACCTGGGCCCTTCGCTGGCCCCGGCCAGCGCCGCCCAGTTCATCCAGGGGCTGGAGACCCTCACAGTCCGCATCGCACGGCACGGGACCACCGCGCACGCCGTGGCGGAGCACCTGGCCGGGCATCCCGCCGTCGGGCGCGTCCACCACCCGGCGATTACCGGACATCCCAGTGCTGCGGTCGCGGCGCGGGACTTCCCGCTCGGCACGGGCTCGGTGTTCTCCTTCGACCTGGCCGCGGGCCCCGAGGCCGTCGGCCCGTTCATCGACGCCCTGGAACTGTTCCAGCTCGTGGCCAACGTCGGGGACGTGCGCTCCCTGGTCAGCCACCCGGCGACGATGACGCACTGCCGGCTCAGCCCGGCCCAGCGCCACGCCGCGGGGATCGCCGAGACCACGGTCCGGCTGTCCATCGGCCTGGAGTGTCCGGAGGACCTGATCGCCGACCTCGACCGTGCGCTGGCGGTCGTGCCGGCGTCCGCCCTGACCGGGAGGGCCCGCTGAGATGAGCATCCTTCCCGACACCGCGCGGACCACCCGCCGGGGATTCAACACGACGGCGGTGCACGCCGGCCAGCAGCCGGACCCGCTGACCGGGGCGGTCGTGCCGCCCATCTACCAGACCAGCACCTTCGTGCAGGACGGCATCAACGTGCTGCGCGGCGGCCACGAGTACAGCCGCGGGTCCAACCCCACGCGCAACGGATTCGAGACGCAGTTGGCGGCCCTGGAGCACGGGGTGCGGGCCTTCGCGTTCGCCTCGGGACTGGCCGCCGAGGACGCCCTGCTGCGCTCGGTGCTGCGCCCGGGGGACCATATCGTCCTGGGCGGGGACGGCTACGGCGGCACGAACCGGCTGATCAACAACGTCCTCGGACCCTGGGGCCTGCAGAACACGCCCGTGGACATCACCGAGCCCGCGGCGGTCGCGGCGGCGGTGCGACCGGGGGCCACCGCCGTGCTGTGGGTGGAGACCCCGTCGAACCCCCTGCTGGGCATCGCTGACCTGCCGGCCTGGGCGGAGATCGCACACCGGGCCGGCGCGCTGCTGGTGGTGGACAACACCTTCGCCTCGCCGTACCTGCAACGGCCGCTGGACCTCGGCGCCGATGCCGTGGTGCACTCCACGACCAAGTACATCGGCGGGCACTCGGACGTGTTGGGCGGAGCCGTGGTGGTGGCCGGCCGGGAGTTCCGCGGGCAGGAGCTGGCCGAGGCCGTCGGCTACCAGCAGTTCGCCGCCGGTGCCGTCGCCGGCCCGCAGGACAGCTACCTCGCCGCCCGCGGGCTGAAGACCCTGGGCCTGCGCATGGACCGGCACGGCGCGAATGCCGCGGAGCTCGCCGAGTGGCTGCAGGGCCATCCGGCGATCGCGCAGGTGTACTACCCCGGGTTACCGGACCATCCCGGCCATGGCCTGGCGAACCGGCAGATGGACGGCTACGGCGGGATCCTGTCCGTCCGGCTGGCCGGCGGCGAGGCCGCGGCCCGGGCCTTCGCGCAGTCCACGGAACTGTTCGCGCTGTCCGTCAGCCTTGGCGGGGTCGAGTCCCTGGTCTGCTACTGCTCGGAGATGACGCACGCCTCCGTGCAGGGCACGGCGCTGGAGGTGCCCGCCGACCTCGTCCGGTTGTCCGTGGGCGTCGAGGACGTGACCGACCTGCGGGCCGATCTCGAGGAGGCCCTGGACTGCGTGGGGCGCCTCGGGCGAGCAACACACCAGCAACAGCGAAGTGCGATTGAGATCAGCGCGGACGTGGGAAGTCGACCCACAGTCCAACGTGAGGAACTGATGCATCGGATCACCAGGACGAACGAATTCGCGTTCGATATCAGCACGACCCGCTTCGATGAGGAGTACTCCCCGTCCTCCACTTCTCGAGGCACGACGAACTTTGCGAATCTGGCCCGCGGCGAGAATCGTCAGCAGAACCTCCGCAACACCTTGTCGATGATCGATCATCGCTTCAATGACCTGGCGCACTGGGACAATCCGAGCCGAGACCGCTATGCCGTCGAGATTGAGATCGTCTCCGTCGATCTGCGCTTCGCCGCCAACGGCGAAGATGCGGTAATTCCCTTGATCGAGATCCTCGACGTGCGGATCCTCGACACGCTGTCCAACGTGCGTATCGACGGAATCGTGGGGAACAACTTCTCGTCGTATATCCGGGACTACGATTTCAGCGTATTGCTGCCGGAACACAACGCGAATGCGTCTCGGTCCAGCATCCCCAGCGACTTCGGCGAATTGCACGGGAAGCTCTTCAAGCACTTCCTCGACTCTGATGTCTACCAAGAGCGATTCTCACAGCCGCCCGTGATCTGCATCAGCGTTTCGAGCACCAAGACGTATCGTCGGCTCGAGAATCAGCATCCGATACTCGGGGCCGAATATCGGCAGGATGAACTCTCCTTGACTGATCGCTACTTCGAGAAAATGGGACTGCAGGTCCGCTACTTCATGCCCCGCGGCGCGGTCGCGCCCTTGGCCTTCTATTTCCGGGGCGATCTTCTCAATGACTATTCCAGTCTGGCGCTCATCGGACTCGTCAGCACGATGGAAGCGTTTCAGAAGATCTATCGCCCGGAGATCTACAACGCCAATTCGGCGGCTGGGCAGATCTACCGACCGAGCCTGGAGAATCGCGACTACTCGGTGACGCAGATTGCCTACGACCGCGAGGAGCGAAGTCAGCTGGCCCTCACGCAGGGGAAGTTCATGGAGGAGCACTTCGTGAAGCCACACCAGAGCGTTCTGGAGCAGTGGGCCGCGACCCACTGCCTCTGACCGGACGAGATACGGAGAATCACCGATGAACACACTGTTGCCCACCTCGATCGTCGGCAGCCTGCCCAAACCCTCCTGGCTCGCGGAGCGGGAGAAGCTGTGGTCGCCGTGGAAGCTGGACGGCGAGGAGCTGTGCGAGGGCAAGCGGGATGCACTGAGCCTGGCCGTCGACGAGCAGCGCCACGCGGGCCTCGACATCGTCAGCGACGGGGAACAGACTCGTCAGCACTTCGTCACCACGTTCATCGAACATCTCAACGGCGTCGATTTCGAGCAGCGTGAGACGGTGCGGATTCGTGATCGCTACGACGCGAGCGTCCCGACGGTCGTCGGCGCGGTGGGCCGTGAGAGATCGGTCTTCGTCGACGATGCGAAGTTCCTCCGCGCGCAGACGAGTCAGCCCATCAAGTGGACGCTCCCCGGTCCCATGACCATGATCGACACCCTCTACGACAAGCACTACAGGAGTCGCGAGAAGCTCGCCTGGGAGTTCGCGAAGATCCTCAATCAGGAGGCCAAAGAGCTGGAGGCGGCGGGCGTCGACATCATCCAGTTCGATGAGCCTGCCTTCAACGTGTTCTTCGACGAGATGAAAGAGTGGGGCGTGGCTGCACTGGAGCGCGCGGCCGAGGGATTGCGTAGCAAAACGGCCGTGCATATCTGCTACGGCTACGGCATCAAGGCCAATACCGATTGGAAGGCGACGCTCGGATCGGAGTGGCGCCAGTATGAGATGTCGTTCCCGCTGCTACAGCAGTCGACGATCGACTTGGTCTCCCTGGAACGCCACAACTCCCGCGTCCCGGTCGAGCTCATCGAGCTCCTTCGAGGCAAGGAGGTGATGGTCGGGGCCATCGACGTCGCCAGCGGCGCGATCGAAACCCCGGAGGAGGTGGCCAGCACCCTCCGGGAGGTGCTCCGGTTCGTCGATGCGGACAAGCTGTATCCGAGCACGAACTGCGGCATGGCGCCGCTGGCTCGACAGGTTGCGCGGGACAAGATGATCGCGCTCGCTACGGGCACGGAGATGATCCGAGCGGAACTCTCCGGAGCGAACCCCCTCGATGTGACGGCCAGCCGGGGCGTTCGCTGACGGAAGTCAACGAACGCCCCGGCCGGTTGGTTACGGGCACGCCCGCCGGTGACGACACCGGCGAGTTTCGACGCGGGGCGTGCTCGCAACGCATGGCTGTCAGCCACTCACGCCGGCAACCACTCAGGCCGCCAGCGCCTCCGGCACCTGAGCGGACCGCACCGGCCGCACCAACAGCTGCCCGTCGGCCACGGTCACCCGCACCGCGTCACCGTCAGCCACGGCCTCGGAGACCAGCAGGTCGGCCACCCGGTCGTCGAGCTCGCGCTGGATGACCCGGCGCAGCGGGCGGGCACCGTAGGCCGGCTCGTAGCCGGCCTCGGCGATCCAATCCCGGGCGGCGTCGTCCACCTCGAGGGCGATGCCCTGGGCGGCGAGCCGCTGCTCGGAATCGCCCAACTGCAGGCCAACGATCTGACGCAGCTCCGCGGCGGACAGTGGCGAGAACAGCACCGTGTCGTCGATCCGGTTGAGGAACTCCGGCCGCATGAACTCCTTGACCCGTCCCATCACCTTCTGACGGAGGTCCCGCCGCGCGGCCTCGGCGTCCGCCGAGACGAAGCCCAGCGGAGCCCCGCCGGAGGACATGAACTCGGAACCGAGGTTCGAGGTCATGATCAGCACCGTATTGCGGAAGTCCACGGTGCGGCCCTGGCCGTCGGTGAGGCGGCCGTCGTCGAGCACCTGCAGCAGCAGGTTGAACACGTCCGGGTGGGCCTTCTCGATCTCATCGAGCAGGATCACCGAGTACGGGCGGCGGCGGACCCGCTCGGTCAGCTGCCCGGCCTCGTCATAGCCCACGTAGCCCGGAGGGGCACCGACCAGGCGCGAGACCGTGTGGCGCTCGCCGAACTCGGACATGTCGAACCGGACCATCGCGTCCTCGTCGTCGAACAGCGACCCCGCCAGGGCCTTGGCCAGCTCGGTCTTGCCGACACCGGTGGGGCCCAGGAACAGGAAGCTGCCGACCGGGCGGGACGGATCGGCCATCCCGGTCCGGGACCGGCGGATGGACTTCGCGATCGCGGCGACCGCATCGTCCTGGCCGACCACCCGGGCATGGAGCTCGTCCTCCAGCCGCGCCAGGCGGGACTTTTCGGCCTCCGTCATCCGAGCGGCCGGGATACCGGTGGCACGGGAGACCATCTCGGCGATGGCGTCCTCGTCCACCACGGCGTCACTGTCCTCCGCGCCCCGCTCACGCCGGGCCGAGGCCTCGGCCAGCTGCTCGCTGATCTGGGCGACCTCGTCCCGCAGCTCGGTGGCGCGCTCGTAGTCCTCCGCGTTGACCGCCGCGTTCTTCTCGGCCTCCAACTCGGCGAGCTGGGACCGCAGCGCGTCCGTGTCCACAGCCGGGCCGGCGTCGTGCGGGCCCCGCTTCAGGGACAGCCGCGCCCCGGCCTGATCGATGAGGTCGATGGCCTTGTCCGGCAGGAACCGGTCGGCGATGTACCGGTCGGAGAGCACGACGGCGGCGCGCAGCGCCTCGTCCGTGTACGTCACCCGGTGGTGTTCCGCGTAGCGATCGGCCAGGCCGGTCAGGATCTGCACGGCGTCTTCCACGGAGGGCTCGCCGACGGTGACCGGCTGGAAGCGCCGCTCCAGGGCGGCGTCCTTCTCGATGGTGCGGTACTCCTTCAGCGTGGTGGCGCCGACCATGTGCAGGTCGCCGCGGGCCAGTCGGGGCTTGAGGATGTTGCCGGCGTCCATGCCACCGGACTCCCCGGAGCCGCCGGCGCCGACGATGGTGTGCAGCTCGTCGATGAAGACGATGGTGCTGCTGTCCTCGGCAAGCTCGTCCATGGCGCCGGTGAGCCGTTCCTCGAAGTCACCGCGGTAGCGGGTGCCCGCGACCATGCCGGCCAGGTCCAGGGCGATGACGCGCCGGCCCTGCAGCTGGGCGGGGACCTCGCCGTCGGCGATGGCCTGGGCCAGGCCCTCCACGATGGCGGTCTTGCCGACGCCGGCTTCACCGATCAGCACCGGGTTGTTCTTGGTGCGGCGGGCCAGCACCTCGATGGTCTGCTCGACCTCGTCCGCCCGGCCGATTACCGGATCCAGCCGGCCGGCCCTCGCCTCAGCGGTCAGGTCCCGGCCGAACTTCTCGAGGACGGAGCCCTCGGAGTCCTGTCCCGACGGTTGCTGGCCAGGCTGACCATTTTGTTGGTTCTGCTGGTGCTGCTGATTCATCTGCTGCTGGGCGGCGGACTGCAGGGACTGCGGGGTGACGCCCGCCTGGGTCAGGAGCTGGCCGGCGGGGGAGTCGTGGTTCAGCACGAAGGCGAAGAACATGTGCTCCGGATCGATGTAGGTGGAACCGAATCCGCGGGCCACCTGGTAGCCGTCCAGCAGTACCTTCTGGGCCGAGGCGTTCAGGGACGCGGTGGAGCTGGCGTCCTTCCGCTCGCTCGGGGCGGGCAGACGGTCGTCGACGGCGGCGATGAGGGTCTGCGGGTCGGCACCGGACTGGCGTACCGCGGTGTTGGCCGGGTCCTCGCCCAGCATGGTGCGGAGGATGTGCAGCGCGTCGACGTCGGTCTGGCCGCGTTCGGCGGCAAAAGTCGCGGCGGCGGCCAGGACGTCGTGGGTCCGCTTGCTGAGCAGGCGGGTGAGGTCGACGGGGCGTCCCTGCCGACCGACCCGCTGGCCCTGAAGGTAGCGGGTGAAGAAGTCGTCAAAGGAGTCGCCGTTGGAACCGGCGGGGCCGAAGAATGCGGGCAAAGTGTCCTCCCTGAGGTGTGTTTCCAGCGATAGTTGAGTGTGTTCAACTCAAGTAACGACGAGCGACGTCAGGATGTTCCCGGATCCGGGCTCAGGATCCAAAAACTTGAGCGGACTTGACTCAGGGAGGTTCAGGGGTCAGAGTTTGCGGGCTTCACGAACGTTGCGCGCGCCGGCGATGAACAGCACGAGGGGCAGGATCAGGAGGACGCCCGTGATGATCAGCACGATGGTGACTCCCCGAGGCAGTGAATCGGCATCCGCCTCCTTGTACTCGTGGACGAGGACGAATCGCTCGGGCTTCTCGGGGTCTGCATAGATCTGGAGTTCCTCTCCTGGAGTCCAAGCGGGGTCTGGATACTCCGCTGTGGACCAGATGGAACTGGTTTCGGTGCTGGACTCAGTGACTTCCCCCTGCATCACCTTGCCGTTGACGGTGTACTCAAGGGGTGCCGTCGTCCGCGTCGTATATTTCCGCCCGGAGTCGCGTGGTCGGCGCGTGGAATGCTCCACGGTCACGGGATCGACCACCACGCCGGTGGTTTCGATCCCTCCGGCCCTGAGTTGGGAGTATTCGAGCTGGCCTCCGTACTGCGCTGCGGCAAGGACGGCCCCGCCAATGAGGATGACGGCCGCCAGTGCCGCGGCGATCCAGCGGAAGACGCCGGTCCTGCGGGCGATGCGCTCGCTGTCCCAGCCTGGGGCGAAGTACCCGTTCCCCTGGCCGTCGTTGCGGTACCACCCGGTCGTGTTGCTCATCTCGAAGGCGAAGCGGCTCGTGGAGTGGCGGGGCGACTTCGTCCACCCCTCGGGAGGGGTGAAGGGCGCCGGAGTGTCTCCGGTCGGGGCCGGTGCGGACTCGTGGCGTTTGCTGCGTGCGATCACGGATTTGAGTGTAGATCCAGGTGGGGCCGCGAATCCCCGGGGTGCCGGAAGGCCCCGTTCTGCATGGCCGGGACAGCCGATGGTCCCCGTGGTTCCCAGAAGTGCTTTGATGCCGTACAGTTGCTTGCAGAAGTAGTTGTAGTAGATGCAGTAAGTCCGTCACCACTGCGGACCGGACGGCCTTCGGGTCGGATGGGGCGCTGGGGAAGCGGTATGTACACACCGCTTCGCCCCCGCTGGAAAAACTGGCGGGTTTAGCACCCTAAAGAAAAGAGGCCACCATGGCCACCGGTACAGTCAAGTGGTTCAACGCTGAAAAGGGCTTTGGTTTCATTGCCCCGGACGACAACTCCGCTGACATCTTCGTGCACTTCTCCGCCATCGACGGCGGCGGCTTCCGCGAACTTCAGGAGAACCAGAAGGTCGAGTTCGAGGCGACTCAGGGCGACAAGGGCATGCAGGCCTCGTCGGTCCGCCCCCTCTGATCTGATCAGACTCTAAAACGGCCGCTCACCCTCCGGGGTGGGCGGCCGTTTTGCTGTCTGCGCTATTCGGGGTGCTGGTTGAACCCCTGTTGTTGATAACCGGCTCCCCGGTCCCTGGTGGTTACCGCCGGAAGTCCATCTCCTCCAACCGGGTCTGCACCGTTCGGCCGCCTTCCCACGAGTTTGCGCCTGTGGCCACCTCCGGCGTCGGGATGTCCGCGCGGCTGGCGCGCTTGTGCGCCGTGGAGATGCCGAGCCGCCGGTCTCGGTTTCGGATGAGATCCTCATCGGCCTGCCCGTCCTGGGTGAGTCCCATCATCAGCTGCGGGATGCCGTAGGGGAAGTCGTCGCGATCGTACTGCCAGGTGTGGAACGTCTTGCCGTACGTCGTCACCAGATCGGTGAAGTAAGAATGCTCGGCCAGCTCCGGGACGCCGGGGGCAGCGAGCACGCCGGACTTCACCTCGTAGTGATGGCTGTGCCAGAGCCGCTTCTCATCCTCCGGCAGGCTGAGAAAGCGCTCCTCGGTGGTGATGTACTCGATCCCGATCAAGCGGGCATCGGGCGCGTTCCGGTCGAAGATCACGCACTGATGCAGATCATGGCGCAGATGGATGCAGAAGTGTGAGGCCTCTACCTGCCGACCCATCTCATCGGCGTACATGTGGAGGCCGTTGAGGTAGGTGCTCATCGCCTCCAGCGGATACTTCGGCTGGATCAGGCCGGAGGCCAGGTCCAGCACGCGGTGTTTCAGAGGATGGCCCTGGCCGACCTTGGCGGCGGTGACCACCTTGCGGCCGACGGCGGCACTGGCGGCAACCCCGAGTCCGGCGGCGAAGCCGAGGCCTATGGATTTCAGAGGTGTAGGTCCCATGGAGCCACCGTAGTGACCAGGACGCCGGAGCACACGGGTTCACTGCGCATTCGCTGTGGCCGTGACCGGACCGTGGTGGTGCTCGACGGCTACCGCCTTGGGACTGAACCAGGACGTGCAAACCTGCAGCTGACCGGACATGATGGAGCCATGGCTGACCACGACTTCATCATTCCCGCAGACCTGGCCCGCGCCGCCCGTGCCCTGACTCAGGTGTCCTACGCCGTGGTGGCCAAGGCAGCCGGCCTGGAGCCCGGTGACCTGCGGGCCTACGAGCGGGGCCACGGCACGCTGGACGCGGACGAGAGTCACCGGCTACGCAGGGCCTTGGAAGGGTTCGGCGCCCAGTTCATCGCCGAGGATGATCAGGCCGGCTACGGGGTCCGCCAGAAGTTCAACAGCGTGAAGGCCAAGCGCCTGGAGACGTGGGAGGGCGAGGGGGGACCCGCCTACGAGGACGACATCTGAACACTCGGCGACAGCTCGGCGAATTGACCCCAGTCACGGCCGGAGGCCGCCGCCCGGCAGGTCAGCATGGACACCGTGACCACCACAACTCGCCGCACCACTGCCCGTACCCTGGCTATCACCGCCCTCTCCTGCGCCCTGCTGACCACCGGCACTGTTGCCGGATCCGTCGCCGCCACCTCTGACCCATCCGCCGCCACCGCGGACGCCCCGGCCGCCGAGCGGGAGCCGGCGGCCGGCGTCGGGACCTTCCGATCTGCCGGCACTGAGCAGCGCCTGGCCCGCGGTGTCACCCACGAGTCCTTCACTCTGGGGAATCCCGGAGCCGAGTACTCGTGGACCGTGCAGGTGACGCTGCCGTCTGGTCAGGAGGGGGTGCGGGACTCGCAGGTCTCCCGCCGGAGCACGGCCCAGCGCGGGGCCGCCGAACTGCGGGAGGCGGGCTTGGATGCCCGCGCAGAGGCTGTGGTGGCTGACCGGCTGGCCGACTCCGGTGGCTACCTGGGGCACCGTGTCCGGGTGGGAGCATTCCTGACCGAGGCCGAGGCCGAGGCGACCCGATCAGAGCTGACGGCCCTCGGGTATTCCGGTGGCACCTGGTACGAGGGTTGGGACGGCGATCAGCCGTCAATCGGCCCCCGCAGCGGCCCCGTCAACGTGGACGTGCTGACCATCGACCCGCGCAGGTTCAAGGGCGAGGTGACCGGCACCTTCGGCGAGGACTTGGAGCGTACCGAGACCACCTCAGAGTTGGCCGACGGTGCCCTGGCCGGCGTCAACGCCGGGTTCTTCGTCTACGGGGAGCAGCACGGCGCCCCCGGAGACCCCGCCGGTGCAGCGGCGTACAACGGAGAGATCCTCAGTGAGACCGTGGGGGACCGCCCCAACCTGGTGATCGATCACCGCAGCGGCCGCGCCTCCAACCAGCGCCTCACCTGGGAGGGTCGCATCTCCTCAGGTCGCGAGGAGCTGGACCTGGACGGCATCAATCGCGTGCCCGGCAAGATCCGCAACTGCGGCGGCACCGATGACCTGCCCACGGAGGCCCCCAAGCATGATGTCACCTGCACCGATGCCGATGAGATCGTCGTGTTCACCGAGGAGTACGGGACGGCGACGCCGGGAGGGGACGGACTGGAGGTCGTCGTCGACCGCCGCGGCCGGGTCCAGGAGGTCAACCGGGAGCGGGGCACTGAACTGTCTGACGGGCAGTACTCCATCCAGGCCATCGGCGACGATACCGCGCATCTGGACGAGTTCGCCACCGAGGCCCGGCGGATCAAGCTCACGAACGAGTACCTTGACGAGCGCGGCAAGAAGCTGCGCATGACCCCGCACACCCAGGTGCTCAACGGGGGACCGAACCTACTGACTGACGGGGAGCGGGACATCACGGCGGCCCGCGACGGCATGGTCCACGCCGACAATCCGGGCCAGTTCTACGGCTGGACGCACCAGCGAAATCCGCGCACCATCGCCGGGATCGATGGCCGGGGCCGGCTCGTGCTCATCACCGCCGACGGCCGGCAGACCGACTCCGTGGGGCTGAGCATCTCCGAGGCGGCGGACCTCGCCGAGCGGCTGGGGCTGGTGGACGCCATCAACCTCGACGGCGGCGGGTCCACCGCCATGGTCGTGGACGGCGAGCTGGAGAACTCGCCTTCCGACGGCAGCGAACGTGCCGTGGGTGATGCCATCGTGATCCGGGAGCGCTGAGGGCGGCTGCCGGACCGGTAGGGCTCACCCCACCCGGAACCTCTCGAACACCGTGTACATGTAGTCCGTACCGGTCTTCAGCGCCTCCACGAAGATCCGCTCGTCGTCGCCATGCATCCCGATCAGCTGCTCGTTGGACAGCACATAGGGGTAGACGCCATAGCCGGGGATGCCCTGGGCGCGCCAGGGGGCCAGGGAGGTTCCGGCCTCGAACAGGGCCGGGGCGAAGACCGCATCCGGGTAGGTCGCCTCGGCTGCTCCGGACAGCGCGTGGAACAGATCGGTGTCGATGTCCGCCGGGGGAGTCGCCCACGTCTGGTCCAACTCGTTGAGGTAGTCCTCCTCGCTCGTCCCCTCAGGGGCGGCGATGCTGACCTCCACGTCCCGCCGGGCCAGCAAGGTTCGCACCTGTTCCAGGAAATCCCGGGGTTTCTGCCCTCCGGGCACCGCACGGCAGTTCAGCCGGGCCGTGGCGCTGGAGGGAATCACGTTCTCTTTGTACCCGGCCTCCTGGATCACGAAGGCGTGCGTGGTCCGCAGCAGGGCGCGGTGCAGATAGGGGTAGTCGGAGCGGGAGACCACGAGCTTCTCGGCTCGTTCCCGCATCTTGGCGGACCGTGCCGAGAGCAGCATCCGGATCGCCTGTGTGAAACGTCGGTCATCGGTGGATGCAGCCAGGGCCTTGAAGTACTCGCGGGTCACGTCCGTCAGATGGACGGGCGCCTCCCAGTCGCCCAGGTCGGCCAGCGCCCGGGACAGCGTGACCATCGCCGCGTCCGGCATCGGCTTGGATGAGTGGGTGGCGGTGCCATCCGCGGTGATGTCCAGGTTGAAGTAGACCTTGTCCTGGCGGGTGGCCGTGATGAGCATCGGGGTGGTCGCGTCTCCCTGGGCCAGGAACCAGCCGCCCTCGGTCAGGACCGAACCGGCGTTGATCTTGTCCCAGTGGTTCTCGGCCAGCCACCGGGAGCCGAAGGATCCGGCCTCCTCATCGCAGTCGGTGAGGACGATGATGTCCCGGTCGAAGCGTGCGCCCTCCTGCAGGTGGCGCAGCAGGGCGCTGATGCTCGCGGCGTTCGCGCCCTTCATGTCCAGGGCGCCGCGGCCGTACACCTCCCCGTCCCTCACCTCGCCGGAGAAGGGGTCCGCTGACCAGTTCTCCAGCTCTACGGGCACCACGTCCGAGTGTCCGAGCAGCAGCAGGGGCTCCGCGTCGCCGGTGCCGGCGACCCGGGCGATCAGGTGCACGTTGTCCGGTTGGGGCGTCTCGATGATCTCCGCATCCACGCCCGCCCGGTCCCAGACCGCTTTGAGCATTTCGGCGTGCGGCCGGGTCTTGCCGCCCTGCCCGGAGTTCTGGGTGTCGAACGAGAGCATGCGTTGCAGCAGGTTCAGCGGATCTCTGTCCTCGGCCGGAATGGTCACGGCGGCGTTGGCGCGGGAGCTGGAGGTCAGCCCCGTGAGTGCTCCGGTGCCGATGGCCGTCGCCCCGAAGGCGGCGGCGCCCACCCCTAAGAACGTACGACGCCGGATGGCCGGCTTGGGTGCGACGGTTGCCGTTGCGGTCGAGTCAGCGCCGGAGGTGGGAGTCGGGTCGAAGGATGCGGGTGATGGGCTCATGGTGTCTCCTCAGGGGTGGTGCAGAGGTGAGACGGTGAGGGATCAACACATGAGACGGATGTGGGATGAGTCACATCCTTGCATGACCTGCAGGGGGACTCAACGGGTACCTGTCAGCCGATGGTCCAGAGGGACTGCACGCTCGCTGGAGGAATACAGTGACGGTGATAGAGAGAAACCAGCTCCGGCAGAACCGGAGCTGCATTTCATGGATGCTTCAACTGTATGGGACGCCCGCGCCGGGCGGACCACAAAGGACCTACATGAAGAACACATCTGCAGCCGAGGAACCCGAGGTCCTGATCGTGGAGGACGTTGCGGCTTGGCGGGAGTGGTTGGATGCGCACGAGAAGAGTTCGGACGGCATCTGGCTGATGCTGGCCAAGAAGGGATCTACTTCCCCGACGTCGCTGACCTACCAGCAGGCCCTGCGGGAGGCGTTGTGCAGCGGCTGGATCGACGGCCAGTCCAAGTCCATCGATGCCACCACCTACCGCCAGCGGTACACGCCGCGCCGCAAGGCCTCGATGTGGTCCCAGCGCAACGTCACGCTCGTGGCCGAGCTGATCGAGCAGGGGCGGATGCGGCCCCGGGGGCAGGCCGAGATCGACCGGGCGAAGGCCGATGGCCGGTGGGACCGTGCCTACGCCGGCCCGGCCACGGCCGAGGTCCCCGAGGACTTGGCCTCCGCGCTCGTCGCGTCACCGACTGCTGCCGCCACCTTCGCCAGCCTCAACGGCCAGAACAGGTATGCCGTGCTGCACCGGATCCTCACCGCGCCGAGCCCGACGAGCCGGACCAATCGGTTGACCAAGCTGGTCGGCATGCTCGAACGCGGCGAGACGCCGTACCCGCAATAACGGCATGTCCTCGGCAAACGCTGCGGGAAGGGCCCCGCGGCATCTCCGGAGTGGCGGGCCAGCCGTCAGGGTGGTGATCAAGGCTTGAGGCGCCAGCGCCAGCGCCCGCGTCAGCGGGAAAGGCGGACGGTGCTCGTCAGGGTCGTCAGGCTGGGCTGGCGCGGGGTGGAACTGAAGCCGAATTCCGCCGGGGGGTCCAGGTCTGCCAGCCTGCCCAGGTCCTCTCCCGCCCAGGTGACGGTGGAGGCCGTGATCCGGTGCAGGTCGCGTGCGGCGTACCACTCGAGGCGGTCGTTCCCCGCGCTGCCCAGGGTCCGCACGCCGGGCAGGGCCCACCGGGCCACCCGGTCGGTGATCCGCGCCATGGTCAGGCTGCGGCCCACCGGTCCGGGAACGGCGCGCAGCGTGTGGCCCAGCGGCGTCCGGCCACCCACCTCGAAGGCCCACTCCAGGGGGCCGGCGGTGACGTGCCAGCGGGAGCTGGCGGCAGCGCCGGCGTCGGGCACCTGGACCTGGACCGGCACCTCGAGTACCTCGTCGAAGGTATAGGTGGCCGCCACGAACTCGGCCACCCAGGCGTCAGGGGCGAGCAGGATCCGGTGGCCGTCCGGGCGCTGGACCATCACGTCCGCGAAGGGCCCGTGCGGGGACGTCCTCCAGCACCCGAGCACCAGGCGGGTCCCCCCGTGGTGCCGACCCCGGCGATGTGGCCGGTGAAGCGCAGCCGCGCCTGCCCCTTCATGGGAGTCCTCTCACGGTCCGCTGTCGGCATATCTGCACGCACACCCGCACGCCCCGCCTTCTCACCCGATCACTGCTGGTCGAGTGCCGTCTCGATCGCGCCGCGCATCTTGTCCGGGGCGGTGGTCGATGCGAAGCGCTCGAGGACGGTCCCGTCCCGGCCGATCAGGAATTTGGTGAAGTTCCACTTGACAGCGCCGCCGAGCAGCCCCGAGGTCTCCTGCCGCAACCAGGCGAACAGCGGGTGCGCGCCGGAACCGTTGACCTCCACCTTGGCGAACATCGGGAAGTCGACGCCGTAGTTCAGCTGGCAGAACTCACTGGCCTCGGCATCCGTGCCCGGCTCCTGGTGGGCGAACTGGTTGCAGGGGAAGCCGAGTATCACCAGCCCGCGGTCCCGGTAGCCGGAGTAGAGCTCCTGCAGACCCTCGAACTGCGGGGTCAGGCCGCACTGGCTGGCCGTGTTGACCACGAGCACCACCTGCCCCGCATAGTCGGAGAGCGGCCGGTCCTCCCCGGTGGTTGTGCGCGCCGTGAAGTCGGAGAGCGAGGGCATCAGTCCTGCACCACGTTCACGGTGACGTCAATGTTCCCGCGGGTGGCATTGGAGTAGGGGCAGACCTGGTGTGCCTTGTCCGCCAGATCCTGCGCCTCGTCCCGAGGAAGGTCCGGGATGACCACCTCGAGGGTGACCTCCAGGCTGTAGCCGCCGTCGTCATTCGGGCCGATCCCCACGCGGGCACCGACGCTGGACTCGCCGAGGTCCTTCTTCGCCTGGCGGGCCACGCCCTGCAGGGCCGAATGGAAGCAGGCCGCGTAGCCGGCGGCAAAGAGTTGTTCCGGGTTGGCGCCGTCACCGGTGCCGCCCATCTCCTTCGGGGTGGCGAGGTCCAGGCTGATCGTGCCGTCGGCGGTCTGGGTGTGGCCGTTGCGGCCACCTCCGGTGGAGAGGGCTTCTGCGGTGTACACGGTCTTCATAGGGTCTCCTTGGGTTGAGGTTGAGGTTGAGGTCAGGCGTCCGAGCCGGCGAACCGGCGGGAGAGGTTCCGGAGGCTCATCAGGTCCTCCGGGGACAGTGTCACGGCGTCCTGCAGGCAGCGCTGGACCTCGGCTGCGCGCGAGCGGAGGGCATCACCCGCTGCGGTCAGGTGCACGGCGACCCGGCGTGCATCCGTTGACTGGCGCTCGCGGCTGATGAGACCGTGCTCGTCCAGGCGCCGCAAAAGGGGGGACAGCGTGCCGCTGTCCAGGTGCAGCCGATCGCCGAGGGCAGATACGGTCTGCCCGTCCTGCTCCCAGAGCACCAGCAGCACGAGGTACTGCGGGTAGGTCAGACCCAGATCGTCCAGCAGCGGGCGGTAGGCCTGCTGGGCCGCCCTGGCTGCCGCATACAGGGCGAAGCACACCTGATCCTCCAGATGGACGGTGGGTTCCTGGGAGGTGATGCTCATGGCGAAAGCATTGCGCACGATTCAATTGTGCGCAATAGGCTGGGTGCGGCAGCACTGCCCACCGGCCAGCGATGTGCAAAGGGTTGGACGTGCGCCAGCCACCACCGTGGCGCCGGGGCGGCCCCCGCCTCGTCACTCACCACCGATGCACCACAAACGCATCACAGAGAGGTTGAACATGAAGGCCTGGCAGTTCGTTGGTACCGACAAGCCCCTGGAACTCAATGATGTCGCGGAGCCGAAGGCGGGTCCCGGGCAGGTCGTCGTGGACGTCAAGGCGTCCGGCGTCTGCCACTCCGATGTCACCACGATCGATGACCCGGGCTGGATGGCCCTCTTCCAGCACGGCCTGCCCCGCACCATGGGTCACGAATCCGCCGGTGTGATCAGCGAGGTCGGCGAGGGCATGGATCACTGGAAGGTCGGGGACCGCGTGGGCCTCGCCCCGGTGATGTCCGATGGCGACGCCCTGGGCTACGGCAAGTGGGACGGCGGCTTCGCCCCCCGAATGCTTGCCACGGACGACAACCTGGTCGCCCTCCCGGACGAGGTCGCCTTCGACCTCGGGGCCATGGCCACCGACGCCGGCCTGACCTCCTACCACGCGATGATGGCCGTCGGCGGCGCGAAGAAGGGCATGAAGGTCGGCGTCATCGGCCTGGGCGGGCTGGGGTACATCGGGGCGCGCGCGGCGGCCCTGGTCGGCGCGGAGGTCTACGGGGCGGAGATCAATCCGGAGACCCAGAAGCTCGCCGACGAAATCGGTCTGGCCGGCGTGGCCGACTCGATCGACGCCTTCAAGGACCTGGGACTCGACCTGATCGTCGACTACGCCGGTTTCGGCACCACCACCTCGGCGGCCATCGAGACGCTGGCGGAGTTCGGCACCCTCGTCCAGGTCGGCATGGGCCGGCTCGAATCGACCATCAACACCTACCCGTTGATCGTCAACCAGCTGTCCATCAAGGGCTCCAAGTCCGGCACCAAGGAGGACCTGGCGGGTATCTACGAGCTGATGCGCTCCGGCCAGCTCAACCCGCCGATCAACCACATCACCCACGCCGACATCCCCGAGGCGATCGACAAGCTCCGCGTGGGCGGTGTGGTCGGCCGCTTCATCGCCATGTACGAGGGCTGAGGCGCGGCCGGGGCGTGATCCTCAGGGAGCGCGGGGACCGTCCGGGTCTGCCGGGGTGCCGTCCACCGGGACGCCGTCCTCGGGACCGGCCCCGGGCAACGCTGGGACCAGCAGGGTCAGGGTGGCCGGCTGCAGAGCCTTCCGCAGTTCCACACGGCTGGTCATCCCGAGCTTCGCGAGGCAATTGCCGACGTGATACTCCACCGTGCGCACGCTGAGGAACAGCTCGGTGGCGATCTCACGATCGTCCTTGCCCTCGGCGACCTCGACGGCGATCTGCCGCTCGCGGGTGGGCAGCCCGGCCATCAACCGGAATGCAGCCTGTGCCGGAGCCGAGACCGGCTCATGGGCGCGGTCTGCCCCGTGACCAGTCGCCGGTCCGGTGGCTTGGTCATCCTGCCGCTTCCGCAGGGCGGTGGCCAGTTCCTCCGCCTCGCCGTGGAGCGGCATCGCCCCACACCGCAGGAAGAAGTCGGCGGCCTGGCGGGCCCACCGGCCGGCGTCGCCCACCCCGCCCTCGGGCTGCTCGCCGGTGCCCGCGCCGTCCATGGCGAGCCGGGACAGGTCCAGGGCCAGGAAGGCCCGGACCAGGGCGTGGCCCCCGCCGGGCAGGACATCCGGACCGATGCCGGCCACATACGGCACCGGCTCGGCGTCCAGGGCGGCCAGGGCCTCCATCAGCTGCTCCCGTGCCTCGTCCGGTTGAGCCCGCGCCCGGTACAGGGCCCCGAGCGTGGCCGCCTCCACGGCGCGCAGGACCCCGTCCGGGGCGGAGTCCATGCCTTCCGTGGCGTGGACGGCGAGGGCCTGCAGGCGATCCATCTGACCCGTCTCCGCCAGGGCCCGCGCGTACAGGCAGACCGTGGTGAACCCGGCGGTGGCCCACCCCACCCGGGTGGACTCGATGAGCTGGAACTGTCGCGCGGCCTCCGGGTGGTCGCCCGCGAAGGTGGCGCCCATGGCGCGGGTGAAGGCCACGGCGCAGTCCACCACCTCACTGGTGGTGCCGGCGTCGTCCACCGCTCGCTGGAGCAATTGGCGGCCCGCCTCCTGTTCGCCACGGGCCAGCGGCACCAGCGCCGCCGTGGCATAGGCGGAGCGGACACCGGAATCGACCGGTTGCATCAGGGAGCTGTCCACGGCCTGCGTGGCATGCTCCAGCGCACGGTCCCAGGCTCCCTGGTGGAAGGCCAACTGACTCAGGGTGGTCTCCAGGAACACCCGCTGCTCGCGGGGGACCTGGGCGTCCTGGGCCGTGGCATCGAGGATCCGGGAGGCGGCGGCCACGTCCCCCTGGGCGCGGAGGCGCGAGCCGATCACCGCGGAGATCACGCTCCGCACGGGTTCGGTCCCCGGGACGGGACGCAGGTCCTCCAGCAGGGAGGTCATCTGCTCGGTGAACTCGCCCACGCGGCTGCGGTCGCCATGCCGCAGGCCGGACCAGAGGGCGAGCAGGGCCTCCACGGAGCGCGCCTCACTGACCTGGCGCAGGGCCCGGGGGTCCTGGCGGGCAGCGTGCTCGAACCCGTGGCGCACCGGCACCAACTCCGCCAACAGGGCATCGATGGTGCTGCCCACGGCGCCGAACCGCGCGGTGGCGTAGGCGGCCCGTCCCGCGGCGGCCAGGGCATGGCCGAGCAGGAGCAGGCCGGCCCGCCCCGGATCGTCCTCCGGCAGCTGGAGGCCCTGCCGAATCTGGTCCACCGCCCCCTCCAGGTCCTCCGAGGCGAGCAGATCCCAGGCGCGCGCCGCGCACCTTGGCCGAGTCTGGGGCAACCCGGCCAGGACATCCCGCAACTCGAGCACCAGGTCCGGCCTGCGGGCCAGCACGGTGGCGCGCAGCGCCAAGGTCAGGGCGACCGGATCCCCGGTCAACCGCAGGGCCTGATGGAAGTGGCCGAAGGCCCCCACCCCGTCTCCGCGGCCCAAGGCCTCTCCTCCGTACTGCATCAGCGTCCGGATGATCAGCGGGGTCTCCGCCGGCTCCGGATCCAGCCGCTGTGCCTGGACCCGGTGACTCAGGGCCACGGGCCCGTTCAGGATCGGGGCGAGGATCCGGTGCAGTTCCGCACGACGCCTGGCCGGCAGCTGGGCCGCCATGAGCGGGGCCAGGTGCGGATGGGACAGGGCCACCGTGCCCGCGGTATGCGTGATGCGTACCTGGTCGGAGTCCAGCAGGCCATGATCCGGCAGACCCGGGTAACCCAGTTCCACCAACGCGCCGCTCAGGTGCACGATGTGGAGTGGCTCGCCGGCCACCGCCAGCAGGCTGAGGGTGTCCCGCAGATGGGGAGAGACCGCCTCCAACGAGGACTGCAGGGCACGGCCGAACAGGCGCTGGGACGCATCCTGACCCGTGCCCAGAGCCGCCATGGCATCCTGCAGCCGGCGGTGTCCCGGCGGGGCGTGGTCCAGCCACCTGGCCACCGCGCCCACCAGCAGGGGGACCCCGCCCGTGCCGCTGTGGACCTTGCGGGCGAAGTCCTCGGACACGGGGATGCCCAGCCGCTCCCGCAGGACCTGCCGGCAGTCCGCGACTCCCAAGGGGCCCAACTGCAGGTGCGTGCCGTGGCGCCCTGAGGCCAGGAGGTGCTCGATGCCGACGGTGAGCTCGGTGGCCTGCGGGCGGAAGGTCAGGATGATCATGGACGGCCCCGAGATCATGGCCTGGGCGCAACGCCACAGCACCTCGGCGGAGAACCGGTCCGCCCATTGGAGGTCCTCCACCACGGTGATCCCCGCCCCATCGGCCGTCTCCTCGAGGGCCTGCATGGTGTCGAAGACCAGCTGCACGTAGTCCTCCACCGCGGTGGGCCACTGGGCCCGGTACTGGCCGGTGATGGTGGACAGCAGCCGCTGGATCAGCGCCCCGGGGACGTCCACATCGGTGGGATACACCTCCACCACCGGCAGCACATTGCGCTTGCCGGTGAGGAAGGTCTCCACCAGGGTGGTCTTGCCGATGCCGGCGGGGCCTTCGATGGCGACGAACTGGGGGACACCGGTCTGCACCCGTTCCCACACGGCGTTCAAGCGCTGCAGCTCCGCCGTGCGGCCCGGCAACGTCTTGGAATGACGGTGTGGGTGCTGCGTCATGGCGTATCCCCTGCTGGTTGATCGGACCCCCAGGATCCGGGCGCGCGTGAGCCACGGCGTGGGTTCGTCTTTGGCCATGATAGGTGGATCACCGGGGGACCTCCGGCAGGTCAGGATGATGACGTGGCCGGCGCTGGTCAGCCGGGCAGTGGGTGCGAGACCCGGGAGACTATAGACCCATGGTGACGATGCGAGCGGGACCCGCCCAGGCCGGCGTCGTGGGCCGGTTGCTGCACGAGTTCAACACGGAGTTCGGTTCGAACACGCCCTCCGCGGAGGACTTGGCGGCGCGCTTCGACACCCTGCTGGCGAATGACGACGTCCTCGTGCTGCTTTCGGGCAGCACCACGGCACCGACGGGTTTCGCGTTCCTGACCCTGCGCCCGACGCCGTACGGCGACGGACCGCTGGCACAGCTCGAGGAGCTGTATGTGCGGCCGGGGCAGCGGGGACGGGGCATCGGCACCGAACTGCTGCTGGACGCCATCGAGCAGGTGAGGGCGCGAGGCAGCGAGGAGATGCACATCAACGTGGATGAGATCGACGAGGACACCCGGCGCTTCTACGAACGGCACGGGTTCACGAACATCCAGCCCGGCGAGGACTACCGCATGCTCTGTTACCTGCGGGAGTTCTGAGGGCCGGCGGCGAGGTTTTCCTACCCGAGCAGGTGCAGGACCACTTCGAAGACGCCGACGGCGGCGGCCGCGGAGATGATGCCGGTGACGGCCCAGAACGTGACGCGCTCGGTGGTGGCCGAGTAGGTGCCCGTGGTGGGGATTTCGGACGTGGAGAGAGACAGCGGAGTGGACATGATGTCCTCCAAATGAGGGGATTCCGGGTCTGCCCAGAGCGGGCATCGGGCAGGACACTATCGCTGAAACCACGCGGACGAAAACGCCACGCCGGACGACACGCCGAACGGGTTCCGTCCGGAGGTTGCGGGTCCGAAAACCTGGCGACTGACCAGCGGAAACCTCTCAACCGGGCGGCCTGGTGTGCGCTCCCGCCGGTGACGTCAGGCTGCCCCGGTCAGCCGGTGCCGTCAGCCCATGGCGTGGCTGAGCATCCTCAGCCGCAGGGCCCGGGCCGTGGACATGTGGGCCCGCATGGCCTCACGCGCGCCGGCGGCCTCGTGCTCCCGGATGCAGCGGATGATCTCCGCATGTTCCTCCAGGGACTGCTCCCAGCGCCCCGGCGTGGTGAGGGTGGAGGTCGGCGCATGGTTCTGGTGGGTGGAGAGCCGATCCAGCAGATCACGCAGGATGGGGTTCCGGGCGGCCGACCACAGCGCCTCATGGAACTCGATGTTGGTGTCCAGTCGGGTGGCATTGTCCGGGTCCGTGAGGGCCTGGTCCCGGGAGAGGAGTCCCTCCAGCCGGACCAGGTCCAGTTCGGTCCGGGCCGAGGCGGCCTCCTCGGCGGCCTGTCCCTCCAGCAGGATGCGGAGGTCATAGACCTGCATCAGCTGCTCGGGGTCCAGGCGCCGCACCTGCAGCCCCCGGGTCCCGCGCTCGAGCAGTCCCTCCTGCTGCAGCCGGCCCAGGGCTTCGCGCACGGGGGTCCGGGAGACCCCGAACCGCTCGGCTAGGGCCACTTCGCGGAAGGGGGCGCCGGGGGAGTGCTCGCCGCGGAGGATCTCCGCCTTGAGCTCGCCGTGCATCGCGGCGGCGTCCATCTTCCCTGCCACAGGTGTCCCCTTCGTCCGCTCTCAGCGGGGCCGGCCGGCGTCGGGAAGACAAGGTTCCCGACGCCGGCCGGCCCGCCGTCCGATGTCAGGACAGCGTACCGGCGCGTCGTCCGAAGACCACGCCCGCGGCCAGTCCGGAACCGCCGGGGTAGTTGCCGGCGAACAGGCCGCCGAGCATCTCACCGCAGACGTACAGCCCGGAGATGTGCTCCCCCTCGGCGTCCAGGACTCGGCCGTGGGTGTCCGACTTCAGGCCGCCGAAGGTGAACGTGATGCCACAGGTGACCGCGTAGGCGTAGAACGGTCCCTCGGTCAGGGGCGTGGCCCAGTTGGACTTGACCGGGGTGGTCTCCGCCCGGCGGCCGTCCTTGACGGTGGGGTCCCAGGGGATGGTGGTGTCGATGGACCCGTTGTAGTCCTGGACGGTCCCGGTCAGGGCCTCCGGGGCGATCCCGATCCTCTCGGCCAGCTCATCGAGGGTGTCCGCCTCGGCCACGGTGATGCCGGGCATGTCATACTCCTCGGTCCGCAGCATGGCCCGCAGGGGGGCGTCGAAGATCTGGTAGGCGACCGAGCCCGGCTGCTTGAGGATCTCGCGGCCGAACTTCGCGTAGGTGTAGTTGCGGAAGTCCTCGCCCTCGTCCACGAACCGCTGACCCTCGGTGTTGACGATGATCCCCAGCGGGTAGGACTGGCGGGTCAGCCGGTTGGTCAGCTCGCGGTTGGACTCGTTGTTCGGGGTGAACGCATCCCACTGGGTGGAGTGGCAGGTGGACCAGTGCCCGGCCTTCTGCGCGCCGATCTCGAGGCCGGCGGCGATCATGTCCCCGTTGTTGAAGGGGGTGCCACGGACCTTGGCGTTCTCCCAGCCCTCGCCGAGGTGCTCCCGGCGCCACTCGGCGTTCGACTCGAAGCCGCCGGCGCCCAGGATCACGGACTCGGCGCGCAGCTCCTGCAGGGACCCGTCCTCCTGGCGGACGGTGACGCCCTTGACCTGGCCCTCCTCAACGACCAGTCCGGTCACGTCCTGGCCGTAGCGGACCTCGGTGCCCAGCTGCTCGGCCACCCGGACGTGGTCATGCATGAGGCCCTCGCCGCCGCCGACGTTGCCGACATGCAGCCCGCCCCAGAACAGGTAGCTGCCGTCCTCGCGCTGGTAGGCCTGGCGCTCGTACATCAGGCGGTACTTCAGGCCCAGTGACTGCAGCCACCGCAGGTTCGGGGCGGCCTCCTGCACCAGGACCTCGGTCAGCTCCGGGTCGTTCCGGCCGTCGGTGACGCGGACCAGATCCGCGGCGTAGTCCGCGGCGGAGTAGGCCGGGACCTCGGTGACGGCGTGGCGCTCGTCCGGCTCGATGAAGTCCTGCAGGTCCTCGAGGCCGGCATGGGCGATGCGCGTGGCGCCGGCGGTGTAGTAGCTGTTGCCGCCGAAGGCGTCGCGGGGGGCCTTCTCCAGCAGGAGCACCTTCCGGCCCCGCTCGGCTGCTGCGTGGGCGGCGGTGAACGCCGCGTTGCCGCCGCCGACGACGATGACGTCGGCCTCCAGGCCGGTGCCGGTCTGGGCGCCGCCGGTGCGGGCGTCCGGGGTGGGGGAGGTGGTCATGAGAGTCCCTTTCAGTCGGCTCGCCGGTCCGCCCGACGACTGTGCACGAATGTATACAAATGTGGACAGAGGTGCAAGCGGTGGTCGGATAAGGAGTGTGTGGGTGGTCCGGTTCAGGTTCAGGTTCAGGTGCAGGCGCCGGTGCAGGTGCCGGTGCCTGATGTTCTGTGCCGGCCGTCCGGACCTCAGCCGATCCAGGCGTACCGGTGTTCGGGGCGGCCGGTGGCGCCGTAGCGCGGCCGCAGTTCGGCTCGGCCGCGATCAGTCAGCAGTTCGAGATAGCGACGGGCGCTGACGCGGGAGATCCCGCAGGCCGCCGCCACCTCGCGAGCCGAAAGGTCGACGCCGGCCCCGGCCTCCCGCAGCGCGGCTGCCACCAGGTTCAGTGTGGGGGCCGAGTAGCCCTTGGGCAGGCGGTCCGGGGGTCCGCTCGGTGGTGCTCCCGAGCCCGACTGCGCCGCTGTGCTGGACCACGACGCTGTGCTGGACTGCGCCAGCTGCTCCACGTTGCCCGGGGCCCGGCCGGAGGCGCCCCGGACCAACCGGTCGATCTCGGTCTGGTCCAGTTCGGGGGCACTGCCGGCGCCCTGGCCGGAGCCGCCGTGGGCCGCCAGGAGGGCCGCGAACTCCCGGAGGCGCCCATTGAACTCCTCGCGGCTGAACGGCTTGACCAGGTACCCGTCCACGCCATGGCCCACCGCGCGGCGGACGGTGTCACGCTCGCTGGCGGCAGTCACCATGATCACCGCGACGTCGTTGCCCGCGGCCCGCAGGTCCTCCAGCACCTGGACGCCGCCCCGGTCCGGCAGGTGCACGTCCAGCAGCACGAGGTCCACCTCGTGCTGGGCCAGGAACTCCGCCACCGGCAGCCCGCGCTCCAGGACACCCACCACCTCGAAACCGTCGAGGGCCTCCACGAAGCGCCGGTGCATCCCCGCGACCGCGAAGTCGTCATCCACCACGAGTGTCCTGATCAACGGATGTCCTCTCTGTTCTCGGTGTTCGGTGCCTCGGTGTTGTCTCTGCCTGCGTCAACACCGGGGTCAGCGTCGCTACCAGTGCCAGTGCCGTCTCCAGCGTCGCCGTCGGTGCCAGTCCCTGTGCCTGTTCCGGTGTCGGCGGACGCCGGCCAGGTGGCCCGGAACCGGGCCCCGCCCCACGGTGACGTGGTGACCTCCACCCGGCCGTGCCGGCGTCGGGCGATCCGGTCCACCAGGGCGAGGCCGATGCCGCGGCCTCCGGCGGGCCGCGATGACGCCGGGCCGGTGTCCTTGGTGGAGGCGCCCCAGCGGAACAGGGTCTGCGCCTCGTCCGGACCCAGCCCGGGGCCCGAGTCGTCCACCTGGACGGCGAATCCGGCGGCACCGGCGGTCACTTCCAGCATCACCCGGCCGCCGTCCCCGGCGGCCTCGATGGCGTTCGTCAGCAGGTTGGCCACCACCGTGAGGGCGTCATCGTCCGCGCGCCAGTCCGCCTCCACCGAGCCGTCGGCGGTCAGCTCCAGCACGACGCCGGCCTCCCGGGCGAGCGCGGATTTCGCGCCGACCAGCGCGGACAGGGACGCATCGGAGAGATCGTGCTGGAAGGGGCCGCCGGCCAGGCCTGTCAGGCCCCGGATGTACTCCTGCGCCTCCTCGGTCTCGCTGAGGGACAGCAGCCCGGAGATCACGTGAAGCCGGTTGGAGAACTCGTGGGTCTGTGACCGCAGGGTCTCCGTCAGGCTGCGCTGGCCCTCCAGCTCGCGCAGGCTCGACTCCAGCTCGGTGCGGTCCTGCACGGTCAGGGTCCGCCCGATCTGCCGGCCTTGCGCACGGGCCGGCCGCACCCGGGCCAGCAGGATGCGCTCGCCGGCCAGGGCGAAGGTCGTCAGGTCCCAGTCGGCCTCGTCCGCCCTCGGGCCGCGTGGCCCCGCATCGGCTGCCCTGCCCGAGGTCGAGGCCGGGGACGGGGTGGGGGCCGGTGTGGGGGAGGGTGCCAGGAGGGCGGCCAGGTCCGCATCCAGCACCTCGGCGGCCGGGCGGCCCTCGACATCCGGCCCCACCCCGAGCAGCCGGGTTGCCTCATCGTTCACGAGGGTGATGGTGCCGTCCTCGTCCACGCCGATGACGCCGTCTCCGACGCTGTGCAGCAGCGCCTGGCGGGACTGGTGCAGCCCGGCCATCTCCTCCGGGCCGGCCCCGTAGATCCTCGTGCGCACATAGCGGGAGGCCCAGGCGGCTCCGGCGGTGCCCAGGCCGGCGGCCAGCAGGACCCAGGGGGCGAAGCCGAGGACGACCTCGAGCAGGTCGGCGCGGATCTCGCTCTGCAGCAGACCCACCGAGACGGTGCCCACCACCTCCCCGCCGTCCCAGATCGGGACCTTGGAGCGCAGTGTCACCCCCAGGGGGCCCTCCTCGGTGCCGCGGAAGGTCTCGCCGGCGCGGATCGGGGCGTGGTCAGACGAGACCGGCTGGCCGATCTGCGCCGGGTCGGGGTGGGCCACCCGGATGCCCTCCCGGTCCGCGATGACCACGAACTCGACCCCCGCGGCCCGTTCGGCCAGATGGGCGATCGGCTGGATGTTCTGCGCGGCGTCCTCGGCATTCACGGACGCCACCACCTCGGGGACGCTGGCGATCTCGGTGGCCACGGTGTGGACCTCCTCGAAGGCGAGTTCCCGGGTGCGCAGTTCCTCGAAGCGCAGCACGATGGCCGCCACGGCCAGCACCGTCAGCAGCACGATGGCCAGCTGGAGGGTGATCAGTTGCAGGCGGAACCGGCGGCGGGGCCGGGGCCCGTGCAGGCGGGGCGGGGGACGAAACACCGTGTCGGACTCCTGGGGGGGCAAGGGGCGGTCTTGGGTGCGGATGGACGGACGTGCGGTGGTGCGGTGCAGCGATGCGGCGTTGTCAGAAGTTTCTTAACCACCCCTTATGACCACAACCACGATTCCGCTGTGCCATGGGTCACGTTTCTGTCAACGTGGAGGATCGGCCACGGCTTAAGTGGTCCGAATCACTGACGTAGAGAGTACGGAAGACCATGAGTTCACGCACCTTCACCAAGGCCGCCCTCGGCGTGGCAGCCGCCGGCGTCGTCGGCCTTGCCTTGGTCAATGCCGCCGCTGGCGGAGGCGAGGCCACCGCCCGATCCAAGCTGGTGCTGATGGCACCGGCGGCACCCGGCGGTGGTTGGGACGGCTTCGCCCGCGAATCCCAGCAGGCCATCAAATCCGATGGCATCTCCAACAATGTCCAGGTCGTCAACGTCCCCGGAGCCGGTGGCACCATCGGCCTGGGACAGTTCGCCCAGATGGAGGGCCGCTCGGACATGATGATGGTCACCGGCGGAGTGATGGTCGGCGCGGTTGAGCTGGCGGACTCCGGGGTCTCCATGGAGGACGTCGAGCCGCTGGTCCGGCTGGCGGACGATTACGCCGCCCTCGTGGTACCGGCGGACTCGCCGTACGAGACCCTGGACGACTTCATCGCGGCGTGGAAGCAGGATCCGGGGGGCACCTCCATCTCCGGTGGCTCGCTCGGCTCGATCGATCACCTGCTGACCGGCCTGGTGGCGGAGAAGGTGGGGATCGACCCGTCCCAGACCAACTACATCGCCTACTCCGGCGGTGGCGAGGCGCTGACCTCCATGCTCTCCGGCACCACCGTGGCCGGCATGTCCGGCTACAACGAGGTGGCGGACCAGATCGAGGCCGGCAACCTGCGGGCCCTGGCCATCTCCTCGAAGGAGCGGCTGCCCGGCGTGGACGTGCCCACCTTCCTGGAGCAGGGCGTGGATGCCGAGATGGCCAACTGGCGTGGCCTGGCCGCAGCCCCCGGCGTCTCCGAGGAGGACCGGGGCGAGCTGCTGGAGATCGTGGAGGAATACCGCCAGACGGACCACTGGCAGGACGCCCTCGAGCGCAACAGCTGGACGGACAGCTACATGACGGGCGACGAGTTCGAGGCCTTCCTCGACGAAGAGATCGACCGCACCCGTGACATCGTGGAAGGACTCGGACTGTGAGCCAGCAGCAGACTGTACCCCCGGCCGGCGATCCGGCTGAGACGGCCGGAACCGCCGGGGCACCCGGCGGGCCGCAGGGCCCGACGTCGGCCGCACCCCGGGGCGGGACCGCGCGTCGCGGATTCTGGGCCGGCCGCAGCGAACTGATCATGCCCCTGCTGGTGGCGGGGATCGCCACGTGGCTCGCCATCGAGACGGCGACCATGAACGTCATGGGCGACTCCGTGCCGGGGCCCCAGTTCTTCCCGACGATCGTCTGCATCGTGCTCTACGCCGTCGCTCTCGTCCACGCCATCCAGCTGCTGCGTCACCCGCGGCTGCCGGACCTCACCGACGATGCGGTGAACGCGGACACGTCCTCGGACCTGCTCGGCGACCTGGCCCACGCCTCCGAGCGCGGCCGTGACCGGATCGCCGGCCGCACTCCGGACGCCACGCTGCCCCAGAGCTGGAAGACGTACACCGACTGGAAGACCGTGGGACTGATCGTCGGCGGCATCGCCGTGTTCATCCTCGTGCTGCCCATCCTGGGCTGGGTGCTCTCCGCGGCCGGCCTGTTCTGGGTGGTCTGCAAGGCCCTGGGCAGCAAGCGCCCGCTGTTCGACCTCATCATCTCGCTGGTGTTCTCCTCGGTCATCCAGCTGGCCTTCAACGCCGGACTCGGACTGAACCTGCCCGGCGGCTTCCTGGAAGGACTGATCTGACATGGACCAGTTGAACCTCCTGCTCGAGGGCTTCGGTGCCGCCCTCACCCCGATCAACCTGTTGTGGGTTCTGATCGGCGCCCTGCTGGGCACCGCCGTGGGCGTGCTGCCCGGACTGGGCTCGTCGATGGCCGTGGCGCTGCTGCTCCCCATCACCTTCACGCTCGACCCGACCGCCGCGTTCATCATGTTCGCCGGCGTCTACTTCGGTGGCCTCTTCGGAGACTCCACCGCCGGGATCCTGCTGAACACCCCCGGTAACTCCGCCGCCATCGCCGGTTCGTTCGAGGGCCACCGGATGGCCAAGGACGGCCGGGCCGCCAAGGCGTTGGCGACGGCCGCCGTCGGCGCCTTCATCGGCGGTCTGATCGCCACCACCCTGGTGGTGTTCTTCGCGCCCCTCCTGGTCAAGATGGCCACCGCCTTCGGCCCGGCCGAGTACTTCGCCCTGGCCGTGTTCGCCTTCCTGGCGATCTCCTCCGTAGTCTCCGAGTCCGTGGTGAAGGGCCTGGGTGCCCTCGGCATCGGCCTGGTCCTGGCCATGGTGGGCGTGGACGGACCCTCCGGCACCGTCCGGTACACCCTCGGCATGCCGCAGCTGTTCGACGGCATCTCGATCGTGGTCATCACCGTGGGCCTGCTGGCGCTCGGCGAGGTGCTGCACATCGCCGGCCGCATCCACCGGGATCCCGCCATGGAGCGGATCGGCACCAACGGCCGGGCCCGGCTGGAACGCTCGGACGTCCGCAAGGCCCTGCCGGCCTGGCTCCGCGGAACGGCCTTCGGTGTGCCCTTCGGCATCATCCCCGCCGGCGGGGCCGAGGTCCCGACGTTCCTGGCCTACGGCACTGAGAAGCGCCTGGCCAAGCGCCGCGGGGACAAGGAATTCGGTTCGACCGGCTCCATCCGCGGTGTGGCCGCTCCCGAAGCCGCGGGCAACGCGACCGCCGGTACCGCCATGGGTGCCCTGCTCGCCCTCGGGCTGCCCACCTCCGCCACCGCGGCGATCATGCTGGCCGCCTTCCAGCAGTACGGCATGCAGCCCGGTCCCCTGCTCTTCGAGCGCAGCGGTGAACTGGTCTGGACCCTGCTGGCCTCGCTGTTCATCGGCCTGGTGGTCCTGGTCATCCTGAACATGCAGTTCGCGGTGGTGTGGGCCAAGCTGCTGCTGATCCCGCGCCACTACCTCTACGCCGGTATCACGGTGCTGTCCATGCTGGGCGTGTACGCCATCAGCTCCTCGACCCTGGACCTCTGGGTCCTCCTGGTGATCGGCCTGCTCGGCTTCGTGATGAGGCGCTACCAGTTCCCGCTGGCCCCCGTGTTGATCGCCGTGGTCCTCGGGCCGCTGGCCGAGACCGAACTGCGCCGCGCGCTGACCGTCTCCGAGGGGGATGTGTCCGTCCTGGTCTCCAGCCCGGTCACCGTGATCCTGTACTCCGTGCTGGTCCTGGCCCTCGTGGTCAGCGCCCTGCAGCACGTGCGTCACCGCCGTCAGAAGGCGACCGCCGCCCTGGGCGGTGCTGGTGAAGGTCCCGACGGCGGCCCCGGCGGTCCCGGCAGTTCCGGCGGGGAGCCGGTGGCTCCCTCAGGACCGACCGGTTCGACGGCGGCAGCCGACGCCTCCGGGCCGTCCGGCGCCGCAGAGGAGAGCGAGAAGATGGCAACCCGGCTGTAACCGCTGTTCAGTCGCCGTCCCTCCGAGCGCTTCCCAATGCTGCAGCGTTCGGCGCCGAACGCCACTGCGCCCCCTGGCTCCGACCGGTGGGGCGCGGTGGCGTCTCCGGGCCGGTGGCCGCAGCCGGGGTCAGGGTGGCGCGGGCCGCCGGCAAGCGTGATGCCGGGTGATCCGGATGATAGGTTCCCGCACAGGGTCCGGACACCGCCCACGCGCCTTCCGCACCCGGATCGCGCTGGGCAGCGCGAGAGAGCACCGGCACGAGCGAACACCAGGAGGAGCGGTGGGCACATCACTGCTGAGTCAGGACCGCCTCTCCGCGTTGGAGCGCCGCCTCGGCCCTCTCCTGCGAGACCAGCCCTTCGCCGTGTCCTGGCGCGTCGTCCCGATCGGTGGCGGAGTGCACGCCATCGGCGACCGTGCCGATACGGTGGTGCCCTCCTTCTCCACGCGCAAGGTGAGCATCCTCTGCGCGGTGCTCGCGCTCGCCCGAGCCGGCCGGCTGGACCTCGGCCAGCGGCACACGATCACCGAGGAGCACCGCGACGGCGTCCAGGCGGGCATCATGCGTAACCTCAGTGCCGGGCTCGAACTGACGCTGGCGGACTGCCTGACGCAGATGATGTGCACCTCGGACAACATCTGCACCCAGCTGGTCTTCGAGGCGATCGGAGCAGCCGTGAGCAGCAACGCGGCGGACAGCGAGGCCGCCCGCGATGCTGTTCGCGGAGTCACCGGTGCGGCGGCAGAACGTGAGGCGCTGCAGTACGTCAACGACTACTGCGCCTGGGCCGGGATGCGCTCCACCCTCCACCGTGAGGTCTTCCCGCGCACCGGTGGCCTCGCGTGGCACCACTCGATCGACGGGCTGACTGTCACCACGGCCGCCGACCAGGCCCATCTGCTGGCGCTGGTCGGCTCCGGCGCCGGTGAGGGGTCAGCGGCCGTCGGCGCCGATGCCCGACTCCAGCTCCTCCCCGAGGACTGCCGCCGGATCATCGGTCTCATGAGGGGCATCTACACCCCTCGCCTCGGGGCCGCGACCACGCGCGTCAGCTTCGCGGAGAAGAACGGCCGCGGCCTGCGCTCGCTGTCCCAGGTGGGGCTGGCGCTGGACGCGCACGGGGCGCCGCTGGCCGCCGTCGCGGTCTATGCCGAGACCATCCCGACTGCCCTGCCGGACGGGGTGCCGGGCCGCAACGCCGTCTTCACCGCCTTCGCCGAGGTCGGCCGCGAGATCGAGGACTGGGCCGTGCCCGTGGTCACCGCGTGAGCCGGGTGCCTGCCGTGCGTGCCCTGCGCCTCGGTGACATCCCGGCGGCGTACCCGCAGTTGCGCTTCGCCGTCCGGTTCTCGGACGGCAGGGAGTCCTCGCACGACGCCGGCGCCCGCCATCCGCTCGCCGGCACCGGCACGCTGGTGCTCGCCGCGGCGGTGGCCCGGCTGGCCGAGTCCGATCCCGAACTGCTGGGGGAGCGGCTCACCTTGACCGCCGACCACCGCAGGACGTCCCGGACGGGGACCCTGCGGAGGATGGACAGCGAGTTACAGCTGACGGTGGACGACGCGTTGTCCCTCATCGTGGGGACCGGCGATGGGGCGTGCCTCCAGGCGGTGCTCGAGTTATTGGCGGTCCGGGGTGTCGACCTGCTGGACGTGGCCCGCACCCTGGTCACCGGCTGGGACCTGGCGGATACCGAGATCACGGGGTTCGAGCCGGAGGCCGGTGTGACGACGCCGGCCGACCTGTGCACCGCGCTGTCCCGGCTGCCCCAGCGGGTGCTGGGCTGGATGGGCCAGGTCTTCGAGCCGGCCGGCCTGGCGAGCGCGCTGCCGGGCTTCGGACCACGCACCGTGCCCCACCACACCGTGGCCGGATGGGAACCGGCCAGCGCACTGAGTGGCGAACCGACCGAGGACCTGTCCCGGACGGGGTTTGCCTCGGCCCTCGTCCTCCCCGGTGCTGACGGGAATGCCGGCGGGGATGCCGACAGGAACGCGAGCCGGAACGGGAACGGGAACGCGGACCGGGGTACGGGCAGGAAGGTGGACGGGACCGTTGGTGCTGAGTCGGGCGCCGTCGTCGCGGCCTATCTTCCGCCGCTCCACCGGGACGGGACCGCCGTCACCCCCTTGGAGGTGGCCACCGCCTTCGGCACCCTCGGGCTGTCCGTCTGGCGGGACTGGACGGGGCTGGGGCATCCGCCGTCCACTCCACTGGCCCCTCCACAGTCCACGCCGCAATCCACCTGACGGGGAACTGGCAAGGCCCTGTGCATCCACCGTCTCACCGGCAGGCCGTTTGACGCGACCGCCCCGGCGCGGAAGCCTCGAAGGAATGACCAGAACTACTGAGGTGAAGACGCCCGAGGAACGTGCCGCCGAGGCCCTGGCCGCCAGGAACAGACACGACAGGAACGGACACGAGGAGCCCCGCGGTGTGGAGTGGCAACGGGCGGGAGGAGGGCCCTTCCGCGCTGCGGCCGGTGGGTCCACGCCTCCCGCCTCCGCCACGCCGTCCGCCTCGCCCTCCCGGTCGTCCGTCTCCACCCCCTCCAGAGCAAGGCACGCTGACACGAACGCCAGCATGATCCCCGTCCCGCATCTGATCCGGGATGCGGTGCTGCTCCTGGCGCGGCTGGTCCTCGGCGTGGTGCTCGTGGCCCATGGGATGCAGAAGGTCCTCCAGGGCGTGTCCGCCACCGCCCAGGGATTCGGAGGAATGGGCATTCCGCTGCCGGAGGCCGCGGCCGTGATCACGATGGCCGTGGAGATCGGCGGCGGCGTGCTGCTCATCCTGGGCCTGCTGACGCCGATCGCCGGAGTGCTGGCCGGCCTCGTGTTGGCCGGGGCGGTGGTGTTCGCCCACCTCAGCAACGGCCTCTTCGCCGCTGACGGCGGGTGGGAGCTGGCCGCCGGACTGGGCGTCGGTGCCCTGGTGCTGGCCGTCGTGGGACCGGGCCGGTTCAGCCTGGACCGGCTGCTGCTCCGCCGTCTGCGCGGCCCGGAAACCCCAGCAGGGCCGTGAGCGCGTCGTGAGCCGTGCGCAGGTGCCACCCCGGTGGCGTTGAGCAGGCACAACTCATCCTGCGAGTAGTGCACTTGTAGGAGGCCAGAGGGTGGAGTTCAGTCCTCGATCACCAAGGGGAAGACGCTGAGGTAGAGACGGACGCGGCGGGTCTCCTCGCCGTCCGCGGTCTGCCCGGAGAGGGCGTCCGAGGCCGGCTCCGCATGATCCAGCGCCTGCTCGTGGCGCGCGATCACGGACATCAGCTCCTCGCTCAGGGCCCGCGCCTGCCGGGCGGTCATGGTGCGGGTGCTGGAGGAGTCGATGGAGGCCCTGACCCATTCGGGATCGGCATGGTTCTCCACGCTCAACCACCGTCCGAGGGCTTGCGCCCGCTGGTTGAGGGTGGTCTGGAACAGGGCCTGGATGGCAGGGCGGTTGGACTCGTCTTGCGAGAGCTCGTAGGTCGGCACCGCGAACCCCACGGGTTTCCACCAGCGCTCCCGGCCGGAGCCCCGCCCGGTGTCCTCCTCCACGAAGCCGTGCTTCTCCAGCTGACGCAGGTGGTAGCTGGTCTGCCCGGTGCTCTCGTTCAGATGCTGGGCCATCGAGGTGGCCGTGGCCGTGCCACGGTCCGTGAGGTAGGAGTACATCGCCATCCGCAGCGGGTGGGCGAACGCCTTCATGGCGCGGGCGTCGAGCGCCCGGGACGCCACCCCCGGCATGGCGTCCTTGCCGACCACGGGATCGGGGGAATCGTGCGCGGAGGTCTTGTCAGCGGCCATGAGCAGAGTTACCTTTGCATAGACATCTTTGCAGAGAAATCTCTGCATAAACTTCTTGGCATCAGTCTACGGAGATGATGAGCATGCTGCGCTCCACCCCGAACACCCCGCTCCCTCGGGCCGGCCGGTCCGAGCTGAGGCCCACGCCGGATGCATCCACGGTGGCTCCGGCCCCATCGTGGGGGGACCTGCGTTCCGCGGACGCGACGCTCCAGCGGGTGCTGCGTGCCGGCGTCGTCGGTGGGGGGCCGGGGCTGCGATGACGGGGACGGCGATGATCAGAGCGGCGGTGAGGCCTGCCCCGGGGCGGCCGGCACCGTGATCCTCAACCGCAGATCCTCAGCCGCGGATCCGCTGCCGCGTGTGGCCGATGAGATCGTCGGCGCGGCCGGTCAGACGGTCGGCCTCGCGGATGTCAGCGGTGACCTGAGCACTGGCGTCCTCGTCCTGCAGCGGGGCCAGGTCCGTCTCCAGGGTCACCGCTGCAGCCACCAGCGTCCCCCGCACACAGCCGATCCCGGCCCCCACGTCGCTGAGCACGTTCGCGTTGCAGTCCGCCAACACGTCCTCCGCGATCCGCAGGGCGTCGCCAGAGGCCTCCACCAGGTCCCGCGGTGGCACGGCGGCTGCCCGGATCGCCTCCTGGATCCGGCGGGAGCGCTCCTGGCGGTCCGCGTCCGTCTCCTTCGGCAGGCCGAAGGCCTCGGAGACCCGGGCGAAGGCCTGCTCGTCGTCATCGGACAGGGCGAGGGCGCGCGAGGCCAGGGTGGCCGCCCGCTTCGCCAGCTCTTCGTGGTCACTGAACCGGGCGGCCATGGCCAGCAGACCGACCCCCTGGGCCAGCAGCAGGGCACCGGTGGCCCCTCCTCCCGGCGTGGGCTCGCCGGAGGCCAGCCGTTCCACGTATCCCTCGATGCTCTCGTCTCGGATCATGGTCCGAGGGTAACCGGGCCCTGCGGTGCTGTCAGCCGTCCCCGCTCCGGGTGCTTCTCAGGGTGGGATTCAGGGTCCTCCCTGACAGCATCTTGTCCGGGGGCCGCCGTAGACTCTCGGACGTGGACACTGCAGATGCCTCCGGCATGACCCCCGAGACCAGTTCGCACCGCGTGTGGCCGCGATTCCTGGTGATCGTGCTGTGCCTGGCCGGCCTGGTCATCACGCTGCAATTCGTGCAGGGTCTCCAGACCGTCATCGGCCCCGTGTTCCTCGGACTGAACCTGGTGATCATCGCCTATCCGCTGCAGGCCTGGCTCATCAAGAAGGGCGTGCACCGCTTCATCGGCGCCGCGGTCACGGTGCTGGTGGTCGTCGTCGTGCTGTTGGTGTTCATGGCGCTGATCCTGTGGTCAGCCTCCGAACTCGTGATGGCCCTGCCCGAGTACGGGCAGCAGTTCAACGAGATCTACAACAGCATGATCACCTGGATCGGCAGCTTCGGCGTCACCCCGGACATGATGATCGAGCAGCTCGCCGGCCTCAACATGTCCACCGTGGTGTCCACGGCCACTGGGATCGTCACCGCGCTGCTCTCCAACGTCACCGCCATCCTGGGGCTGCTGGCCACCGTGATCATGGCCGTCTTCTTCCTCGCCATGGACTCCGTGGCCGTGGACCGCCGCATGGCCCTGCTGAACACCGCCAAGTATGAGCTCGGCGCCGCCCTCACCGCCTTCGCCTACGGGGTGCGGCGGTACTGGATCGTCACCACCCTCTTCGGGTTGATCGTGGCCGGCCTGGACATCGTGGCCCTGGCGATCATCGGGGTGCCCATGATCTGGGTCTGGGGCGTGTTGAGCTTCCTGACCAACTACATCCCCAACATCGGCTTCATCATCGGCATGATCCCGCCGGCCCTGCTCGGACTGGTCGAGGGTGGCTGGGGTGCGTTCTTCGCCGTGGTGGCCTCCTACTCGGTGCTGAACTTCGTCATCCAATCGATCATCCAACCCAAGTTCACCGGCGATGCCGTGGGCGTGATTCCCACCGTCTCCTTCCTGTCCCTGTTGTTCTGGGCCTGGATCCTCGGGCCGCTCGGTGCCATCCTGGCTCTGCCTGCCACACTGCTGCTGAAGGCCATCATGATCGACGCCGACCCCCAGTCCCGGTGGATCAACTCCTTCATCGCCTCTGATCTCAAGGGCATGGAGTCACGGCACCGCAAGGCCCGGATCGCGACGGCGGCGCCGGCGAACGCCGGGGGTGCAGCCGGAGCCGTCGGCGGCCTGGACGACGGGACGAGCGCCGGTGGCGGTGCCGGTGGTGACGGAGCAGCCTGGGGTCAGCCGGGAGACTCCGGCGACGGAGCCGCCGTCGCCCTCGGGGCCGATGGCCGGGCCGGTGCCAGAACGGACGCTGAAGGCCCCGTACGGCCTGTGGAGAGCGGCTGACCGTGTCCGTGGGCCGTGAAACGATGGAGGGATGAGCAGTTCTGCCTCCTACCCCTATGTCGCCGACCAGGACATCGCCCGGCTGGTGGGTGCCCAGGCGGCCGAGCGTGGCAAGAAGTATGCGCGCCAGGGAGTGGTCTCGGGGCTGCTGTGGGAGCCGACGGACGGCGAGTCCGGCGCGGACCGCGCCGGGGAATCGGCACCGAACTCCCCACGCACGTTGTTCGGGCAGGTGCAGGGCAACGACCCGTTGCCGTATGACACGTTCGCGATCCTCGTGCCGGGCCGCTCCTCCTCGGAGTCGCTGCCGCGCCAATGGACTCCGTTGCGGGGCGGGTGCAACTGCCCGGTCCGCAACGACTGCAAGCATGCGGCCGCCCTGCTCTATGCGGCCACGACCCTGGCGATCCGGGACCACCTGCGGCCGCCGGCCGCCGGGACCCCGCTGGCCGGGATGTTCGATCCGAATGCTGCCCCGCCGGCCCAGGGCTGGGGCGAGGTGGATCGCTTCACGGATGGTGCCGGCGTCGGGAATCAGGCGTCACCGCACGGCGGTAGCGCTCAGGCTGCTTCGACGGCGAGCGACTGGCGGACCGTGCTCGGGGAGCTGACCGGGCAGGAGGCCGTCACCCACGCCGAGGAGCCGGTGGGGATCGGTGTGGAGTTGCTGGCCGAGCCGCGCAGTGAGATGCGCCGACGCTGGGGTGCCAACGAGGCATCGGCGGCGGACATCCAGGAGGGCGCGCCGCTGCATGTCCAATTGCGGCCGATGCGCCGGGGAACCCGGGACAACTGGATCAAGGGCGGACTGACCTGGAAGAAGTTCCAGTACGGCGGCCTGCGGCACCAACTGCGCGGGGACCACGTGGACCTGCTCGGACAGCTCTACCGCCTCTACCTCGCCGAGCGGCCGCACGCCTACGGCAATGACGAGACCCTGCGGCTGGACTCCCTGTCCGGACCGGCGGCCTGGCAACTCCTGTTGCGGGCACAGGACATGGGCGTCGAATTCGTGGGCCAGGGCATCATCAGCGAGGTGGTCTTCACCGGACCGGCCACCGTTCGGTTGGATGTCAGCGGACCGGACCAGGGCCTGGAGGTGGCCCCGATTGTGGAATCCGGGGGTGAGATCATCCCCGGGGCCCGGGCCGCCGGCACCGGCGGGTTCGTGGCCACCGAGATCCTCGACGACGCCCCGCGGCATCTCGCGCCCGTGCGCCTGACGCTCGCGCCGGCGTCGGCTGCCATCCCCCGCCCGGTGCTGGACCTGTTGCAACAGCCGGAACCCTTGCGGATCCCACAGGAGGAGTCCGAGGAGTTCTTCTACGATGTCTACCCGCGGCTGTCCCGCATCATGGACGTGGACAGCGCTGACGGGACCGTGGAGTTCCCCGAGGTCCCGGCCCCGGAGCTGTGGCTCGAGGTGGACCACCGGAAGAACCATGAGACCGCCCTGGAGTGGTACTGGCTGTACTGGGGGCCGCGCCGCGAACTGCCCGTGGAACACCGGCGCCCCCACACCCGCGGAGGCTGGTCCCCGACCGGCTACTCCGGTCGGGCCCGCGGGGTGGACGTGGACCGGGACGTCGAGCACGAGGACGCGGTGCTGGAAGCGGTCCGCGCGGCCGCCGAAGAAGCCACGGACGGCGTGGCGGTGCTCCCCGGGTCCATCCGCAACACGCATCTGCACGGAGCGGACACCGCCCGGTTCGTCGAATATGTGCTGCCGATGCTCTCGAAACTGGACCACGTCAAGGTCGTCGAACACGGAAAGCGCCCGGACTACCGCGAGCTGACGGACGATCCCCAGGTCCGCGTCACCCAGGTCGAGGCGGCGAATCCACGGGACAACGACTGGTTCGACCTCGGCTTCGAGATCACCGTCGGCGGCCAGCTCATCCCGTTCACCTCGGTCTTCAAGGCGCTGGCCCAGGGCAAGAAGACCCTGATGCTGAACGACGGCAGCTACTTCTCCCTCGACCACCCCGGGCTGAACCGCCTGCGCGAACTCATCTCCGAGGCCGAGTCCATGGGCGAGTGGAAGTCCGACGCGCCGCGGATCAACAAGTATGACGTCGCGCTCTGGGAGGAGTTCGAGGACCTCGCGGACGAGTCCGAGGAGGCGGTCGCCTGGCGTGAGTCCGTGGGTGCGCTTAAGGACCTCGCCGAGATCCCGACGCCGGCCGTCCCCTCGGGCCTGCAGGCCACCTTGCGTCCGTACCAGTTGGAGGGATTCGCGTGGCTCTCCTTCCTCTACGACCACCACCTCGGCGGGATCCTGGCTGACGACATGGGGCTGGGCAAGACGATCCAGACCCTGGCGCTGATGGTCCGTGCGCGGCAGCTCGCGACCGGGGCACCGCCGTTCTTGGTGGTCGCGCCGTCGTCGGTCCTGTCCGTGTGGAAGGACGAGGCCGCACGGTTCGCGCCGGACCTCACCCTGCGGGTGCTCGACACCACCACCGCCAAGCGGGGGACGAGCGTCGCGGAGGAAGCCGCCGGAGCCGACGTCGTGATCACCAGCTATACGCTGTTGCGTCTGGACTCGGAGGAGTACACCGGGCTCGACTGGGACGGGCTGGTGCTGGACGAGGCGCAGTTCGTGAAGAACCGGGCCGCGAAGGCGCACCAGGCGGCCAAGGCCATCCGGGCGCCGTTCCGGTTGGCGATCACGGGCACGCCCATGGAGAACTCCCTGTCCGACCTCTGGGCGCTGCTCTCCCTGACGGCCTCGGGTCTGTTCCCCTCACCGACGGTGTTCCGCTCCGAGTACACCAAGCCGATCGAGCAGCCGGACTCCTCCGAGGACGGGCGGCGGTTCGCCGCGAAGCGCATGGCGCGGCTGCGGCGGCGGATCCGGCCGTTCATGCTCCGGCGCACCAAGGACCTCGTGGCCTCGGACCTGCCGCCGAAGCAGGAGCAGGTCAGCCACGTGGAGCTCGTGCCGAAGCACCGCCGGCTCTACGACCAGGTGCTCCAGCGCGAGCGGCAGAAGGTCCTGGGGCTGCTGGAGAACATGGAGGAGAACCGCTTCATCATCTTCAAGTCGCTGACCCTGCTGCGCATGCTGGCGCTCGATCCGGCGATCGTGGACGAGAAGTACGCCTCCGTGCCGTCCTCCAAGATGGAGGCGCTCATGGGCCAACTCGAAGAGATCGTCTCTGAGGGCCACCGGGTGATCATCTTCAGCCAGTTCACCTCCTTCCTGACGCGCGTGGGGGACGCCCTGGCGGACCGTGGGGTGGCCTTCGCGTACCTGGACGGGTCCACGCGGAACCGCTCGAAGGTGATCGAGGGGTTCAAGACCGGGACGGCACCGGCCTTCCTCATCAGCCTCAAGGCCGGCGGCTTCGGCCTGACCCTGACCGAGGCCGACTACGTGTTCCTGCTGGACCCGTGGTGGAACCCGGCCACCGAGGCCCAGGCCGTGGACCGCGCCCACCGCATCGGGCAGGACCGGACCGTGATGGTCTACCGCATGGTGGCCGAGGGCACGATCGAGGAGAAGGTGCTCGCGCTGCAACAGAAGAAGGCGGCCCTGTTCTCCTCGCTGACCGATGGGGACGCCGCCTTCTCCTCCACCATCACCGCCGATGACGTCCGCGAGCTCTTCACCCCCGAAACCGACTGACGTGGGGGCGCACTGTGCGTGTGCCTGCGCTGATCGTGCGTCGATTCCCGGCGATCATGAGTATCCCCAGTGATGATGACGGGGACTAATCACTATCGCCGGGAATCCTCGAAGTGTGGGGCGCTGCGCCGTCTGCTGCGAACGGTTGGCGAGTATCTCAGCAGTATTCAGCGACGGGGGACACCGGCGCGCAGCAGCTTGGCCTCCAGTCGACGAGGCGACGTCAGGTCATCCCACATCCAGCGGACAAAGCGAATGCCTTCTTCCTGGATGCGTTCAGATCTCAGCTTCTCGTCCAGGATCACCGGATCGACGTCGCGCCCCGAGTAGCTGCTGCCGCCGGCATACTTCCGCTTGCCGTCGAACTCGCCGGCAAGCCGTAATCCCTTCCACCAGAAGTCGAGGATGCCCATGAGCCGACCGTCGGCGGTCCGTACTCGATGCTGGAGTTCTGGTGGTTCGAAGCCAAGCTGGTCTATGACCACTCGGCTCCACGATTCGCCGGGGGATCCGGACAAGGGCGAGGCGAAGGCCGCGATCCGACGTAGGCGATGGGTGGCTTTCTGGGTGGAGTTCGTGTTCGCCATGGAGATGAGGTCCTGCGCCGTGCACGGCGTGGCAACCACTGCCGGCATGTTGGCCGGCGAGTTCCGCAGTCCGCTCAATAGCGCGTCTGCCACCACTATCGCGTCTTCCCACGGGAGTCGCGGCAAGGTGTCCGCCAGGCACAGCCGAAAGTCCTCGAGCACCAGCGAGGATCCGGACAACAGGCGCTGCCGGAACGGGTGTAGCTGTTCTGCGGGCAGGCTACTCCACGCCCGTGGGACAGAAATCCTCCGTTCGCCGAAGAGCGGCCAGGCCGCCCCCTTCGGCTTCGCACGCTTGACGGAGCCGGCCATGCTGGTGCTTGAGGCTCGCAGGGTCAGGACTGCGGGCCTGTTGACGAGTGGCAACCCATACATCAGGAGCGCCGTCTCCCGGCAGAAGACGGGGTCGGTTCGGCTGGTCAGGGCGAGAGCCGTCACGGAAGCACAGAAGCGGTCATCGCGCGACGCCTTGTTCCACGGCTCGGCAGGGGCGAAGACACCGGGGCGGACTCTGATGAGTTCCCCGGATCTGGCCTTTCTGAACACCATGGGTGCGTCGTCCGTCGGTACACCGTCCTCGGTGGTTCGGCGCAGGGGGATCCCCCAGGCGGTGACGTCCTGCGGGGAGGTCGCCTCGAGTGGAAGCTGGAGATCCGGGGCTGAGAATTCTGTCGAGGCGGCCATCATGCCAGTCAGGACATCACAAGCCGGAGTCCCCGAACGGTCAGCTGGACGGGCGATGTGGACCATTGTGAGCGTCTCGCCGGCTGTGGAGGATCGGGCACTGCAGCTTTCCCGCTCATCATGAGGAATCCCGGTCATTCTCAATGGGAATGTTCACGATCGGTGGGAATCGCGGTGCAGAACGTGAGCGCGGCTGCCGCAGTTGCCACACCCCTCGGCCTAGGCTGGCGCCTTCCGGGAGGGCTGCGCCAGGGCGACCTGGCGGATGCCGACGCCGCGTCGGTACAGCCGCTGTGCCGGGATGGGCACGACCGTGCGCCCCGGGTAGGCGGCCCGCAGCAGCTGGTGAGCGCCGTCGTCGTGCGGGTCCTCGAAGGAGGGGACGACCACGGCACCGTTGACGGGCAGGACGTTGACGTAGGACCAGGCGAGGGGGCCGCGGTCGTCCTGGCCGGCGAGGGGTGCGGTCAGGGTGGCCACGTTCAGGGGCCGGCCCTGGGCGTCGGTCTCGTTCTGGAGGATGGACAGGGTACGGGCGGAGACGGCGTGGTCCGGGTGGGCCGGGTTCTCCTGCCAGTGCAGCAGCACCACGGTGGGGGAGGCGAAGGCGACGAGCTGGTCGATGTGCCCGCCCAGGCCGAACTGCCCCTGGTTGCGGGTGAGCCCGCCGGGCAGCCAGATGATCTTGCGGACATCCGTATAGCGGGTGAACTCAGCCTCGACGTGCTCGCGGGTCCAACCGCCGTTGCGCGCCGGATCCAGCAGGACGGCCTCGGAGGCGATCAGCGTGCCCTCGCCGTCCGTGATGAAGGCACCGCCCTCGTTGACCATGAGGGAGAGCTGGCGCCGGGCGTTGGTGAGGTCGGAGATGGTGCCGCCCACCACGTCGTCCAGGCGGTACTCGAAACCGGGCCGGCGGCCGAAGCCGTTGAAGACCCAGTCGATCATGCCGAGCTGGCGCTGGCCCGTGGCCGGATCCACGTCACCGGTGGTGAAGGTCGGCCCGGTCAGGCCGAGGAAGGGGTTGTCCATGGCCAGCGGAACGATGGGGAACATGGGATCCACGTAGGTGTGCACGATCTGCCGGTCCGCAGGATCCACCAGCAGGGTCACCGGCTCGTAGTCCATGACCGCGTGCGCCACCCGTGTCCAGGCACGTCGGGCCCCGGACAGCTCCCACGTGGAGGTGCCCATCTGCGCATAGTCGCGGGGGAAGGCCATCCACAGCCGTTCCTGCGGCTCGGTGTCCGCGGGCAGGTGCCACACCGCCGTTGACTGATCCGTGGACAGGTCCGTCGCGACCCCGCCGAGCGGCAGTGCCTGCGGATCCTGGCGCATGGGTCCCTTTCGTCAGGTGCTTCACGGGCATCGGGTACGTCGGTCCTGATGTGTGCAGGGCAGCGGACATCTGGTCACCGACTCCCCCATGCTATGCGAGTGCGCAACCCCCCGGCCCTGTTCCGCGCCGGTCGCGACCTGTTCGTTATCCGCCGGGTCCACGGTCAGTGCCGCTCCCGGCGTCCAGCGGCCGTGCCGCCTCCTCCAGGGCGGCACGGACGGCGACGACGGCCGGAGACTGAGCCGACGAGGACCGGATGGACGTGAAGACGGTGCGCAACGGCCGCCCGGGCAGGGAGATGCGGCGCAGCCGCTGTGGGTGGTCCACCAGGGTCAGGCCGGGCAGCAGTGCCACCGCGTTGCCGGACTCGACGAGCTTCACGTGGGACTGGAGGTCCGCCGAGACGAAGCGGACGTCCGGCTCGTGGCCGGCGGACCGGATCAACTGCTCGGCCCAGTGCCGGGTGGCCGTGCCCCTCGGTTCCATGATCCAGGGCAGCGGCCGGTGCTGCAGCAGGGTGGCCAGTTCCTCCCCGGCCGGCAGAGGCTGGCCGTCGATCGTGAGCCCGGCGGGGACGGCGAGCTGCAGCTCGTCCCGCACCAGCTGGCGGCGGTCCAGTCCTGGCCAGTGCGGGGCGGAATGTCCGGGGTACTGCTCGGCGACGACCACATCGAAGTCCCGCGCCCACGTCTCATGCAGTGCGCGCTCCGGTTCGTACTGGACCATCTCCAGCCGCAGAGCGGGATGGCGCTCGCGCAACAGGGACAGGGCCGGCGGGATCAGCACCAGGGCGGCGGACTGGAACACCGCCAGGCGTACACGCCCACTGATGGCACCACCGGCCGATCCGGCTGAGATGAGCGCGGTCTCGGCTTCCTCGAGGGCACCGAGGATCGGCTCCACCCGCTCCACGAGGGCCATCGCCGCCTCCGTGAGCTGCACGTTCCTCCCGACGCGGCGCAACAGCTTGGTCTTGGTCTCGCGCTCCAACAGGGACAACTGCTCCGAGACGGAGGAGGGGGCCAGGTTCATGGCCCGGGCCACCGCGGAGACGGTGCCCCTGATGGACAGCTCGCGCAGCAGGACCAGACGGCGGACGTCGAGCATGATTCAGGCCTTTCGCGAGAGATCGGATGGGGTCCGTGCGGAACGGGTGGGAGGGCGGCGCAAGGGCAGAGGGCCACGGTGAAATCGTGCAAACAGTTCGGTTCAACCGAACAATACTCTGCGGAAACGTTCGCTAGTCGCGGACAGTGCGAGAGAGAACAATGGCAGCATGACCACCCACCCCGTTGATCGCTCCGCCCAGCCCGCAAACCCAGCCATCCCGGATCCCGGGGAATTGAGCGCGCTGGCCCCGGCCGCCGTCGAGCAGGTCCGGACCTGGCTCCGGGAGGCCCGGAAGCATCCCTCGAACTTCTCGGCCAAGCAGCTGGCGGGCGTGCTGAAGGACCCGGCGGGACTGGACTTCACGGTCGGCTTCGTGGACCGGGTGGTGCGCCCCGAGGACCACCGGATCGCGGCGGAGGCGCTCGCGGACCTGGCGCCCCAGACGCCCGGCTTCCTGCCCTGGTACATGAAGTCGGCCATGAGCCTGGGCGGCCGGCTAGCCCCCGCCGTGGCACCGATCGCCGTGCCGGCGGCCCGCAAGGTCCTGCGCGAGCTGGTCTCCCACCTGATCGTGGACGCCACGGACTCCCGGCTCGGCCCGGCCATCGCCAAGCTGAAGACCGAGGGCATCCGCCTGAACATCAACCTGCTGGGCGAGGCCATCCTCGGCCAGCGGGAGGCCGACCGCCGGATGGACGGCATCCGCACCCTGATCGAGCGGGAAGATGTGGACTACGTCTCCGTCAAGGTCTCCGCCGCCACCGCCCCGCACAGCGCCTGGGCGTTCAACGAGGCGGTCGAGGAGGTCACCGCCCACCTGCTGCCGCTCTACGAGCTCGCCGCCTCCCAGGGTGCTGCCGATGGACCGACCGGCACCGGTCCCACGTTCATCAACCTGGACATGGAGGAATACCACGACCTGGACATGACCCTGGCCGTGTTCATGCGCCTGATGGACACCCCCGCGCTCCACGATCTTGAGGCCGGGATCGTGCTGCAGGCCTACCTGCCGGACGCCCTCGACGCCATGATCCGCCTGCAGGAGTTCGCCGCCCGCCGGGTGGCCGCCGGGGGTGCCTCGCTCAAGGTCCGCGTGGTCAAGGGCGCCAACCTGCCCATGGAGCAGGTCCAGGCCTCCGTCACCGGCTGGCCCGCCGCCACCGTGCCCTCCAAGCAGGCCGCGGACACCAACTACAAGCGCGTCCTGAACTACGCCCTCACGCCCGAGCACACCCGGAACGTGCGGATCGGCGTGGCCGGGCACAACCTGTTCGACATCGCGCTGGCCTGGCTGCTCGTACAGGAACGCGGCCTCACCACCCAGTGGGAGGACGGCCGCCGCAGCCCGGACGTCGAGTTCGAGATGCTGCTGGGCATGGCCACCGGTCAGGCGGAGGCCGTCCGGCAGGATGTCGGCTCGCTGCTGCTCTACACCCCCGTGGTCCACCCGCACGAGTTCGACGTGGCCATCTCCTACCTGATCCGCCGCCTCGAGGAGGGGGCCAGCCAGGAGAACTTCATGTCCGCCGTCTTCGAACTGGACACGGACTCGGCGCTCTTCGCCCGTGAGCAGGACCGCTTCCTGGCCTCGCTCGAGGACCTGGACACCGCTATCCCGACGCCGGCCCGCACCCAGAACCGGCAACTCGCCTCCATGGCGCGCCTCGAGGCCGCGCGCGGCCCGGTCCCGGAACCCGTGGACGGCTTCGCCAACACTCCGGACACCGACCCGTCCCTGGCAGCGAATCGCGACTGGGGGCGGTCCATCACCGCCAACATCCCGGGCTCCACGCTCGGCACCGAGACCGTGGCCGCCGCCACGGTGACCTCACCGGACCAGGTGCAGGCCGCCGTCGGGAAGGCCGTTGCGGCGGGCGAGGCGTGGGCGAGCCTGACCGGGGCCGAGCGGGAGCGCGTGCTGGGCGCCGTGGCCGATTCCCTCGAGGCGCACCGCGCGGACCTGCTCGAGGTGGCGGCCGCCGAGACCGGCAAGACGCTGGACCAGGGTGATCCGGAGGTCTCCGAGGCCATCGACTTCGCGCGGTACTACGGCCGGCTGGCCCGTGGGCTCGACGAGGTGCCCGGTGCGCAGTTCCACCCGTCCAAGCTCGTGCTCGTCATCCCCCCGTGGAACTTCCCCGTGGCCATCCCGACGGGCGGCGTGCTCGCCGGCCTGGCCTCCGGGGCGCCCGTGGTGTTCAAGCCGGCCCCGCAGTCGGTCCGGACCGGGGCCGTGGCCTACGAGGCTATCCGCGAGGGCCTGATTGCCGGACTCACTGCGCTGGACGGCGTCAGCGCCGACGAGGCCGGCGCGCTCGCCTCGGACGTGGTGAGCTTCATCAGCATCGACCCGGAGCAGGAGGCCGAGCTCGGTGAGGGACTCATCGCACACCCGGACGTGGAACGCGTCATCCTGACCGGCGGCTACGAGACGGCGAAGCTGTTCCGTTCCTTCCGCCCGGACCTGCCGCTGCTGGCCGAGACCTCCGGCAAGAACGCGATCATCGTGACCCCGAGCGCCGACCTGGACCTGGCCGCCAAGGACGTGGTGACCTCAGCGTTCGGCCATGCCGGGCAGAAGTGCTCGGCGTCCTCCCTGGTGATCCTCGTCGGCTCTGTGGCCACCTCCCCGCGCTTCCACCGCCAGCTGGTGGACGCCGCCAACTCCCTGACCGTGGGCTACTCGGAGGATCCTCGCTCGCAGATGGGCCCCGTGATCGAGGTCCCGGGGGAGAAGCTGCAGCGGGGGCTGACCGAACTGGGCACCGGAGAGACCTGGGCGCTGGAACCGCGTCAGCTGGACCAGACCGGGCGGCTCTGGAGCCCCGGCATCCGCGCCGGGGTCCGCCCAGGCTCGGACGCGCACCTCACCGAGTACTTCGGGCCCGTGCTCGGCGTGATGACCGCCGAGACCCTCGAGGACGCCATCGAGCTCGTCAACGCCGTGGACTACGGCCTGACCTCCGGCATCCACTCCCTGGACCCGGACGAGATCGGGACCTGGCTGGAGACGGTGAACGCCGGCAACCTCTACGTCAACCGCGGTATCACGGGCGCGATCGTCCGCCGCCAGCCCTTCGGCGGGTGGAAGCGCTCCGCGGTCGGCGCCGGCACCAAGGCCGGTGGCCCGCACTACCTGCATGGACTGGGGTCCTGGACGGATGCTCCGGTCCACACTTCTCCGGCCACAGCCGTCCTGCCTGGCCACAGCGATCATCAGGGTGGCTCGGCAGGATCGGTGTGGGCCGACGCCGACGCCGTCTCCACCTCGCCAGGAGCCGCCTCCGCCGAGGCAGGGTCCGTCCAGCGTCTGGCCGAGGCCGCGGGCCTGGAGGCCGAGGACCGCGCATGGCTGGCCGGCGCCGCTGCCCTGGACGAGCAGGCGTGGAACGAGGGCTTCGGCGTGGCCACGGATATCTCCGGGCTGATGGCGGAGCGCAACGTGCTGCGCCACCGCCCGGTCCCGGTGACCGTCCGGTGGGAGTCCGGCCCGCTGGTGCACCTGCTGCGCGTGATCATCGCCGGCCTCCGGGCCGGGGCACCGCTCACCGTGAGCGTGGCGGCGGGGCTGCCGGCCGGCGTCGGGCACGTCCTGGCGGGCGATCCACAGGTGGAGGTGCGGGTGGAGGACACTGCGGCGTTCCACGCCCGGGCCGCGCAGCTGACCCAGCTGCCGCCGTCCGCTCCCTCCGGTGGGGACCCGCGCATTCGCCTGGTGCTGGACTGGAGCGAGCCCGGATCAGATGCCGGGTCCCGCTCCCGAACGGGAGCTGAGGCAGGGGCTGAGGCAGGGGCAGTGGCGGCCCGTGCGGCCGTGTTGGCCCTGCATGAGGCCCTCGGCGGTTCGCCGGACGTGGCTGTCTACCCGAATCCCGTGGTCTCGGCCGGCGATGTGGAGCTGCTGCCCTTCGTGCATGAGCAGGCCATCTCGATCACGGCCCACCGCTTCGGCACCCCGGACCACCTGACCGACCACCTGCTCTGAGCCTTGCCCTGCTCCGAGGCGTCGATGATCCGGGGACAACGTCTCTGCAACCGCAGATGCCGGCGATTCTGCTGGATGATTTTGCCGAGACGGTTGTCTTCCTCGAGCCGATGGATGAGCGGTCGAACAGCATGCTGTAATAGGGGCGTTCCGCGGGGACCTCAAGCCACGGGATCGCGGAGGATGGTGCGCAGAGTGCCCTGTGGGGTTTCGCGGGTGAATCCGTCGAGGTGGATTTCGTGGTGGGGACCACTGCGGTGTGCTCCGTGTTGTTGCGCGAGTGCTCCGAGGCGTTCGAGGGTTGCGAACTCCTCGGAAAAGGGCCCGTGGTGCATGACCTGGGCGACGTTCTGCTCTGGTGTGGTGTGCATACCGATGAGGTCACCGGGTCGATCTGCGGTGCTGGCTGCGCGATCCCGTGCCGCGGTCAGGACCTCGGTCGTGGTGTCCTCGGGTACGGCTGAGAGGACCCGGTACAGCAGTGAGGGCACGGGATTGACGGTGTAGAAGTCCGCAATCTCAACAGGGGTCGATCCCTCGGGGTACCAGTACTGGATCTCGATAACAGGGCTCGCGTCTCCGGTGACCTGGCGTGTGATGTCACCCATGAGAGCCATCTTGCGGTAAAACTCGTCTGTCCCGGGTGATCCGGAACCGGCGACTGATGCGTACGTCACCGCGGGAACACGGACGAACTCGGGGTGGTCTGAGGCGTGAAGATGTGGGGCTGCGGTCATGGGTTCGTTCCTTTCGCTCTGAGCCGGAGACTCGGAGGCCGGTGATAGTCGTGGTGTGCTCACGCGCTGTATCCGCCGTCGATGTCGAGAGAGGCGCCGTTGATGTAGGCGCCATCCTCGCTGGCAAGATGGGAGACGAGCGATGCGATCTCTCCGACTCGGCCGAATCGTCCGACGGGGATAGTAGCGCGAAGGGTGTCTCCGGCTGGACCGCTAGCGGGGTTGGCGGGCGTGTCCACGGGGCCGGGCTGAACATTGTTGATGGTGACGCCGCGTGGGCCGAGCTCACGCGACATGCCTCGGACGAGGCTCGCAACCGCACCCTTGGTCATTCCGTAGATCGACGTCACGTCGTCCGGGAAATGCTCTGCGCTGACGCTGCCGATCGTGATGATCCGGCCGCCTGGGTGCAGGTGAGGTGCGCTGAAACGAATGGAGTCCAGCGTGCCTCGGATGTTGACGTCAATCATGTGGTCGATCTCCTCGTCGGTGAGCTCTTCGACGCGCCTCTTTGTCCCGCCGCCAGCGTTGGACACCACAATGTCGAGGCGCCCTTCCAGGTCAGTGACGTCGGCGATCACCTGACGGAGCTGGTCTCGATCGGCGCTGTTCGCTTTGAGCGCTGCCGCCTGGCCACCGGATTCGGCGACGTGCGACACGAGCGCGTCCGCCTCGTGCGTTGCGGAAGCATAGGTGAAGGTCACTCGCGCGCCCTCGGCCGCGAGACGGCTCACGATGCCGGCGCCGATGCCGCGGGCACCGCCCATCACCAACGCGACTTTTCCTGCATGGCGGCCCTCGATATGAGTCTGATCGTTTTGAATGGTGGTGCTTCGTGTCATGGAGTCCTCGCGGGTCTCAGGGTGAAGGGTTGGTGTCGGTGCGGGCGATCGTGATGGTCAGCCCGGTGCGAATGCTGTCCATGGTCTCGGCGAAGGCCTGGTCGATGTCGATATCGAGCCTCTCGGAGAGGACGAACACCCACCACAGGGTCTCGGCGAGCTTGTGTTTCAACCCGGCCTCACTGTCGCCGTCAATCGCCCACGTTCCGTCGTGGGCGAGCAGGAGGCGGCCGATATACCCGACGTCGTGGGAGAAGCCGAGCATGAGTTCCTGGAGGGACCACGTCTTGCCGTTGAAGCGCTGCTCGAGGATCTCGTAGAGGCGGCGAACCTCGAGAGCTTCGTCCCGCGCTGGAGTGAGATGGACGGAATCAGTCATGTGTTGTTCCTTTCGAGGGTCGTTTCGACGCGCAGACCCCGTGCGTGCGTCGCGGGATCGGATACTGGAAAGACGGCAATCGCACGGCGGGCCAGAGCAACGAGCGCTTGTCGGGTCTCGCCATCGGCGGCGCGGATGGCGAAACCGGTCGTGAGTGTGATCAAGAACCGAGCAAGATCTTCGGCGTCCTCGCCGGACGGGAGGTCGCCGTCACCGATCGCGCGGCGGAACCGGTCTGCAAGGCGCTCCTGGATCACTCGGCGGTTCTCGGCGAGCAGTGAAAAGGTCTCTGCTTCATCCGTGACCATCGCCTGGACGGACAGGCATCCGGGCGGCTGTCCGGGAGTCGTCACTGCCTCGGCGTTGCCGGTCAGGAACGCCTCAGCCACCATCCGCGCCGATGGTTCAGTCAAAGCAGCCTCGACGTATCCCATATTGCGTGCGATGTAGCGCTCCAGCGCTGCACGGAACAACTGCGACTTGTCCCCGAAAGCGCGATAGAGCGCGGGCCGGCTGATGCCCATCGCCTCCGTCAGCTCCGCGAGGCCCGCGGCTTCGTAGCCATGTCGCCAAAACGTCTCCACGGCAGCATCGAGCGCGGTCTCCGGCTCGAAAGTACGTGGCCGTCCTCCTGGCATCTTCAGCACCTCCTTTAGTTACGGATCGATCGGTACGTAACTAGTATTACACGCGAATCGGCTCTGCGCAGGAGGTGACGAGGAACGTGGGTGTTGACGCGGGGTATCGTCCGGCCCGCACTCGATGCGGCAACATCCACGGTGTTGTCCACGGTGCGGTCGACGTCCAGAGTAGATCCGCCGCAGATTTCGTCGACAGTCATCGCCACCGTCTGTTACATCCGAAAGGAACTCACATGCTCATCGATCTTCACGACCGAATGGCCCTGGTTACGGGCTCGACGCAGGGCATCGGGCGTGCAATCGCCGCCGCCCTCGCTGATTCCGGCGCCCGCGTGGCGATCAATGGTCGCCGCCCCGAGGGCGTGGATTCCACCGTTGCGGAACTGCGCGAGGAGTCCGCAGCTCGCGACCTGGTCGCAGCGCCCGGAGATGTCACCGACGAGGTCGGAACCACAGCCGTACTTGCCGCAGCCGGTGACATCGACATCCTGGTGAACAACCTTGGCGTCTTCGGCTCCATGCCGGCGCTTGACATCACTGATGAGGAGTGGCGACGCTATTTCGATGTCAACGTGCTTGCCGCGGTGCGACTGATCCGGGCCACTCTCCCCGGTATGAAGGAGCGCGGCTGGGGGCGCGTCCTGAGCATCGCCAGTGATTCCGCGGCCGTCATCCCCGAAGAGATGATCCACTACGGCATGTCGAAGACCGCTCTCCTGGCCGTCTCGCGTGGGTTCGCGAAGGACGCCGCTGGAACCGGTGTCACTGTGAATTCCGTGATCGCCGGGCCCACTCATACCGGCGGCGTGGAGAGCTTCGTCTACGAGTTGGTAGACCCCGCCACCCCGTGGGAGGAAGCCCAGCGTGAATTCATGCTCGCCCACCGGCCACAGTCGCTTCTGCAGCGACTCATCGAGCCCCAGGAAATCGCCAACATGGTGGCCTACCTCGCCTCACCCCTCGCCTCCGCCACCACCGGCGCCGCAGTACGGGTCGACGGCGGGTACATCGACTCGATCATCCCCTAGGTGAAATTCCTCGACGCGTTGTGGCCGTCCTCAGCAAACGGTGAAGAGTCCATCCGGTGATGAACATCGGGATTGGGCGGCGGCTGTGGGGCGGGACTGGATAGAGTCGGGCGCATGACTCTGGAACCTGCGCAGTCTCGATCCGTCGAGGTCCGATCCCTGGTGGTCGAGGCCGCCGTGGAACTCTTCAGCGAGCGGGGCTTCGAGGCCACCAGCGTGGACGACCTGGCACGCGCCGCCGGGCTGTCCCGATCCACGTACTTCCGTCAGGTCGGCGGCAAGGAGGACGCGGTCTTCGCGGACCACCCGCCGCTGATCGAGGAACTCGCCGCGTGGATGGACGAGCAGCCGAGTGATCCCTGGACCACGGTGTGCGCCGCCTCGGAGCGGGTCTTCGCGCACCTGTCCGAGGACCTGGAGCTGGCGCGACGCCGGTACGCCGTGGTCGGCGGGGTGCAGGCCCTGCGCGACCGCGAGATCGTCACGGAACGCCGCTACGAGCAGCTCTTCTCCGGGCATCTGCGCCGGACCGTGCCCGGCCTCGAGCCTGTGGACGGCATCGGGTTCGCCGCCCTCGTCACGGCCACCCACAACCACTTCCTGCGCCAGGCCGTCCGCAGTGGTGGCGACGGGGGCAGTGGTGGCCACGGCGCCAGGGAAGCGGCCGACCGGGTCACTGTGCGGTACGCGGAGGCGCTGGACCGGGCGCTGGCCATGGTCCGGCTGCGTTTCGGGGTCGGTTCCCCAGCGGATGCCGAGACGGGGGCCGGTCCGAGACGAGCGCCTCACCCCACGGACGACGCCGGCGCGGCAGCAGGCGCGGACCTCGCCGACGGCTCCGGTCGGGTTCCTGACCCCGCCCTCGCGCCCGGCCAGGTGGTGGTCGCGAGCTTCCCCACGACGATGCCCTCGGGTGAGGTACTGCGCAGGGTCCGCCAGGCGCTGGAGTCGAACGCCTTCACCTGGAATTGAGTTTCACTGGATCTGACACGCAGTCCCATCTATGCTGATGGAATGTCTGAGATTCCTATCCGCACCGCGCATGAGTCCGACGCCGCCGGATCGCCGTTTCCCGGCGCCACTGAACCCCTCTATGACGTCACCAGTCCGCTGGACATCGACTACTATGGCGCCTTCCGGGCCATCCCCGCCGCTGACCGCGAGATCTGGGAGCGGACGCGCAAGGCTGCCACCGCCGTCGCCGATCAGATGGCCGAGGGCTGGGAGCGCCACGAATACCCGATCGAAGCGGCCGCCAGCCTCGGGCGCCACCAGCTGTTCAACGACGGGCTGACCCACCCGGACCTGGAGCAGTTCTCCCCGCTGGCCACCGGTCTGGTCAACATGGAGCTCTCCCGCGTGGACGGCTCCCTGGGCACGGTGCTGGCGGTCCAGGGCGGCCTCGCATTGCGCACCCTCGTGTACTTCGGCAGCCACGAGCAGCAGGAGTGGTACGTGAAGCGCATCGCCGCGGGGGAGGTGCTCGGATCCTTCGCGCTGACCGAACCGGACCACGGTTCAGACTCCTCGGGACTGGCCACCCGGGCCACCCGCACCAAGACCGGCTGGGTGCTGCGCGGGGCCAAGAAGTGGATCGGCAACGGTGCCTCGGGCGGCGTGACCTTCGTCTGGGCGCGCGTGGACTCCGAAGGCGAGGAGGACCACGGATCGGTCCGCTGTTTCCTCGTCCCGCAGGAGACCCCCGGCTACCGGGCCGAGGTGATCGCCGGCAAGGGCGCGCTGCGCGCCATCGATCAGGCCCTGATCCACCTGGACGACGTGGAGCTGCCCGCGGAGGCCTTGCTGCCCGGCGCGCACTCGTTCAAGGACACCTCCAGGGTCCTCTATGCCACCCGCGCCGGCGTGGCGTGGTCCGCGCTCGGCCATGCCACGGCCTGCTTCGAGTCTGCGCTGGCCTACTCGCAGCAGCGGGTGCAGTTCGGCAAGAAGCTGGCCCAGCACCAGATGGTCCAGGAGAAGCTGACCCGGCTGCTCTCCCATCTGGTGGCCATGCAGATGTACTGCGTGAACCTGGCCCACCTCGAGTCCGATGGCATCCTCCGGCCCACCCAGGCCTCCCTGGCGAAGTATCACAACACGCGCACCGCACGCCTGATCGCCTCCGAGGCCCGGGACATGCTCGGCGGCAATGGCATCCTGCTGGAGAACGGGGTCATCCGCCACCAGATGGACATCGAGGCCATCCACACCTACGAGGGCACGGAGTCCGTGCAGGCGCTGCTGATCGGCCGCGACCTCACCGGATTCAGCGCCTTCGCGTAGTCAGGGCGTCGGACGAGAGGGTCTCGGCCAGCGAGCGTTCCAGCAGCGTGCGCAGGGCGTCTCGGTCCACTCCGGTCAGCCGCGTGAGATAGAGGCAAGCCTTGCTCGCGCGGTGCTTGCCCAGGCTGGTCATGAGCTCGGGCCACCGCTCTGAGAAGTCGTTGACGAGGTAGACGGTGTGCTTCGTCGGACCCGGCGCGAAGGCCAGCAGTGGAGCGCGTCCGCCATGCCCGCTCTCGTACAGGTACCTATACTCCCCGAAGCCGATGATGCGGCCGGCCCACACGACCGGCTGCTCGCCGCAGACGTCGGCATGGAGCGCGAGCAGTTCCTCGGCTTCGGCGCGCCGTGGACCAGTGGCCCGATCGAGGACGTCCGTGACCGGCAGGGCGGACGGTGACATGGCGGGCTGCTTCGAGGCCATCAGACTCATTCGTGTTCGGCGGGGCATGGTCGGGTCGGTCCAGTCAGTCTACGAAGCGGAAGAGAAGCGGAAGAGAAGCGAAAGGCGAAGCGGGCCTGAATGCACAGTGCGGCAGATCCCATGCTGTATCGCGACCTCATTACCCGGGGGTAACTTCCCGTGACATCATGGGGGCATGCACCTGATCTTCCGTACCCTGCTGTTGCTCATCACCTCGCGGCGCCGCTCCAAGCTGAGCATCTGGGACAGTTCCTCGCTGCCGCTGAGGGCCCTGCCGACCGACGTGGACATCGCGGTGCACGTCAACAACGGGATGTACTTCTCCCTCATGGACCTGGGCCGCTTCGACCTGATGGTCCGGGCCGGTGTCTGGGACCTGATGCGGAAGAAGAAGTGGTCGCCGGTGGTGCAGGCCGAGCAAATCGCCTTCCGGAAGTCGGTGAACCTGTGGCAGCGCTACACCTTGGAGACCCGGATCATCGGCCTGGATGACAAGTCCATCTGGTTCGAGCAGCGCTTCGTGGTGGACGGCGAGGTCTACGTCAGGGCCCATGTGGCCACCCGGCTCCTCGGTCCCGACGGTCCGGTGTCCAACGAGGAGATCCTGACAGCGGTCGCCGAGGAGCTCGGTCAGCCGAAGCCGGCCGGTCTCGAGCTGCCTGAGTGGCTGCACGAGTGGCGCGGCAACGTCGCCCTCCCGGGCTCCCGGAAGCCGGCCCCGCACCACTGGTGAGATGAATGCGAAAGGCCGTGCGCCGCCGTCGTGCGTTCTGCGTCACGTGGGTGCAGGATGGGAGGCATGAACAACCGCCTCCTCATCATCGGCGGGCTCACCACGCTCGTCCTCATCCTGGTCATTGCCTACCTGGTCGGGTTCTGGGCGTGGATCTTCCTCGGCCTGGTCGCACTGCTGCTCGTGGGGCTGGCCATCTGGGACCTGACCCAGAAGCGGCATGCGATCCTGCGGAACTTCCCGGTGATCGGGCACATGCGGTACCTGCTGGAGTCGATCCGTCCGGAGATCCAGCAGTACTTCATCGAGCGGAACTTCGACGGCACGCCCTTCGACCGGGACACCCGCTCGATCGTGTACTCGCGGTCCAAGGGCGCGGATGACCACAAGGCCTTCGGCACCGAGCGGGACACGGGTCGGATCGGCTACGAGTTCCTCCTGCACTCCACGGCCCCCGTGGCGCCGCCGGAGAAGACCCCCACCGTGCGGATCGGCGGCCCGGACTGCCGCCAGCCCTATGACCTGTCCCTGATGAACATCTCCTCCATGTCCTTCGGCTCGCTGTCCAAGAACGCGGTGGTGGCCATGAACAAGGGGGCCGGCCTGGGCGGGTTCATCCACGAGACCGGCGAGGGCGGGCTGACGAAGTATCACCGCGGCAACGGGGCGGACCTGTTCTGGGAGATCGGCTCGGGCTACTTCGGCTGCCGCACCGAGGACGGCCGGTTCAACCCGGAGAGCTTCGCGGAGAAGGCCACCCTGCCGGAGGTCAAGGGCATCACCATCAAGCTCTCCCAGGGGGCCAAGCCCGGGCTCGGCGGTGTTCTGCCCGGCCCCAAGGTCACCCCGGAGATCGCCGAGGCGCGCGAGGTGCCGGTCGGCGTCGACTGCATCTCCCCGGCCTCCCATTCGGCCTTCACCACACCCCGGGAGATGGTCCGTTTCATCGGCCGCCTGCGCGAGCTCTCCGACGGCAAGCCGATCGGCATCAAGTTCTGCGTCGGTTCCCGCACGGACGTGCTGGCCATGTGCAAGGCCATCTGGGAGGAGCGGACCGCCCCGGACTACATCATCGTGGACGGTTCCGAGGGCGGCACCGGCGCGGCCCCGCTGGAGTACTCCGACCACGTCGGTACGCCGCTGACCGAGGGTCTGATGCTGGTGCACAACGCCCTGGTCGGCACAGGCCTGCGGCACATGATCAAGCTGGGCGCCGCCGGCAAGGTCGCCACCGGATCGGACATCGTCAAACGGCTGATCCAGGGGGCCGACTTCACCATGTCCGCCCGCGCCATGATGATGGCCACCGGTTGCATCCAGGCCCAGAAGTGCCACACGAACCACTGCCCCGTGGGCGTGGCCACGCAGGACCCACGGCTCACCCGGGCGCTGGACGTGGAGGACAAGTCCAAGCGCGTGCACAACTACCAGAAGCTCACCGTCCGTGAGGCCGTGCAGATCATGGCGTCGATGGGCCTGAACCATCCGTCCCAGCTGAACACCCGCATGCTGCGCCGCCGGGTGGACCACCTCAACACCCGCTCCTACGCCTCCATCTACCACTGGCTGCGTGAGGACGAATTGCTCAACGAGCCACCGCGCGGCTGGGCCGCCGACTGGCGGGAGGCAGACGCGGACCACTTCGGCGAGCACGCTCCCGTCGGCTACCTGACCGAGCCGGATCCGCAGTGGCGTGACGAGCTGGACGTGCAGACCTCCGCGATGTCCCTCGGGGACCTGCGCGCCTCCCTGCGTTCCGGTGAAGCGCAACGGCCCGTCCCGACGCCGGCCGGTTCCGCAGGTGCCCATGCCGCCGTGGGTGCAGGGCGCGGCGGGGGCCCGGCGGAGAATCCGGTGGCAGGCGCCACCGCCGGCTCGGGCTCGGACTCGGCCGGTGACCGCAGCGGCGAGGGACCGAGCGAGGGCGAAGGCGAACCGCGTTCCGAGGGTCGGCCACCCGAGCGCAACGCCGACGAGAAGGACCTCGACGGCGCCCGGCCCCGGCGCTCCGGTTCGGACACCGGCTCCACGCCCGTGGTCAGCAACGAGCCCCGGCCGGAGGGCCGGCCCGCCCCCTGACCCCTCCCGGCAGCTGGAGGCCGAGTTCGGTCCGTTCACTCGCGGGTAACCGCCCAGAATGGGCCGGCCCCGACCGCCAGTTGGGAAGGTGTGCTGAGGCCCTGGCTCAGCGCAGGCGGGGGCCGACCTCGATGAACTCGCCCGTGCGCCGGCCCTCGGCATCGAGCCTCCAGCCGGCCCGCTTGGGGATGTTGGCGATGATGACCGTCTCACGGATCTCCAGATGCGGGATCCGCGCCGTGGCCTCCTGTTCCATGGCCATGATCTCCGCCGCCGATCGGTGCCACATCATGAACATGAAGTTCGAGCGCCCCGTGGTCGAGGCACACAGCCGCAGGGCGCCCAACCGGGACAGCTCCGCCGCGGCGGCGTCATGGTGGGCCACGGGGAGCCGAGCGAACCATTGGCAGATCACGGGGTATCCGGCGGACAGGTGGGACGTCTCGCAGCGGAAACTCACCACGCCTGATTCCAGCACCTGGTGGAGCCGTCGCCGCGCTGTCGCCGGATGGAGCCCCGTGGCGGCGGCGATCTGGGCCGCCGTGGCCCGCCCATCGCGCGCCAGCGCTTGGACGATCGGGACGAACGACTCCGGCATGCCCTGCTGGCCCGGGGGCCCGGCCGGCGGGCCTCCCGCCTGCCGCACCGCACGGCGCTGGGCCGGACTGAGCACCGCCAGCTCCCAGTCTGCCGCCGTCCGGTGGAGCCGGGTGCAGAAGGTGGACTGGTAACCGGTCAGATGGGGGACGGAATCCAGCCGCGGATACACCTCCCGGGACAGCTGGTTGGGGTCGGCGGAGATCACGGTCAGCATGAAGTCCCGGTCCCGGTGGCATTCCTCGATCGAGAACACCTCCGGGATCTCCGCCATCCGCTCTTCGACCTCCCGCCGGCGCCCCGGTGCGCACCGGACGTCATGGAAGGACGTGGCCATGTGGTTGGGCAGTCCCAGCGGGTGGGCCGTGATCCAGGCCAGACCGGCTCCCTGCAGCCGCCGCCAGCGCGCTGCCAGGGATGTGGGATGGCGGTCGAGGATCTCGCCGAGGGTTGTCCATGGCAGGCGCGGACCGATCTGCAGGGCGTGGACGAGTCCTAGGTCGTCCTCATCCAGGAGCGGTGGTGCGATGTACATGATCAGTCCTTCTGGCTGTCTTGGTGCAGATTTTCAGCGATTTGGCTCGAAGTGATGGGCAACACATCACAATGGTATTCACTCAATGCAACATCGTGTTCTCGGTGGGCGAGCACGGACACCGCCCGACGAAGACGTCCCCTCCCCAAAGGACCATCATGATCGCAGCAACATCGAATGCCTCCCCGTCCACGGACCCGAACGGGGTCCTGGCTTTGGCCAACACCCCGGTGCTGTGGATCTGCGCCCTCGGCGTCTTCCTCGTCATCGGCGTCCAGTCGGTCATCTACATCCTGGCGGCCCGCAAGGCATCGGCGGCAGCCGGGATGACGAAGCAGGAACTGAACACCTCGTTCAGCACCGGGGCGATCGCTGCGATCGGCCCCTCCCTGGCGGTAGCCCTCGTGGCCGTGGCCTTGCTGCCCCTGTTCGGCACACCGGCCACCCTGGTCCGGATCGGGCTGATCGGCTCGGTGCAGTACGAGACCGCCGCGGCCAGCATTGCCGCCGGAACCCAGGGCGTCGAGCTGGGCGGCCCGGGGTTCGACCAGCAGACCTTCGCCATCATGTTCTTCGCCATGAGCCTCGGCGGCGCCATGTGGATGCTCGCCACCCTCATCCTCACGCCCCTGCTGAAGAAGGGCGAACACAAGATGGCCAAGGTCAACCCCGCCCTGATGACCGTGGTCCCGGCAGCCGCCCTGCTCGGCGCCTTCGTGTTCCTCGGCCTGGCGGAGGTGCCCAAGAGTTCCGTGCACGTGGTCACCCTGGCCACCTCTGCGGTCGTGATGGGCTTGTGCCTGCTGCTGGCCAAGCTCCCCGGGATGCGCTGGCTGCGCGAATGGGGGCTCGGCATCGCCATCCTCGCCGCCCTGACCGCCGCCTACCTCGCCCAGTCAGCCGGCCTGGCCGGCGTGGCGTGACCGGCACCCCGAACCGCCGCCCCGGGGCCTACCCTGCCGCCTGGCCGGCACCGCCCTCGACCTCTCTGCTGTACCTGACCCTCCAGGAGTCCCCATGAGCACCACCGCAACAACCACCGCCCCCGGGCGCGTCCATGCTGCCGGCAGCATGGACGAGTTCGACGCCACCACGTCACGCTGGGGCCGGCTGACCATGATCGCCGGCCTGATCTTCTCCCTGGCCGGCCCGTTGTACCTCGTGTTCTTCGGCGACCTCGGTGTGACCGCCAGCGCCCTGTTCACCGCCTTCGCGGCCGTGGCCGGAACCTTCTTCCTCATTTGGATCATCGAGCCGGTCACCTACTTCCCGATCCTCGGTCCGGCCTCCATGTACCAGGCGTTCATGATCGGCAACATCTCCAACAAGCTGTTGCCCTCGGCCCTCATCGCCCAGGCGCGCGTGGACGCCAAGCCGGGCACCCACCGTGGCGGTCTGGCCGCCGTCATGGCCATCTGTGGGGCCGCCGCCGTCCACCTGCTGTCCCTGCTGGTGTTCGTGGGGCTCCTCGGCACCTGGCTCATCAGCGTGATCCCGACCGAGATCACGGACGTTGTGCGTGTCTACGTGCTGCCGGCCGTGCTCGGTGCGGTCATCGTGCAGGCAATCGTGTCCCTCAAGCAGGTGCGCGCCACCGTGGTGGCCATCATCGTGGCCATACTGGTGCAGTTCGTCCTCGTGCCGCTGGTGCCCGGCATTGCCATGGCGGCCACAGCCATCGCCGTCATCGCCACCCTGGTCATCGTCTGGTTCGTCCGCAAGCGGGACGACGCCGAACCGACCGCCACCGAAGGAGAGACCCACCCATGACCAACTCCACCGACTACCCGGACATCCCCGCCGAGCTGCGCGAACGCATGCTCGATTTCTACCGGCACCTGCACGCGAACCCGGAGCTGTCCATGCAGGAGCATGCCACCGCGGCGTTCATCGAGGCCCACCTGGACTCCTTGGGCATCGAGCACTTCCGCTGCGGAGGGACCGGGGTGGTGGGGATCCTGCGCAACGGGGACGGGCCCGTCGTCGGGTTCCGGGCGGACATGGACGGGCTGCCGATCGAGGAGGTGGCGGGCGTCGACTACCGCTCGAGCGCCCGCGGCACCCTGGAGGACGGCACCGAGGTGCCGGTCATGCACGGCTGTGGCCATGACACCCACGTGGCCGCGCTGATGACCGCCACCGAGGTACTGGCCGCGGACCGGGACAGCTGGTCCGGGACCGTCGTCCTGCTGTTCCAGCCGGGGGAGGAGACCGCCGCCGGCGCGCAGGCCATGGTGGACGACGGGCTGTGGGACCGTGCCCCGCACGCGGAGGTCATCTACGGCCAGCACGTCATGCCCGGCCTGGCCGGGACCGTCGAGGTGGTGGCGGGCTCCTTCATGGCCTACGCCGATTCCTGGAAGGTCACGCTCCACGGTGAGCAGTCCCACGGTTCCCAGCCGCAGGACTCGGTCGACCCCATCGTGCTGGGCGCCAGCATCGTCAACCGCCTCCAGACGATCGTCTCCCGTGAGATCGCCCCGCGGAGCTCCGCCGTGGTCACGGTGGGAACCTTCCACGCCGGGCTGAAGGAGAACATCATCCCGGACCGGGCCGAGTTCACCCTGAATGTCCGCACCATGGAGGACGGGGTCCGCGAACACGTCCTCGCCTCCATCCGCCGCATCATCTCGGCCGAGGCGCTGGCCTCCGGTGCACCCGAACCGGAGATCGAGGAGCTCTACCGGTTTCCCCTGAACTTCAACGACCCCGCCGCGACGGAGGAAATCACCGGCACCCTGCGCCGCGCCCTGGGCGAGGAGAACGTCGGGGAGGCCGAGCCGAGGATGGGCTCGGAGGACTTCGGGAACCTGGCCACCGCCCTCGGGGTGCCCTCCGTGTTCTGGATGTTCGGTGGTTTCGACCGCGGCACGGTGGAGTCCGGGTCCATGCCGGTCAACCACTCGCCGCGCTTCGTGCCCGTCCCGGAACCCACCCTCTGGACCGGCGCGACGGCGGCGCTCGCCGCCCTGCGCTCGAAACTCGCCTCCTGACCCCGAACCCACGCTTTCAGTCGAGTTGGCGTGGGTGTTCTCGAAGAGAACCCGCCCCAACTCGACTGAAAAGGTGTCGGGATCAGAGCTCCAGGTTGAACACCCGGGTGGCGATGCCCTCGAAGAACTCGAACTTCTCCTCCGCCGAGATCGGCAGGTTGTCCTGGAGCTCCACCTCGGACGGCTCGTACTGGTACGGGTAGTCCATCGCGTACATCACGCGGTCGGCGCCCATCATCTGCCGCACGAACATGATCTCGTCCTGCCAGGGCATGCCGCTCGTGGTGATCCAGACGTTGCGGCGGATGTACTCGGAGGGCTTCAGCGGCAGCGGCTTCACGTGCGGGTAGCGGCCGGTGGCCACCTGCTTGCCGTACATGTAGTCGATCCGGTTCAGCCAGAACGGCACGGCCTCGCCGAGGTGGCCGACCACGAGCTTCAGAGTTGGGAAGCGCTCGAACACCCCGGAGACCACCAGCCGCATCAGGTGCAGGCCGGTCTCCACTCCGAAGCCGTACATCGAGCCGTCCAGGCCGCGGTCATGCAGCGGTTTGAACAGCCCGGCGGAGGGGGCGTTGGGGTGCAGGTAGACGGGCACCCCGAGGGACTCCGCCGCCTCGTAGAACGGCAGGAACTCGGGGGCGTCCGTGTAGCGGTCCCGCACGTGGGAGTTCAGGATCGCGCCCTTGAGCCCCAGCTCGGTGACCGCCCGGCCCAATTCGGCGGCGCCGGCGTCGGGCGCGGTGAACGGCACGGCGGCCAGCCCGGAGAACCTCTCCGGGCGGTTCCGGACGATCTCCCCCAGGTGGTCGTTCGCCACCTGGGCGAGGTCCGTGGCCTGGGCGGCGGCCAGGGGGTTGGTCCCCGGTGCGGTCAGGGCCAGGATCTGATGGTCGACGCCGGCCGCGTCCATCTCCTGCAGGCGCACCCCCTCGGTGTCCACCATGCGCTCGCGGATGAACCGCGGGCGGTCACCGTCGCCGAGGGCGTAGTAGCCCATCAGGCTCATGAAGCCCGGATCGTCCTCGGGGTGCTCGCCCAGGATCCGGCGGAAGAGCTCGAACATCTCCGGCGGGGCCCAGGCCTCCTCCGTGGCGATGCGCCGGTAGGGGCGGGGCGCGGGGCTGGCGGTCGTGTCACTGGTCATGTGCGGGTGTCCTCGGGTCTCTCAGGTCGGTGAAAGGAACGGCTCAGTCGGTGGGCGCGGTGACGATGTCCTCGACGCTGATCTCCTCGTCGATCAGCCCGTACCGGACCATGCGCTCGTTGAGGAACTGCAGGGTCTCCAGGTCCACCGAGGCGTCCCAGGCGGGCAGATGGATCTGGTCGGCGAGGTCGGGCTCGATGGTGGTGACGTCCGGCAGCGCCTCGCGGAAGGCGTCCGGATCCTCGGCGACGGCCTCTCCGGTGGCGCTGATGCCCCGCTGGAATGCCTTCACCGTCTCCGGGTTCTCTGCGGCGTACTCCTCCGAGGTCATGTAGGTGCCCACCATCATGTTCGGTCGGGACTCGGCGTAGGGGCTGGCGACCTCCGTGGCGCCCTGGTCCACGGCCATGGTGACGAACGGCTCGATCAGCAGGGCTGCGTCGACCTGCCCGTTGGCCAGGGCCGGGAGCATGTCCGAGAAACCCATCTCGGCGAACTTGACCTGGGTGCGGTCGGCGCCCGCGTCCTCCATCAGCGTCATGATGACCACGTCGTTGATGTTCTCCAGCGTGTTGACCGCAATGGTGGCGCCTTCCAGGTCTTCGACCTTCTCGACCCCGCTGGAGGTGGAGGCCATGATGCGGGCGAAATCGTCCTCGGGATCCTCCATGGTGCGGGTGCCGGCGGCCACGATGGTGATGGGGAGGCCCTTGCTGGCGGCCAGGATGGCACTGACGGTGTTCGAACCGGCGAACTGGGTCTCTCCGTTGACCACGGCCGGCACGGCTGCGGCACCGCCGATGCTGACGTCCACCGTGACGTCCAGGCCTTCCGCCTCGAAGTAGCCCTCGTTCACCCCGTACTGGAGGAAGGCCGAGGGCATGCCGGCGGTGTCCGCCACCCGGATCTCCGTGGTGCCCTCCGTCCCGCCCGTTGCGGTAGCGGTGCCCTCGGCGGACGACCCTGTTCCAGCGCCGGACTCCTGGCCTGAGGTGCCGCCATCGCCGCAGGCGGTCAGCAGCAAGGGTGCTGCCAGCAGTGGTGCCAGCCAGCGGCTGCGGCGCCGGCTGCTCGTCCATGTCCTCGCGGTGGTTCTCATCGGGGCTCCTTGCTCGTGCTGGCGTGGCTGTCCTGGTTGCGGTGGATGGTGACTCCGGTGTTCCCAGAAGCGTAGGATGCGAGAGCATCAGGCGGAACGATTGAAACAATTGTTCTGGTGTACGGAACATGTGAGTCCGCGGGGGCGGATGAGGAGGATGCCATGACGGAGATCAGGTCTGTGGTCCACGCACTGACAGTGGTGGACCGCGTCATGGCGGAGGGGGGTGTCCGCGTGCGGGAGATCGCCGAGGACCTCGGCATCGCCCCGTCCAGCGCACACCGCCTCCTGGGCACGCTGGCCTCGCGGGACTATGTGGTCCAGGATCCCTACAGCCGTGTCTACCGGCCGGGTGCCGCCCTGCTCTCCCTGGCTGGTGGCGTGATGGAGAACCGGGAGATCCGGCGGGCCGCGCACCGTCCCATGGAGTCACTGGCCGCGGCCACGGGGGAGTCGGTCTCCCTGTCCGTACTGGTCCGCTCCGAGGTCGAGTTCGTCGACGGTATCGAGTCCGCCCACGTTCTCCGCGCCTCTCCTCGGATCGGCGCCCGGATTCCGGCGTACGGCACGGCCGGAGGCCGGGTGATGCTGGCAGACCTGGCCCCGGCCGACGTCGCCGGAATGTTCGGTGGTGGTCTGAAGAAGCTGACGGACCACACCGTGGACACCGTGCCGGACCTGACGGGGATGCTGGCTAGAATCCGACAGGCCGGCTACGCGGTGTCCCGCGGGGAGAGCACGGAGGGGATCTCCGCCGTCGCGGTGCCACTGCGGGATGTCACGGGCCGCACCGTGGCCGGCTTGGCCGTCGTGGCCCCCACGGAGCGGCTGCCGGACGCCGGGCTGTCGGTTCTCATCGACCAGCTCCAGCAGGCTGCCGAGGCGTTTTCCAAGGCTTTGGGGAATCGAGGAATGGATTGAGTCAGGCAACGCCGGCACCACAACCCGAGGTGCCGAAGGCCGGCGCGGCGCTGCTGACGGTGCTGCTCATCGCCATGGGCGTGGGCCCGCTGCTCAACTACGGGCTCTCGGCGACCTCGGACCTGCTGATCCGGGAACTCGGTGTCTCGGCCGGCCAGTTCGGCCTCCTCGTGACGGTGCTGTTCGTCAGCGCCGCCGTCTCCTCCATGGTGATCGGGCGGCTCGCCGACGTCCTGAGCATCCGCAGCCAACTGGTCTTCAACTACGGCGGAACCGTGCTGGCGCTGCTGGTCTCGGCCCTCGGCCCGCAGTACTGGACCCTGATCGTGGCCTGCGTCCTCGTCGGGCCGGCTCAGGTGATCGCCAACCCGACCACCAACCGCGTCATCTACTCGTCCGTGCCCGCCGTCAAGCGGTCCGGCTGGATCGGTGTCAAACAGTCCGGGGTCCAGGCCAGCCAGCTGGTGGCCGGGCTGCTCTTCCCGGCCGCGGCCCTCTGGGCCGGTTGGTCCGGTGCAGCGCTCGCCGCCGCCGTGGGGGTGCTGGTGCTGCTGTGGTGGTCGCTGCGCCACATCCCGCCGGAGGACCCCACGGACTGGTCGGCCGTCCGCGGTGTCCTCGCGGACCGGTTCCGGCGTCGGCGCCCCGGCTCGACGGCCTCCCTGCCGGTCCAGGTCTGGCTGTTCACCGCCGTCGCCTTCTTCTCTGGCATGGGCACCCAGGCCACCAACGTCTACCTGCCGCTCTTCGCGGTGCGGGACCACGGCTACAGCCTGCTCATCGGCGGCCTCGCGGCCGGACTCTCCGGAGTGGTGGGAGTGGCCAGCCGCATCTACTGGGGCCGTGCCCTGGGTGCCGGGCGCCGGCCGGGCACGCTGCTGCTGCTGATCTCCTCCGGCGCCCTGCTCGGCATGGCCTGCATGGCCACCTCATCCCTCTGGGATCTGCCCGCCCTGTTCTGGGCCGGGGTCGTCCTGCACGGATTGACCGTGCTGGGCACCAATGTGGTCGTCAATGCGGGGACCATGCAGGCCGTGGATGCCACCCGGATCGGCGCGGCCAGTGGCACCACCACCATGGGCATGTACGCGGGCTTCGCCGTCGGCCCCGTGGGGATGGGCGCGATCGTGGAGTTGACCGGCGGATTCGTCCTCGGCTGGGTGCTGGTCGGCGTGGCCTATGCCGTCCTGCTGGGTCTGGCCGTGGCCATGGTCCGCGCCACCCGCCGGGGCTGAGACGGCTCACGCACCGACGCCGTCCTGGCCGGCGACTCCGCGGGCGGTTCTACCACGCACTACTACTACATCGCCGCCGAGGTGGTGCTGATCGCCGTCCTGGTGCTGCTACTGGTGGCCGCGGCCCGTGCCGTGCTGGGCGTGGCGGCCGTGGGCCAGCCAGTACACGCCCATAGACAACGCCACGAAGCCGGACAACAGCAGGTACATCCCGGAGAACCCCGTGGCCGGCAGCAGGGCGCCCAGCAGCACGGGGCCCAGGCCGGTGCCGATATCCAGGACGAGGAAGAAGGTTGAGGTGGCCACGCCGATCTGGAAGGGCGGCACCAGGGTGGCCGCCACGGTCTGCAGGGACGTGAGCGTGGAGCCGAAACCGAGGGCACACAGGCCCGCCGAGAGCAGGATGCCGACAGTGGTCGGCCAGAGGGCCAGCACGGCCAATCCGGCCACGAAGAGCACCAGCAGCGGGAAGACCACGGCATTGTCCCCGTACCGGTCCTGGGCCGGACCCACGATGAACCGGGACGCCACCAGCACCGCCGCGTAGACCACGAAGAAGAGGCTGGTGACGGTCGGACCGATGCCCTGTTCCTGGGCATAGCCGTTGAGGAAGGCCAGAATGCCGGAGTAGGCCAGGCCGGCCATGAGCATGACCAAGGCGACGGGTAGGACCGGCGCGGAGATCAGATTGCGCAGGGAGAACCGGTGGCGGGATCCGTGGCCGTGACGCTGGACGGCCGGCAGCTGCACGAGGAAGCCGGCCAGCAGGCCGATGACGGCGAAACCGGTGCACACGATGAACAGGGAATCGAAGCCGAAGCGGTCGGTCAGCTGGAAGGCCAGCATCGGGCCGACCGCGGCGCCGATGTTCATGGACGTGCCGAACCAACCGGTGCCCTCACCGCGGCGGTGGGGCGGGATCATGCCCTGGACCGCGGTGGCCAGCACCGTGCTGGCCGCCCCGAACCCCAGACCGTGGATGAGCCGGACGGCGATCAGCAGGCCCAGGCTGTCGGCCGCCAGGTACAGGGCCGATGCGACCAGGAAGAGGGCCAGGGCGCAGATCAGGAGTCGCTTGCGTCCGATGAACTCCATGGCCTGGCCGGAGAACAACCGGGCCACCACGGCGCCCAGCACGAATGCGCTGACGGCCAATCCGGACATGACCTCGGAGGCTTGGAACTCGTTCACCGCGTAGAGCGCCATGGCCGTCACCAGCAGGTAGAACACCAGGGACAGGAACAGGTTGGTCGCGAAGGTGAGGATGAAGTTCCGGCTCCACAGCCGCTGCGGAGGCTGCGGGGTGCTGGATTCAGAGGACACGAAGGGACCGGCTTTCTGGGCTGCGGAGAGAACTGGGCGAAGGTCCCGGCGACGGCAGGGCCGTGGCGATTCTAGCCCTCGGGCCCCAGTCGGCGGTCGAGGAAGGCGCGGGGAGACGGGCAACGCAGGAGCGCGGGACGGAGGCAGGAGTGTGCGAGGACTACTCTGGAGATCATGGCAAACCGCGGAAACCTGACCTGGCTCTGGGTCATGATCGCCGCAGCCGTCCTCACGCAGACTGCCCTGAACCTGTTGCGGCCCGTCACGAGCTACAAGCTGTTGGCCTTGGGAGCCGGAGAGGCAACGGTCGGCTTGGCCACCGCTGCGTATGCCATCCTCCCGTTGGTGTTCGCGATGTCCCTGGGACGGCTCAGCAGCCGGCTGCCCACCCTGCGCGGCATGATCGCCCTGGGGGCGCTGGTGCTGGGGCTGGGCGGTGTCGGCCTGGCCTTCGGTTCCAACGTCGCCGTGCTGATGGTGTCCTCGGCCGTGCTCGGCATGGGCCATCTGCTGTTCACCATTGCGGGCCAGACCGTGATCGGCCGGCGTTCCGCCCCGGAGAACATGGACGCGGCGTTCGGGTGGTTCACCGCTGCCTTCTCCGTGGGACAGATGTCCGGACCGTTGATCTCCGGGCTGATCCTCGGCAACGCCACGCTCAGCGAGGCCACGCACAGCACGGCGTTCGCCGGCCGCATCGATGGGGCGTTATGGCTCGGTGCGGCCTGCTCCCTGCTCGCCGTGCCGGTGATGTACCTCATGCGGGCTGACGGCGGCCGCCGCTTCCGGCGCCTGCCCGCGGAGCCCACGGAGGAACCGGGGGACCGGGCCCATGGCTTGGGAGACGAGAACGGCGGGCCGGCGGGGCCGGCGTCGGACACCGAGACCTCCGTGGGTGCGGGTGAAGAGGGCGCGGCGGGGCCGGGAAAGCCCACGATGCTGGCCATCTGGCGGGTCCCCGGGATCCCCTCGCACATGATGGCGTCCCTGGCGCTGCTGGCGATGCTGGACATCCTCACGGCATTCATGCCCCTGGTCGGCGAAGCGGCCGGCGTCTCACCGTTCTGGGTGGGCATCCTGCTGGCCGTCCGCGGGGGAGCCTCGTTCCTGTCCAGGATCGTGCTGCCCTGGATGTCCAGCCGGTGGGAGCGGCACCACCTCGTGCTCGTGTCCCTGTTGGCTTCCGCCGTGGCTCTCGGATTCGTGCCGCCGGCCCTGGAAGGGTGGCACGCCATCTGGCTGGCGGTGGTGCTCATGGCCGCCGGCGGCTTCGCCCTCGGCATCGGGCAGCCGCTGACCATGTCCCTGGTGACCCAGGCGGTGCCCCCGACCTGGCGTGGGCCCGCCCTGGCGTTCCGGCTGGTCGGCAACCGGGTGGGGCAGGTGGCGATGCCGGTGGTGGCGGGCTTGGCTGCCGCACCCCTCGGGCCTGCCGGTGGCATCTGGTGCGCCTGCCTGATCCTGGCCGCTTCCGGCACGGAGCGACTGGTCTCCGGCCGGAAGCGCTAGCAGGTCGTGGACGCGAGCAGAGGTTGACCGGTTCTAGGCGGGGACGTCTGAGCCTTCCTCGTCCTCATCGTCGTCCCGGCCGGCCCACTCGGAGTCCTCATCCGGCTCGGCAGCGCCGCCGGAATCATCGGAGCTGCCCTCCTGGTAGTCCGGGACGCCGTTGTAGTCCGCGTCCCCGTCCAGCAGGAAGGTGTCCCGGCGCAGCGGGTCGATCGCATCCAGTGAATCCGGGTCATCGGAGGAACCGTGATCCGTGGTCCCGTCGCGGCCGTCAGCCGGCTGCTCCAGGTCGTTCTCGGGTTCTTCGATGAATTGCTGTTCCAGATCGTCTTCGTAGCGGGACAACTCGAACCTCCTGAATCTCGGGCGGCCCTCCGGCGGACAATCCGTCCGAACGGCCGCATCGTCCGGTCAGTCTAGTGCCGACGGCCGCCGCGCGGCAGAGCCGCCAGGGCCAGGGCGATGAGGGCGATCATCAAGAATCCCACCCCTGCGAACAGCCACAGGGTGGACCCGGTGTGAGCGGTCCGCTCGGCGGCGGCCACGGGCTCCGCGCTGCCAGTGCCCTCGGCGGCGTCAGTGCCGTCAGCAGCACTGCCGGTGCCGTCCCCACTGGGGAAGTTCCCGCCGCCGGGACGTGACGTCATGCCCGCGGAGATGCCCGCGATGAGCTTCTCGGCATCCGCCACGGCCCGGACCGGGCAGGCGATGGCGGTGTCCCTGATGATGTTGCTGAGCTTCTGTGCGCTGGGAGTCTCGGCCGCCGGTGCGGAGGGTGATTCGGTGCCGTCCGGTGTCTGACCGTCTGAAACACCGCTGCCGCCCGAGCTGTCGCCGCCCGCATCTCCGGGAGCTGAGCCGCTCGGGCTGGTGCCGATGCCGCCGTCTCCGTCGCTGGGAGTCCCGGTGGACGCACCGGTGGTCCGGCTCGAGCTGCTTGGCGTGGTCGGATTCCGGGTCGGTCCGGCGGTGGGGGCCGACGTCGGAGCCTGGGTCGGCGTGCCCGATTCGCTGGTCGGCTCGGGGTCAGGTTCCGGAGCGGAACTCGGGGGACTCGGCGTGGGGCTCGGGCTGGTCGCGGTGGGCGTCGGAGTGGGGGTCGGCGTGGGGCTCGGCCCGACCTGCACCAGGATCGAGATCTCGCACTCGGAGGTACCGCCCCGTCCATCGTCCGCGGTGACGGTGACACCGTCGTTGCCGTGGGTGTCGGTGGGTGCCGTGTATGTCACCACGTGACCATCGACCGAGGCCTCGCCGCCGAGCCAGGACGTCCCCGCGCTCAGGGTGACAGTGTCCCCGTCCGGGTCGAGGACATGGATACGCACGGACTCGGTGTCTCCGGTTTGGGTGACGAGACCGGGACAGTCGATCTCGGGAGGCTGATTGCCCTCGGGGGAGGGTGAGGACGAGGACCCGGATGGCGAGGGGGCCGGGGCCGCCGGCTGCGTGGGACCCAGGGAGTCGCTGGGCGAGGGCATCGGGGTGGCCTGGGCGGTTCCGACCAGTCCGGTCAGCACCATGAGGGTGCCGGCTACGGTGGCCACCGAGCGTCCAAGGAGCGGGAAAGCTCGACTCGTGGAGGTGTGGCCAGGAGAACATCCTGCCTTGGTGGTCATGCTCCGCCCCCGTCGGTTGGCACTTGACCCCGTGTTGCCCGCCCCGTCGAGCAGAACGGGCAACACCGGCTAACTGTGATCATACCGTGATATATCCGGAAGTCCACATCACGGAAGCGTCACAGTCAGCGGAATGATGAGTGCCACGGAGAGGTCAGGCGGCGCGGCCCTCCGGGACGGACACGAGTGAGGGGTCATCCGTGACGACATGGCCGATGGCCGCGTCGATGGCACCGAGCGTCGCCTCGTCCAGGGTGAGGTCCAGTGCCTTGACGTTCTCGGCGATCTGATCGGGGCGGGAGGCTCCGACCAGGGCGCCGGCGACATTGGGGTTGGACAGGACCCAGGCGATGGCGAGCTGACCCATGGTGGCGCCGAGCCCGTCCGCGATGGGGCGCAGCTTCTGGACGGCAGTCAGGACCTCGTCCGTCATCTTGCTGGCCATCGAACGCGCTCCGCCCTTCTCATCCGCACCGCGGGATCCTTCCGGAGCCTGCTGTCCGGGCAGGTACTTGCCGGTGAGGATGCCGCCGGCCATGGGGGACCAGACGATCTGGGACAGTCCGAGGTCCTCACAGGCTGGGACGACCTCGGATTCGATGACGCGCCACAGCATGGAGTACTGGGGCTGGCTGGAGATGAGCTGGAATCCGAGCTGGGCGGCCATGGCGTGGGCTTCGCGGATCTTGTCCGCCGGCCATTCGGAGACGCCGATATAGAGGGCCTTGCCGGCGCGGACGATGTCTGCGAACGCCTGCATGGTCTCCTCCAGCGGGGTCTCCACGTCGAAGCGGTGGGCCTGGTAGAGGTCCACGTAGTCCATGCCCAGGCGCTGAAGGGATCCGTTGATGGACTCCATGATGTGCTTGCGGGAGAGGCCGGTGTCATTGTGGCCCTTGGGGCCGGTGGGCCAGTAGACCTTGGTGAACACCTCGAGGGATTCCCGGCGTTCGCTCTTCAGGGCCTCACCCAGGACGCTCTCCGCCTTGGTGTTCGCGTAGGCGTCCGCCGTGTCGAAACTGGTGATGCCCTGTGCCAGGGCCTCCTTGACGCAGGCATGGGCCGTCTCGTTCTCGACCTGAGAGCCGTGGGTGAGCCAGTTGCCGTAGATGATCTCTGAGATCTTGAGCCCGCTGTGGCCCAGGTAACGAAATTTCATGGTTGTACCCTAGACCGGATTCCGCTCCAGTGGTGTGCTGACATGGCGCGTTGGTCACAGCAGAACGGCCACCGTCCCCGAGGGGAGGGTGGCCGTTCAGGAGCCTGAAGGATTCAGGCGAGCTCGATCAGAGCGGGCGGACTGCAGCAGCCTGCATGCCCTTGGGGCCCTGCTGGGACTCGAACTCGACCTTCTGGTCTTCCTGCAGTTCGCGGAAGCCATTGCCCTCGATGGCGGAGAAGTGAACGAAGATGTCAGCGGACTGGTCGTCCGGGGAGATGAAGCCGTAGCCCTTCTCTGCGTTGAACCACTTGACGGTACCGGTAGCCATGATGGGCCCTTTCCTGAGGTTGTAAACCCGTCGGTCTTCCAACGGGGGCGAAGCGGCGTGTGCGAAACCGCTTCCTACAACGCCCCGAGCGGCCCGAGGGCCAACCGGTCCGCAGTGGTGACGGACTTACTGCTACTACTACTTCTGCGTCACATAATACGGGAGAAACCGCGGAACAGAAGCCCTCAATTTCCGCTGTGGGCATTCTTTTCCCGGTGTTCATCTGAGTCCATCGTCGGTCCGGCAGCTCACTCAAGAGTTCACTCGAGATCGAGGCCGCGATCGAGGCCGGGCTCTGCGTCAGACTCAGTGGCGGCACGGCCGCGGAGCCGGTCCAGCTGGCGCCGGTCTCGCTTGGTGGGCCGGCCTGCACCCCGGTCTCGGCGGGGCACGGCCAGCAGTTCCCGGGGCACGGGTTCCGGGGAGTGATCGAGGTAGTGGCGTACCGCCTCCGGAGCGCCGACCCGCTTGGCCACCAGGCCGGTGACCTCGAGGATCCGCTCACGTCCGGGCAGGCGCAACCGGATGGTGTCGCCCGGCTTGACCGGTTGGGCGGCCTTGGCCGGCTGCCCGTTGAGGCGGACGTGACCGGCCCGGCACGCCGTGGTGGCGGCCGAACGGGTCTTGTACATGCGCACGCCCCAGAGCCAGGCATCCAAGCGGACCGAGCCGGCCGGCGTCGTGCTCACGCCTGCGCCCGAACCTGGACGCCGCGCGGACGGGGTGGCGGAAGGCATGCCGGACATCCTACCTCCGGACCGGACGCCGGCCCCGAGGAACGCTGTGAGGAAGGACGTGAGGCTACTGGTTGCCCTCGGCGGTGCGCAGATTGCGGAAGGCCGAGCGGTGGAACACGATCGGCTCGTGCTCTGCGGAGTGGTCGTGCACGCCGTGCACCTCGAGCAGGACCATGGTGTGGTCACCGGCGGGCAGCTCGGAGTAGACGGTGGTGTCCAGCCACAGGGCGGCGCCGTCCAGGAAGATCGCGCCCTCATCCGTGGACCGGATGTCCAGGCCGGCGAAGCGGTCCCCCTCCTTGGAGGCGAGCTGACGGCAGACGTCGGTGTGGTCCTCGCCGAGGATGGAGATCCCGATCCGCTCGGCCTGCTTCAGCCGGGGCCAGGTGCGGGAGGTGTTCTGTACGGCGAAGGAGACCAGCGCCGGCTCCAGGGAGACCCCGACGGTGAAGGAGGAGGCCACGAGGCCCTCCTTCGCACCGTTGGCGACGCCGGCGAGCGCCGCCACGCCGGAGGGGAAGTGGGAGAAGGCCGAGCGAAGAGTCGGCGTGGACAGATCTCGGTCGAGGTCAGTGTGGAGCTCGGGGGTCTGCTGCAGGTCGTGGGTAGCCAGGGCGGTCATGGTGGGTCCTCCGTCCGAAGGCGCATCTGCACGGCGGCACGCCACGGGAACGTCCCGATCGGCACCAGCAGAAACGCGGTACTTGCCTGCCGGGGCATCCGGTAGGCCGAATCCTCACCTGGAGCACCCCACTACTGCGTGAAGAGGGTTGCCGTCCCGCAAGCCAGGGCTGTAACAGCGGGAACTCGTGATTCTGGGTCCAGACTAACGACGGACTTCCGGAGCGGTCAAAGGGTTTCTCAGACTATGAACCCCCGTGACCTTCGCCCGCCCCCGCCCCGCCCCGCACCCGGGGCGCAGCAGTCGCGGAGGATCAGGCAGCAGGTCAGCGGAATCGCAGGGAGACGGCCTCACCGTGGGCCGGCAGCCCCTCCGCCGTGGACAGGGAGGAGATCTTGGTGTCCAGTTCCTTCAGCCCCGTCTCCGTGTAGCGGATGAGCTGTTGCAGGCGCAGGAAGCTCACCGTGTTCAGCCCGGAGGAGTAGCGGGCGGAGCCGCCGGTGGGCAGCACGTGGTTGGAGCCGGAGGAGTAGTCGCCCAGCGGCACGGGCGAATGCGGGCCCACGAACACGGCGCCGGCATTGGTCACCCGGCGGGCCGTCTGCAGGGGGTTCACGGTGTGGACCTCGAGGTGCTCGGCGGCGTAGGCGTCGGCCACGGCCAGCGCCTCGTCCAGGGTCCCCACGAGCAGGATCCCGGACTGCGGGCCGCCCAGGGCCTGGCGGATCTGCTCCTCGTGGAGACTTCCCGGCACCTGCCTCTCGATCTCGGCCGCCACGTCGCGGGCCAGCTCGGGTGAGGTGGTGATGAGCACGGAGCCGGCCATGGGATCGTGCTCGGCCTGGCTGATGAGGTCGGCGGCGACCCACCGGGCGTCGGCGGTGCCGTCGGCCAGCACGGCGATCTCGGTCGGCCCGGCCTCCGCATCGATGCCGATGGTGCCGAGCAGGGCGCGCTTGGCGGCGGCCACGAAGATGTTGCCCGGCCCCGTGACCATGTCGACGGGGGCACACACTCGGGCGCCGTCGTCGTCCGCCACCCCGTAGGCGAACATGGCCACCGCCTGGGCGCCGCCCGCGGCGTAGACCTCGTCCACGCCGAGCAGGGCGCAGGCCGCGAGGATGACGGGGTGCGGCAGGCCGCCGAAGTCCTTCTGCGGCGGGGAGGCGACCGCGAGGGAGGCGACGCCGGCGACCTGGGCCGGGACGACGTTCATGACCACGGAGGAGGGGTAGACGGCACGACCGCCCGGAACGTAGAGGCCCACGCGGTTCACCGGGACCCAGCGGTTCTCGACGACGGCCCCCTCCCCGAGCTCCACCTCGGACCCCGCGGGGACCTGGGCGGCGTGCACCTTCCGGGCGCGGTCGATGGACTCCTCGAGGGCGGAGCGGACCTCCGGGTCCAGCGACTCGAGCGCCTCGGTGAGCTTCTCGGCCGGCACCGCCAACGACGGCGGCCGGATCCCGTCGAACTGCTCCCCGAGATCCAGCACGGCCCGGGCCCCCTCGGTACGCACGCGGTCCAGGATCGGCATCACCTTCGGTACGGCGGCGGCCACGTCGATCTCGGCGCGGGGGAGCACCGTGGCGGGATCGTAGGTGCGGCCGCGCAGGTCCGTGGTGGCAAGCATGGGATGGCTCCTGAGGCTCCGAGGGATCGGCTGGTTCCGGTGGTCCAGCGTCCATTCTCCCCCCGTTCAGGAACGACTGAGGACCAGATGACAGACTGGGGCCATGCCGAGTTCGTCCTTCTTCACCGACCTGTTCACCGCTCCGCCCTCCACCGTCCTCGCGTCCGGGGCGGGGCTGGACTCCGAGTCGACGGCCGAGCCGAGCGGATCCCCGGAGAACATGCAGGACAGCGTCCGCGAGGGGGCCGAAGGCGCCGTCGACTCGCTCGGACCGTTCTGGGGGATGCTCTCCACGGTGGCGATCTCCGTGGCGTTCGCGCTGGCCGTACTGGTGGTCGCCTGGCTGCTGGTCAACGCCCTGCTGCGCCGCAAGCCACAGCTGCGCAACCAGGTCGCCCGGTGCCGGGTCCCGGTGGCGGTCGCGGCGGTGCTGCTGGCGGTGCGGATCGCCCTCGGGCTGACCGCCTCCACCTACGCCTGGTTCAACGGCGTGAACTTCCTGCTGATGGCCGGCATCATCGGCTGCCTCGCCTGGCTGGCGCTGCGGGTGGTGCGGATCGTCGAGGAGCGGTTGCTCGGCAAGTACGCCTCGGAAGGCGTGGATGACCGCCGTGACCGCAAGATCCGCACCCAGACCGTGCTGCTGCGGCGGGTGATCCAGGCCGCCGTCATCGTCATCGCCGTGTCCATCATCCTGCTGACCATCCCGCAGGTCCGCGCCGTGGGCGCCGGGCTGCTGGCCTCGGCCGGCGTGATCTCCGTGGTGGCCGGCCTCGCCGTGCAGTCCACCCTGACCAACGTGTTCGCCGGCATCCAGCTGGCCTTCACCGATGCGATCCGCGTGGGAGACGTGGTGACCGCGGACGGGGTCTACGGCACCATCGAGGACATCACCCTCTCCTACGTGGTGGTCAAGATCTGGGACGGGCGCCGCGTGATCTACCCCTCCAGCCACTTCACCACCACGCCGTTCGAGAACTGGACGCGCACCGGGTCCGCCCTGTCCGGGACCGTGGAGATCGACGTGGACTGGCGGGTTCCGGTGGACGCCACCCGAGAGCGCCTCAAGGCGCTGCTGGAGTCCACCGAGCTCTGGGACGGCAAGGACAGCACCATCCAGGTGAGTGAGGCCCTGGGCGGGACCGTGAAGCTCTGGGTGGCGGTCTCCGCCCGCAACGCCGGCGACCTGTGGGACCTGCGTTGCCTGGTGCGGGAGGACCTCGTCAACTTCCTGCGCAGCGAGCACCCCGAGGCGATCTACGCTCAGCGCTTCGCCGAGACGCCCGTGCAGGCGCCCAGCCTCGCGCCCGTCGGCGCCGAACCCGGGGCAGTCAACCCCGGTGCAGGCGAGTCCGGCACGGGGGTGCCGGCGGGACAGGACCACGACGGCGGCGCGTCCGCTGGTACGTCCGGCCGCCAGCCGCGGACACCCACCAGCCCCTTGCCACAGGTCGATCCCGTCACGGGCCAGCAGTCGACCACCGGGGCCACCGCAGCCGTCACGGGCTCCACGCCCCTGACCCGGTCCAGCGACGACTCCACGGTGTTCACCGGTTCCATCACCGCGGTGGAACGCAACCGCGAGTTCGCCGGCCCGGGCGAGGCGGCCTTCGCCGAACGGAAGGAGAAGTCCGCCGAAGCCGCTGACTCTGAGGGTGTGGATCCCGAGACGGCTGACGCCGAGGGCCGGGAGCCCGAGGAGAGCACTCGGCGGCTCTAGCCCGAGGAGGAGGCCCTGGTGGCTAGAAGGTCACCACAGTGCGCAGCCGCTGCACGTCGGTCCTGCGGAACTCCGCTGCCAACTGGTCTGCGGCGATGGGTCCGTCCAGAAGATGCTCCCAGGGCAGGGTACGCCCGGCCGCTCCCAGGAAGTCGACCGCCTCCTGCAGGTGGCGTGGCTCGTAGTTGTGGACTCCGGTGATGGTGCGCCACCCACGCACCATCCATTCAGGATCCACCTCGACCGCGTCCACGGGGGCAACGCTGCCGGCCAGCACGGCGGTGCCGCCGATGCCCAAGGCCTCGATGCAGGTCTGGATGCCGGCACGTGCCCCCGAGAGCTCGAGGGAGACGTCCACGGTGCCTCGATTCCCGGGCTCAGACCCTGACCCGGGAGGTCGGGCCTCGGCCCCGAGGCCTTCGGCCAGCCGGCGGCGGTCAGCGTTCGGATCCACGGCCACGACCTCGGAGGCACCGCGGTCGAGGGCCGCGGCGACAGCCACGAGGCCCAGCATGCCGACCCCGTTGACCAGGACCCGGCGGCCGCGCAACTCACCGGCACGCTCGAGGACGGCCATCACGGTGGCCACCGCGCACCCAGCGGTCGCGGCCACTCCGTCCTGGAGGACCGCGGGTGCCTTGGCCACGGCCTGGCCGCTGCGCAGGAGGATGTGGCTGGCGTAGGTTCCGGACAAGGGCCACTCGCCCTCGAACGGCTCATGACCGGCCTTCTGCACGCTGGTGCACTTGGCCGTGAGGCCACGGAGGCACGGGGCGCACCGCCCGCAGGAACTCGTGACGCCGAAGACCACACGGTCACCCTCATGGAGGGGCGAGCCCTGCACGGTGTGACCACCTCGAGTGGAGAGGACCACTCCCACGCCCTCGTGCCCCAGCACGGAGGGGCAGGCCGAGGAGCGGCGTCCGCTGACGGTGTGCCGGTCCGAGCCACAGACGGTGGCAGCCGTGAGCCGCACCAGGGTCTCGCCGGGTCCAGGCTGGGGCAGCGGCACCTGGACGGACTGGAATTCCGCGCCGCCGCGCCAGAGGACGGCCGTGGCCGCCCCCCTCACCGGGAGGCTCCGGACATCACGATATGCGCGGGCAGGTCCGCCACGGAGGCGAGGATGAGGTCGGCTCCCAGCGCTTCGAAGTCGGCGCGTGACAGGTGCCCGGTGAGCACGCCGATGGAGGTGACGCCCGCGCGTCGGGCCGATTCCACGTCCGCGGCGGTGTCACCGGCGCTGATCACGGCCGCTGCCTCGGACACCTCGAGGCGTTCCATCACGGCCTGGATCAGGAACGGCTCGGGGCGGCCGGCGGGGACCTCGTCACCGGCGACGGACAGATCGATGAGATCGGACCCGCTCCAGCCGATCGCGTCCAGGATCAGATCGGTGATCTCGCGGGAGAAGCCGGTGGTCAAGCCGATCTTGACGCCGCGTGCCTTGAGGTCTCGCAAGGCCTGTTCGACGCCGTCCAGCGGCACCGGGGGCTGCTCGGTGTAGGTCCGGCGCAATTCCGCGCGGAACCAGGTCCAGGCCTCCTCGATGAGGGCCTCGTCCGCCTCCACCCCGCCGATCTGCAACAGGTTCGTGATGGCCCAGCGTTTCTCGGTGCCCATCCACTGCTGGAATTCCTCATCCGAGAACTGCGCACCGAAACGCTCGGTGGATGCGCGCAGGACGCGATAGACCTCGTCTCGGTCATTGACGGTGGTGCCGGCCATATCGAAGATGGCGAGTTCAATCATGGTGTTCTCACTTTCTGGTGGGGGTGGAATCGGGGGCCTGCAGGGGTCATCAGCGGACGGCCCGGCGCAACCACATGGACAGGACCTCGACTGCCAGGACCACGACGACCATGAGGATCAGGATCAGGGTCACCACGTCGAACTGGTTCACGCGGGAGGCATTCAGGAGCAGGAAGCCGATGCCGCCGGCGCCGACGACACCGAGGAGGGTGGCGGCGCGGATATTGGAGTCCAGCAGGTACATCGTGTGGGCGATGAACGCCGGAGCGGCCTGGCGGATGGTCGCGGCGAAGAAGACCTGCGCCTCCGAGGCCCCGGCGGTGCGCATGGCGTCCTGGACCTCGGTATCGGTCTCCTCGAGGGAGTCGGCCACCAGCTTGGAGAGCAGACCCACCGCGCCCACGGCCAGGGCCAGGGTGCCGGCCACGCCACCCAGTCCGGAGATGACCACGAAGATGATGGCCAGGATCAGCTCCGGGATTCCCCGCACCACCACGATCAGGACGCGGAAGAAGGTCCTGACGGCCTGGTTGGCGACCACGTTGTTGGCGGCCAGGATGCCGATCGGCACGGCCAGCACTGCACCGATCAGGGTGGAGGCCAACGCGATCTGGACGGTGAGCAGCAACTGCTCCATCAGGCTGCCCCACGTGCCACCGGCGGAGGGCGGCAGGAACAGGCCGAGGGTCTCGGGCAGGGACAGCAGGCCCTGCCACAGGGCCTCCGGTGAGATGTCGACCCGCCAGAGGGAGGCGGCCAACAGAACGAGGATGAGGGCACCGGCGAGAAACCGCTGGGCGCGTGCGGCCGTCCACGGGGGAGTCAGCCGCACCGTGGCATCCGCGCCGGCCGCACGGTCAGCGCCGGTGACACCGGAGGCGAAGAGTCTGTCAGACCAGGTCCCCCCACTCACCGCGCCACCGGATCGTCTCATGATCGCGGCCCGGATGGCACCGGAGAGCAGCTCGATGGCGATGCACAGGCCGAGCACGAGCAAGGCCAGCGCCATGCCGCGTTGGTAGTCCAGAGTCCGCAGCGCATCCGCGATGGCGAGGCCGATGCCGCCCACACCGACGTAGCCGAGCAGCACGGAGGTTCGCAGGTTGATGTCGAACCGGTGCAGGGCCGTGGCCACCATCTGCGGCAGGAGCACCTGCGGGATGGCCGCGGCGATCTGCTGGCGCCGATGCCCGCCGGCAGCTTCGACCGATTCCCGCGGGCCGTCGTCGAGCTCCTCGATGGCGTCTGCGTACAACTTGGCGACCATGCCCACCGAGTGGAAGCCCATGGCGAGGATTCCTGCGGTGGCGCCCAGGCCGAACAGGCGTAGGAACACGATCGCCAACACCAGGTCCGGGATGGCCCGGGCCAGGACGATCAGCGTGCGGGCGGCCCCCTGGGAGAAACGCCCGGTGGCCGTGGCCCGGGCCGCGGCCAGGGACAGCGGAACGGACAGGACGACGGAGAGGAAGGTCGCCAGGAACACGATGGCGAGGGTCTCGAGGACCATCCCCACGGTCTCCGCCACGGGTGGGAAGTCCAGCGGGAACATCCGCTGGATGAAGGCCACGGCATTGTCCAGGGAGCTGGCGATGGCCTGGACGTTGATGCCCACCGCGTCCACCGACCAGATCCCCGCTGCCAGCAGGCCCAGCAGGACCACGGCGGGGGCGATGTTCTTCGGCTTCGGTGCGGGCCGCCGGGACAGGTCGACGGGAGGCGCCGGGGCGGTCACCGTGTTCATGCGTGGCCTCCGTGCCCGTGGTCGGGGTCGCCGTCGTCCTGACCGTCCGGGCTGCCCAGGCCGGTCGGTCCAATGCCGGACACGCTGGTGTAGATCTGCGAGGCCTCCGCGGCGTCCAGCCCCTCGGTGGACTGGTCCAGCACGACCCTGCCGCTGCGCAGCCCGACGATGCGCTCGGCGAAATCGATGGCGAGCTGGACCTGGTGGAGCGAGGTGACGACCGTCAGGCGGTTCTCGGCCGAGATCTCCTGGAGCAGGGACATGACCCCACGAGCCGAGACCGGATCCAGCGAGGCCACGGGCTCGTCGGCGAGGAGGATCCGGGGGTGCTGCATCAGCGCCCGGGCGATGGCCACGCGCTGTTGCTGCCCGCCGGACAGGGTGTCGGCACGCTGGAAGGCGCGGTCGGCCAAGCCCACGCGATCCAGCTTGTCCAGGGCTTCATGACGCACCGCCTTGGGGTACATCATCAGGGACAGCCGGGGGCCCTTCAGGGACCCCAGCCGCCCGGTGCACACGTTCTCGAGCACGGACATGGGACCGATGAGGTTGAAGTGCTGGAAGATCACCCCGATCTCCCGGCGCAGCGACCGCAGGGAGTCACCGCGCAGGGAGGCCACATCATGGCCGAGGACGGAGACGGTGCCGGCGGACGGACGCTGCAGTCCGTTGAGATGCCGGAGCAGGGTTGACTTGCCGGAACCGGACAGGCCCAGCAGCGCGGTGATGGTCCCGGTGTCGAACTCGAGGGAGACATCGTCGAGGCCGAGCACTCCGCCGCCGAAGTCCTTGGTGACGTCCTGCAGGCGGACGGCGGTGCGCGAGGCCGAGTCGAGGTGGCGGGCGGGGCGGTCCAGGGTGGTGTTCTGGGCAGACAAAGTAGAGGTCCTGTCAGTTGATGCTGTGGCAGGCGTCTGCGTCGGTGGCGGCGCAGATCTCGCGGATGGGTTCGAAATCGGAATCATCGACCGGCAGGTAGCCGTACTCGATCTCCTCGGGCAGCTCGCACTCCTCTTCCGAGGCACAGATGCCTGCCTCCACGAGAGCCGGCTTGTTGCCCTTCTCCTGGAGGACGGTGGTGATCTGCTCGGCCAGCTCGGGTTCGATCGTGTCCAGGTTCAGGGCGATCGGGTCCTCGATGATGGGCTCCGACTCCCACACCGGACGCACGGCACCCTCCTCGATCTGACCGGAGGTGACCAGCGTGTTCAGCATGGTGTCGTGGGCGAACGCGGCGTCACAGGAACCCGAGTCCAGGGACAACAGGGAGGCATCGTGCCCGCCGGCCAGGATGGCTTCGAGATCTGTCTCCAGGTCGATACCCTCGTCCAGCAGGCCCTTCATGGGAACCAGGTACCCCGAGGTGGAGGCGGCGTCCACGAAGCAGACCTTCTTGCCCTGCAGATCCGCCAGATCCTGGATGTCCGAGTCAGCTGCCACGTAGGCCAGCGAGGTGTAGGCCGGTTCCTGGTCCTTGTCACTGGTGGGGGCGGCCACCGGGTCGAGGTTCACGCCGGAATCCTTGGCGATCACGTAGGAGAACGGACCGTAGGAGGCGATGTCGATCTGGCCGGCGCGCTGGCCCTCGATGACCGCGGCATAGTCTGACGCGTTCTGGAACTCGACCGTGATCCCGGTCTCCTGCTCGATCAGCTCGGTGATGTTGGAGTAGTCGCTCTCCAGGGAAGCGGAGGATTCGGCCGGGATGGCGGCGAAGGTCAGGGTTTCGGCGGACTCGGATGAGCCGCAGGCGGCGAGGAGGGGAATGGAGGCCGCCGCAGTCGCGGCGATCATGACGGTGCGGAGGGCGGGGGAGGCTCGGCGGACGTTCTTCACGGGGTGCCTTTCGGGGAGGACGGGAGTGACAGTGGGGGTGGGGGAGAGTGGGGCGGTCAGTACCCGGGGACGGATTCCCCGGAGAGGGCGAGGTCGGCGATGCCGAAGGAGAGGGTCATGCCGATGCCGGACGTCACCACGGCAACGGTGGTGCGATCGTCGGGACGCTCGATGATGAGGTTGGTCGAGGCGCTGTCGGCATACCGTCCGAGCCACCGCTGCCGGACCACCGGCGTCCCGATGCCCAGGATCGCGCTGGCTCGGTCGAGGAGGAGGCGGGCCACGTCCTCGTCGATGAAGGGCTCCGGGCTGTGCGCATAGGCGTGGCTGTCTCCGATGAGGAGGCCGTCCGGGATGCCGGTGACCATGAGGTTGGCAATGCACCCCACGAGTTCGGGCTCCCGCGCGGCGAGTTCACGGCGCAGGGCCCCGATCGACGGCATGGCGCCGAAGCCGTCATAGCGGGCCAGCGAGGTGCCCGTGAGCAAGGCCAGGTCCGCCGGAACGGCCGCTGGCCGCTCGATGAGGGACATGACCAGGGTGCACACCCGTACTCCGTGGCGTGCGGCCACCTCGGGGAAGAGCTGCCCGAGCTGGTCTCCGGGACACGCGACGACCTGCCGGGCCGTGTAGTCGCCGCGGCTGGTCTGCGCGGTCCCGCCCGAGACGGCGGTGACCCGGGTGTCCCAGACGAAGTCGACGCCCCGGGCGGACAACCAGCGGGCCAGGGCAGGAGCCGCCTCGCGCGGGTTCACCCGCAGGTCCAGGGGGAGGTGCGCGCCCCCGATCGAGGGAAGGCCAGGATGTCCGATGCGTCCGGCCACCTCGTCGCGTGACAGGAGGCGGACCTGTTCCGGGCCGCGATGCTCGGCGAACTCGCGGAGCACCTGAAGCTCGAGCTCTGTCACGGCCGGGACGTGGGTGCCGGATTCAGCAGCCCAGAACCCGACCTCGCGGGCGGCCTCGAGCCAGCCGGACCGCGCTCGCTCGGCGACGGGCTGGATGAGGTCGTCCTGGCCGGTGAAGCAGGCATGGCCGAAGTTCTGGATGGAGGCGCCGACGGGGCGGTCGTTGCTGTCGATCACGCGGACGGTCTGGCCCTGTTGGTGCGCGCGGTATGCCGTGGCGAGACCGATGATCCCGGAGCCGATCACGAGGAGGTCGGAGGAGTTGTCCATACAAATGATCGTAGGGACGCGGAGATGCCGAAATGACCATATATAGACAAGTTTGACGACTGTTCATCGCATGGACATCCCCAAGAAAGTCCAGGTCTGAGGGCCGTTTCAGCCTCGTCGGTGATCGCTCGGCGATCGGTCTATGATCGCCCTATGGCCCGTCTCGATGATGTATAGATAGGCTTCATTTGTGGGACAGCTTCCTCGACGGCGGGACAACGCCGCTCGGGGAACCCACGTGACCACCGCACCCGGGGCCGCCGGCATCATCGCCAGGCCCTGCTGAGCTCGAGGGGAGCCCGAGGCGACGATGACTGCCGCACGTCAGCAACATGAGGAGATCGCCGCTTATCTCCGGAGCGCCATCCACCGCAAGGAGTTCGTCCCGGGCGACCCGCTGCCCTCGGAATCCGAGCTCTGCGAACGGTTCACCTCCTCCCGCGGGCCGGTCCGCCAGGCCATGGCCACCCTGCGCACCGAGGGGCTGATCACCTCAGGTCGAGGACGGAGGTCGACTGTTCTGGACGATGTCCCCACCCAATCCTTCGACGGGGTGATCTCCTACTCCGAGTGGTGCCGTCAATCGGGCTTCGAGCCGGGGCAGGCCACGCAGACCGTCACCCGAGGCCCAGCGTGGCCCGCTCTCGCCGCCTCGCTGGACCTGGACGCCGGCGCCCCCGTGGTCTCGGTGTTTCGGCTGCGTCTCCTGGACGGGGCGCCGGCCATGGTCGAGCGCCTCAATTACCCCCTCGACGTGGGACAGCATGTCCTGTCCTTCGACACGGACTCCGGGTCCATCTACCAGCGTCTGATCGAATCCGGTGTGGACATCCACCATGCCACCCGCACCATCGACGCCATCGGTGCTGACCAGGACGACGCAGACCTGCTGCAGGTCCCGGTGGGGACGCCGCTGCTCCGGGTGCGTCGCCGGGCCTTCACCCGCACGGGCGCACCGGTCGAGGCCTCGGATGACCGGTATCTGCCGGGGACGGCGAGCTTCACCCTCACCGCCACCCGCGGCAATCCCTCGCCACTGACCATGGTGTCGGCCCGAGAGCCCGAGGCTCTGCACCCGGGGGCGTGACTTGCCGGCCCGTCCGGCTAACGGCGAGGGCCGGTGTCCGTCCTGGCGGTGTCCGTGCCGTCCGGGGCGTCGGTGATGTCCGGGGCCTCCTCGAGGGCCCGCGGCTCAGGGGCGGCGGTGATGTCCTGGGATGGCGCATCGCGGACCACGCCGGAAGGCTTGGCGGGATTCTCCTTGACGCAGAGCACGGGCTGGTCGAGCTCCTTGAGCAGACCGTCCGAGACGGAGCCCATGACGAAGCGGCCGAAGGTGCCACGGCGCTTGAGGCCGATCACCACGACGGAGGGCTGGACCTCGTCCGCCACGTCCTTGATCTCGTCCACCGTCGAGCGGCCACGGGCGTACTGGCGGAACTCGGCGGACAGGCCGGTGGAGTCCAGGAAAGTCTGTAATTCCAGCTGCTGGTCCTCGGTGACCATGGAGTCGTGCTTGTGCTCTCCGCCGGGTCCCGCGTTGACCACGAGCAGGCCCTCATGGGTCGACCGGGCGATGCGGATGGCCTCCTCGAGCGCCGCCTTCGATTCCTTGCTGGCCGTGTAACCGACGAGGATGGTCATGGTCGGTACTCCTCTCGTCGTCAGGGGCTATCTGGCCTTGGGCTCGATCCGGCTGAACCGCTCCACCACGGCATCCGGGCTGAACCGGGCGGCCGTCATGAGGGAACGATACCGGCGGGAGGGGATGCACACACTCCGGCCCTCGGCGGCAGCGGTCAGGCCCTCGCGGACCACGTCCTCGGCATCCATCCACGCCCACTTGGGCTTCCTGGAGGTGTCGATCCCGGCCCGGGTGTGGAACTCGGTCCGCACCGGACCCGGGCACAGCGCCGTGATGGTGACACCTTCAGGTTTGTACCGGGTGTTGGCCCAGCGGCTGAAACTGATGGACCAGGCCTTCGCGGCGCCGTAGCTGCCCTCGGGGATGAAGCCGGCCACGGAGGACACATTGATGATCCGGCCACCGCCGCGGGACAGGAACGCCTGGATGGCGGCGTGGGAGAGGAGCATCGGCGCCTCGACGAGCAGCTTGAGCATCGCCAGTTCGTCCTCCGCCTCACTCTCGTGAAACTCGGTGGCCAGGCCGGAGCCGGCATTGTTCACGAGCATGGTGATGGGCTGCTCACGTTGGCGCAACCGTGCGGCCACCACCTCGACGCCCTCGGTGGTGGACAGGTCCGTGGTGAGGGTCTCCACGCTGATGCCGTACTGGGCCTCGAGGCCCTGGGCCTTGGCGACCAGCTGAAGCGGGTTGCGGGACGTGATCACGAGGTGATGGCCCTGCCCGGCCAGCTGACGGGCGAATTCCGCTCCCAGCCCGGCGGTGGCGCCGGTGATCAGGATCGTCTGGCCGGTGCCCCGGGACGAGGTCCCGGGCGGGACGAGTTCGTCCTGCTGGAGTGCGCGTTCATCGACTTGTTCTGCCACGTGGTCCGCCTTGCTTCATGACTGTCGTCCGACTGCCGAAAAGTACTCGGGAGGTGGGGTGGTGGAGGTGGACCCTCCGCGTCCCATGATATTCGCGCGTACTCCCCGAATGGCGGCAGATCGGCGGCGCGGGAGATCACAGTCTGGACACTCTCGGCCGCGGCCGGCGTCAGCCCTGGTCAGACTCGTACTCCAGGTAGGCCAGCTGGGCGGACAGGGACTTGACGGCGGCGGGTCGCACCCGTTCGTCGATGTCCGGGTACACGGCGTGGGAGAGCAGCCGGGCGAGCTTGTCGATCGAGGCGGCGTTCCGCTGCCCCTCCTCCAGACCCGCCAGCGCCTGGCGGGCCTGATCCAGGCGTTGCTGGCGGTGGTTGCGGTAGGCCGTCCCGACTTGCGCCATGGACGGCAGGACGGGACCGTGGGCCGGCAGCACCGTGGCGTCGCCAAGGGCGATCAGGGTCTCCAGCGAACGAAGGTAGTCCGCGAGCGTGCCGTCCGGGTGGTCGATCACCGTCGTCCCACGGCCCAGCACCGTGTCCCCGGTCAGCACCGAGCCGGCCGCGCCGTCGTCGGGCAGGGCGAAGGAGAAGGAATCCGAGGTGTGGCCGGGCGTGTGCCAGGCGGTGATCACGACGCCGGCCGCCGGGATCCGCTCGCCCGGCACCAGGGGTGCCCCGCCGCGCGACCAGTCCGGGGAGCCGCCGCGGACCGGAGCCCCGGTCCGCGCGGCGAAGAGGTCCACGGCGCCGGTGTGGTCGCCATGGTGATGGGTCACGAGGATCAATTCGATCCGGCGGCCCCGGGCGGCCTCGAGCACGGCCTCCAGGTGCTGCTCGGCACCCTCCACCGGACCCGGGTCCACCACGACCACGGTCTCGGCCTCAGGGTCTCCGATCAGATAGGTGTTGGTGCCCTCCAGCGTCATGCCCGAGGGGTTGTCCGCCAGCACGGATGTGGTCAGGTGCGAGTCAGCCTGCGGTGAGGGCGAAGGGACCGGCGGCTGTTCGGGCTGTGGCTCTGGGGCGGGTGCGGTGGAGGCCATAGGCTCAGTGTATGGACCAGAACGAGAACCGACAGGGCAGTTACGTGATGGCCGGGCAGGAATTCACCCGGGACACCCATTACATCCAGGACCGGATCGTCGCTGACCCGGCTGCCGCGCTGGCTGCGCCGCGGGTCGCCGGGGACAAGATCGGCCGGGCGCGGGGCGGCCTGACCGAAGGTGCTGAGGCCTGGCCGGTCGAACCCGGCCGTTACCGCCTGGTGGCCGCCCGGGCCTGCCCCTGGGCCAACCGCACCATCATCGTTCGCCGGCTCCTGGGGCTGGAGGACGTCCTCTCCCTCGGCACCCCGGGCCCCACCCATGACGAGCGTTCCTGGACCTTCGACCTGGATCCCGGCGGGAAGGACCCCGTCCTGGGCACCGAACGCCTCCAGGAGAACTACTTCCAGCGCTTCCCCGGCTACCCGCGTGGCATCACCGTCCCAGCGATCGTGGACATCCCCACCGGCGCCGTGGTGACCAACGACTACCCGCAGATGACCCTCGACTTCTCCACCCAGTGGAAGAGTTACCACCGTGAGGGCGCACCGGACCTGCTTCCGAAGGACAAACTGCCGGAGATGCGGGAAGTGGTCACCCGCATCTTCACCGAGGTCAACAACGGCGTGTACCGCTGCGGCTTCGCCGGCTCCCAGGAAGCCTACGACTCCGCCTATGACCGACTCTGGACCGCCCTGGACTGGCTTGAGGAGCGCCTGACGGACCGGCGGTACCTCATGGGGGACACCATCACCGAGGCCGACGTGCGGCTCTTCACCACGCTCGCCCGCTTCGACCCCGTCTACCACGGTCACTTCAAGTGCAACCGCAACAAGCTGGACCAGATGCCCGCGCTGTGGGGGTACGCCCGGGACCTGTTCCAGACGCCCGGCTTCGGGGACACGATCGACTTCACGCAGATCAAGAGCCACTACTACGAGGTGCACCGGGACATCAACCCGACCGGGATCGTGCCGCAGGGCCCGGACCTGAGCGGGTGGCTCACCGAGCACGGGCGCGAGGAGCTCGGCGGCTCACCCTTCGGAGCGGGGACCGCGCCGGGCCCGGTGCGCGAGTCTGAACGGGTGGATGCCGGCCACAATCCCCTCTACCCGGCTTGAGTGCCAGGCCTGAGCGGAAGGACCTGATGAGACGGCAGTTCCCCCGGATCTCCGAGTTGCGCCCCTTGATGCAGTTCGGCCGCCCCGGCCTGGACCGGCGGGCCGCTCGTCTGGGCCGCGCCGCGGACATCGACGATCTGCGGACCATCGCGCAGCGGCGCACCCCGCGCCCGGCCTTCGACTACGTGGACGGTGCTGCCGGCCAGGAGCTGACGGCCCGGCGCACGCGGGAGGCCTTCGCCGCCACGGAGCTGCTGCCACGGATCCTGCACGGCACCGCCGCGGCGGACCTGAACACGCCGATCGCCGGCGGCACCTCGGCGTTGCCCTTCGGTATCGCCCCGACGGGCTTCACCCGGTTCATGCACGCTGAGGGTGAGGACGGCGGAGCGGCCGCGGCGGCTGCAGCGGGGATCCCCTTCACCCTCTCCACCATGGGCACCCGTTCACTGGAGCAGGTCGCCGAGGTGAGCGACACCGTCGGGATGGAACGGCACGGGGTCCCTGGCACCCGGTGGTTCCAGCTGTACCTCTGGAAGGACCGCCAGCGTTCGCTGGACCTGATCGAACGCGCTACGGCGGCCGGCTTCGGCACGTTGCTGGTGACGGTCGACACCCCGGTGGCGGGGAACAGGCTGCGGGACGTGCGCAACGGCATGACCATCCCGCCTCGACTGAGCCTCAAGACCGTGCTGGATGCCAGCCATCGGCCCGAGTGGTGGTTCAACTTCCTGACCACCGACCCGTTGACCTTCGCCTCGCTCAGCACCTCGGCACAGGACCTGCAGACCATCATCGGCAGCATGTTCGACCCCACCCTGTCCATCCAGGACCTGGAGTGGATCCGCAGCGTGTGGCCCGGCCGGCTGTTCGTCAAGGGCGTGCTGACCGCGGAGGACACCCGGCGCTCTCTGGATGCCGGAGCCGATGGGCTCGTGGTCTCCAACCACGGCGGTCGTCAGCTGGACCGGGCTCCCGTGTCCCTCAAGGCCCTGGCCGAGGTGCGCGCCGAGGCCGGCCCGGACGTGGAGATCATCCTGGACTCCGGCATCCTCACCGGCTCGGACATCGTGGCGGCGCTGGCGTTGGGGGCGGACTTCACCCTCATCGGCCGGGCCTATCTGTACGGCCTCATGGCCGGTGGGCGGCAGGGCGTGGAACGTGCCATCGAGCTGCTCGCCGAGGAGACCCGGGTGGCGATGATGCTCATGGGGGCGGCTTCGGTGGCGGACCTCCGGCGCGAGGGCAGGGTCCGCGCCCCCTGGCTCTGAGGGTCACGGCCTCCACGGCTGGTATCGCGGAGTGAGAGGGACCCTTGCGCGGTGCTGTCGGCGGCGTGTAGGACTCGTCAGAGTGGTCACCCGACCATGCCAAGCCCGCTTTTCAGGAGGACCCGTGCGTGCCGTCGTGTTTGAGAACTACCAGACCTTCCCCGAGCTCAAGGACGTCGAGAAGCCGGTTCCCGGTCCCGGCGAGGTCCTGCTCAAGGTGGCCGGAGCGGGAGCCTGTCACTCCGACGTCGCGATCTTCCAGGACTTCACCGAGGGGCCCCGGGTGCCGTTCCCCCGGCCTTCACCCTGGGGCACGAGAACTCCGGCTGGATCGAGGAACTCGGCCCTGGCGTGGAAGGCCTGAACAAGGGGGATGCCTACCTCGTCTACGGGCCCATCGGGTGCCAGCACTGCCGGGCCTGCTCGCGCGGCCAGGACACCTACTGCGAGAACGCCGCCACCATGCCGTACATGGGGGTGGGGCTCGGGCGCGACGGCGGGATGGCCGAGTATGTGCGCGTGCCGGCCCGCAACCTGGTCCCCCTCGGGGACGCCGATCCGGTCGCGGCGGCCTCCCTCTCCGACGCCGCGCTGACCCCGTACCACGCGATCAAGCTGGCCCTGCCGCACCTCAACGGTGGCGGCAGGTACGCCCTGGTCATCGGCCTGGGCGGGCTGGGCCTGCTCGGCGTGCAGATCCTCAAGGCCCTCACCGGGGCCACCGTGATCGCCACGGACATGAAGCCTGAGGCGATGGCCGAGGCCGAGAGGCTCGGCGCCGTCACGGTGCCCGGCGGCGAAGGCCAGATCGAGCGGATCCGCGAGATCACCGGCGGCCGAGGCGTGGACGCGGCCTTCGACTTCGTGGGCGTGGCTCCGACCGTGAAGACGGCCATGGCGTCCACGGCCCGCCAGGGCCGCTGCACCATCGTGGGGATCGCGGGCGGGTCCTATGACTGGTCCTTCTTCACCGCCCCCTATGAGGTGGAGCTGACGAGCACCTACTGGGGCACCATCGAGGAGCTGTACGAGGTGGTCGACCTGTACCGGGCCGGCCAACTGGAGCCGATGTACACCACCTACCCCATGGACCGCGCCCTCGAGGCCTACCAGGCCCTGGTGGACGGGAAGATCTCCGGCCGCGCCGTCGTCGTGCCGCATTCCTGAGGACGGCTCCTGCGTTCGCTGCGCCGAACGGGGGATCCAGAGCTGCCCCACAGACTCAGATTGTTGAACAATCGCTGACTGTGGGGCATGCTGGGGTGACCATGAAGAGAGACGGAGGTCACCACCGTGAACGCACAGGGCAGCACCGCACAGATGGACCTGAACAGTGACGTCGGCGAGTCCTTCGGCTCGTACACCTTGGGCGACGACGCCGCGATCTTCCGCTCGGTGTCCTCCGCGAACGTCGCCTGTGGCTTCCACGGCGGCGACCCGTCGGTGATCGCGCAGACCTGCCGGGACGCCGCTGCGGCGGGGATCACGGTCGGGGCGCACGTGGCCTACCGGGACCTGGCCGGCTTCGGCCGCCGGTTCCTGGACTGCTCGCCCACTGAACTGGCCGACGACGTCCTGTACCAGATCGGCGCCCTGGAGGCGATGGCCCATGCGGCCGGGACCGCCGTCCGGTACGTCAAGCCGCACGGTGCGCTGTACAACACGATCGTCCACCACAGCGTGCATGCCCGGGCCGTGGTGGACGCGGTCAAGGCCTACGATCCCGAGTTGCCGCTCCTCCTGCTGCCCGGGGCCGTGGCCGCCGAGATCGCCTCGGCCGAGGGGATGCGCGTGGTGACGGAGGCCTTCGCCGACCGCGCCTACACCCCGGAGGGGACCCTGGTCTCCCGCCGTGAGCCCGGCGCCGTCCTCCACGACGAGAAGCTGGTCGCCGAACGTATGGTCCGGCTCGCCACCGAGGGGACGCTGACCGCGGTGGACGGCACCGAGATCCGGGTGGAGGCGGCCAGCATCTGCGTCCACAGTGACACCCCCGGGGCGGTGGCGATGGCGGCCGCCGTCCGGGCCGGCCTCGAGGGTGCCGGGGTACGGATCGGTTCCTTCGCGTGAGCGGAACCGCATCCGGCGACCACCGCGCGGAGCCGGGAACCAGCCCGCGCGGTATCCGCTGGTCCGGCACCCGGGCCTTCCTCCTCGAGTGCGGGTCCCTGGCCGACGTCGTGGCGATGCACGCCCGTCTCTCCTCCGAACCGTTGCCAGGGCAGGTCGAGGCACTGGCCGCCGCCGAGACCCTGGCGCTGTCCTTCACCCATCGCGGGGCGGCCCTGTCCGCCGCGGAGGACCTGCGCGGGTGGGGGCCGGTGGAGGGCGATCTGCAGGCGGGCGGTCTGGTGGAGATCGAGGTCGTCTACGACGGCGAGGACCTGGACGAGGTCGGCGAACTGACCGGTCTGGGCCGGGACGGGCTCATCCGCTGGCACACCGGCACCGAATGGATCGGGGCCTTCGGCGGCTTCGCCCCCGGCTTCACCTACCTGGTGCCGGCGGACGGTGGGGCTGACAGCCCGGCGGATGGTTGGACGGAGGGTCGAGCCCTGGACATCCCCCGCCGCGACAGCCCGCGTACCACAGTCCCGGCCGGCTCGGTCGCCCTGGCCGGACGCTTCTCCGCCGTCTACCCCCGGTCCTCCCCGGGCGGCTGGCAACTGATCGGGCGCACCACAGCGACCCTGTGGGATCTGGACCGTTCCGCGCCCGCGCTGGTGGCCCCGGGGGACCGCGTCCGCTACCGTGCCGTCCGCGAGCAGGCGCGCATCGGCGGCGGAGGAAACTCAGACCCCGGCACCGCGGCACTCGGCCCCGGCACGACGCCGGCCGGCACCGCGGCACCCACCACCGGTCCCGCGGTGGTCATCGAACACCCCGGACTGCAGTCGCTCCTCCAAGACCTGGGCCGCCCGGGCCATGGCGATCTCGGTGTCTCCGCCGCCGGTGCCGCGGACGAGGACTCGGCGCGGCAGGCCAACCGGATCGTGGGCAACGCCCCGGGGGCGGCCGTGATCGAGACGCTGCTCGGCGGACTGCGGCTGCGCGCACGGGAACACCAGGTCCTGGCGCTGGCCGGTGCCGAGGCCCCAGCGGTCATCACGGCCGTCGCCGGAGGACTGCCTGCCGACCGGGCCGTGGCCCGTCGGACACCCTTCGCCCTCTACGACGGGGAGACCCTCGAGATCGGCGAGCCCGCGGCCGGGCTGCGCACCTACGTGGCCGTGCGCGGAGGCCTGGAGGCCGACGTCGTGCTCGGCAGCCGCTCGACGGACACGATGTCCGGGCTCGGGCCCGCTCCGCTGGTCGCCGGCACCGAGGTTCCGGTGGGCACGAGAGCTGGGTATGCCGCCGTCGGGAGCGATGAACCGCCGTTGCGCCGGATGCCGCGGGCCGGGGCGACGACTGAGTTGCGTGTGGTTCCCGGACCCCGCGGCGACTGGTTCGGCCCCACCGGGGTGGACCGGCTGGCCGGCCAGGACTGGCTCGTGACCGACCAGTCCAACCGCATCGGCGTGCGGCTCGCCGTGTCCCAGGACGGGACGCCGGGGGCCGGCAAGCCCCTGGAGCGGATCAGGGACGGTGAGTTGGCCAGCGAGGGGGCGGTGGCCGGTGCGCTGCAGGTGCCGCCGTCCGGGCTCCCCGTGCTGTTCCTGGCCGATCATCCCGTCACCGGAGGCTACCCCGTGATCGGGGTCGTGGTCCCGGAGGACCTGACCCTGGCCGCCCAACTGCCCCCCGGCTCGCGTGTCCGCTTCGTGCTGACCACCCCGCCCGAGACCACCCCGCCCGCGACCATCTCCTCCGAGACCGTCCCCGAGAGGACTGATCCATGAGCCCACACCGAACCCTGACCAAGGTCCTGATCGCCAACCGCGGGGAGATCGCCGTGCGCGTGGCCCGCGCCTGCACGGATGCCGGACTCACGTCCGTGGCCGTGTACTCGGATCCGGATGCGGACGCGATGCACGTGCACCTCGCCGACGAGGCCTTCGCGCTGGACGGCACCTCCGCCGCAGAGACCTACCTGGACATCGGCAGGCTGCTGGAGATCGCCCGGCGCTCCGGGGCCGATGCCGTGCACCCGGGCTACGGCTTCCTGTCCGAGAACGCGGACTTCGCCCAGGCCGTGATCGAGGCCGGGCTGACCTGGATCGGTCCGTCCCCGGCGGCGATCCGTGCCCTCGGGGACAAGGTCTCCGCCCGGAGGATCGCCGTCAACGCCGGGGCGCCCCTGGTCCCGGGGACCGATGGACCGGCGGAGGACGCCGCCCAGGTGCGGGCCTTCGCCGAGGAGCACGGCCTGCCCGTGGCCATCAAGGCCGCCTTCGGCGGTGGTGGCCGCGGCATGAAGATCGTGCACCGGATGGAGGACGTGGAGTCCGCCTTCGACTCCGCTGTGCGGGAGGCCGTGGCGGCCTTCGGCCGTGGGGAGTGCTTCGTGGAGCGGTTCCTGGAGAAACCGCGGCATGTGGAGGCACAGGTGCTGGCGGACACCCACGGCGCCGTGGTGGTGGTCGGCACCCGGGACTGCTCCCTGCAACGCCGGAACCAGAAGCTCGTGGAGGAAGCCCCCGCGCCGTTCCTGACGACGGAGCAACTCGAACGCATCCATGCCTCCGCCAAGGCCATCTGCCGCGAGGCCGGCTACACCGGCGCCGGGACGGTCGAGTACCTGGTGGCCCCGGACGGGCTGATCTCCTTCCTCGAGGTCAACACCCGTCTGCAGGTGGAGCACCCCGTCACCGAGGAGACCACCGGAGTGGACCTGGTCCGTGAACAGTTCCGGATCGCCGCGGGGGAGCGGCTCTCCCTGAGCGAGGATCCGGCCCCGCGCGGCCATGCCCTCGAGTTCCGGCTCAACGCCGAGGACCCGGCCCTGGGCTTCCTGCCCTCCCCGGGGACGGTCGAGGCCTTCGAGGCGCCCACCGGCGCAGGGATCCGCGTGGACACCGGCGTGCGCTCGGGATTCACCGTTCCGGCCGAGTACGACTCGCTGCTGGCCAAGCTCATCGTCTGGGGGGAGGACCGTCAGCAGGCGATCCGGCGGGCACGGACGGCCCTGGACGAACTGGTCATCCGCGGCCTGCCGACGGTGGTCCCGTTCCATCAGGCCGTGCTGGACCACTCGGACTTCACCTCGCAGGACGGGCTCGGCGTCCACACGACCTGGATCGAGTCGGCCTTCGCCGCCGATCTGGAGGCCTCGCCCTACCTGGCCGCCGCCGCGCCGGGAGCCGAACGAACGGAGCTGACCGTGACCGTGGACGGCAGGGCCGTCAGCCTCGGACTGCCCGCCGAACTGGTGCGTGCCCTGCGCAGTGGCGGCAGCGGTAACAGCGGCGGCAGCGAGGACACCGCCGGGACCGACGGCGGACCGGGACGCGCCTCGTCAGGGGAGCGGGCCGGCGTCGTGCCCGCCCCGATGAACGGCACCGTGGTGACGTGGCTCGTGGAGGACGGCGCCGAGGTGACCGCCGGGCAGGACCTCGTGGTGCTGGAGGCGATGAAGATGGAGACCGCCGTGCCCGCGCCGGCGGCCGGTGTCTTCACCCGCGCCGGGCTCAAACCGCGTGATCCAGTGGAACGCGGGCAGGAGCTGGGTCGCCTTGACTGAGCCGTCAGTACCAGCACCAGCACACGCGGCACGTGCCGCGCACGCGCACACGGGGGCGTGGGCGGCGCACGTCCTGCGAGCCAGGATCTCCCACGGTGAGTTGCTGCCCGGGGCCAAGCTGGCGGAGCAGGCCCTCGCCGCCGAGCTGGCAGTCTCCCGGAACACCCTGCGCGAGGCCTTCGGGACGCTGGCCGATGAGCTGATCGTCGAACGGGTGCCCAATCGGGGGGTCTTCGTCGCCAAGCCGGACGCGGAGGACATCCGGGAGATCTACCGGATCCGCCGCATGATCGAGCCGGCCGCCCTGCTCTGGGGGGAACTGACCGCACCGGCGCTGGCCGAGCTGGACGAGATTGTCGGGCGTGCGCTCGCCGCCCTCGCGGCCGGAGACGTCCCCGGCATGGCGGAGGCGAACCAGCAACTGCACGGGGTGATCGTGGCGATGGCCGGCTCGCCGACCCTGTCCACGGTCATGGACCGGACGCTGGCCCGGATGCGGCTGGTGTTCTACCGGATGTCCGATGCCCCCGATTTCCATTCGGGGTACGCCGAGCACAACCGTGACCTGGTCCGGATGCTGCGGGACGGCCGCCGCGAGGAGGCTGCCGCCGCCCTGCGGACGTATCTGGACACCGCCGAGGCGGAACTGTTGGACCACCTGGACCGCCGGGCCCTCTGAGCCGGCCGGCAGACCCGGCCCGACCGCTGACCCCGGCGCGTCCGCCGGGTCAGGGCACCAGGTAGTCGGAATCCCGCGCGTCGGTGATGAGCATGTGCCCGGGCGCGTGGCCGATGGCCAGTGGGGGCCGCGACTCCATGACGGCCGCCTGCGGCGTCACGCCGCAGGCCCAGAAGACGGGGATATGCCCGGCCGGGATCTCCACCGGGTCGCCGAAGTCCGGGCGGGACAGGTCCGTGATCCCGAGTTCGTGCGGTGACCCCACGTGCACGGGCGCCCCATGGACCGCTGGGTAGCGGGAGGTGATCCGGACGGCGTCGGCCACCTGGGACGCGGGGACCGGCCGCATCGAGACGACCAGTGGCCCGGCCAGGTTCCCGGCCGGAGCACATCGGGTCGAGGTCCGGTACATCGGCACGTTCACCCCCTGCTGCTGGTGGGCCACCGGCACGCCACCGGCCGCCAGTGCCGCCTCGAAGGTGAAGGAGCAGCCGACGATGAACGTCACGAGGTCGTCCCGCCACCAGTCGGTGATCTCGGTCGGCTCCGCCACCGGGAGCCCGTCCTCGTAGACCACGTACCGCGGGACGTCCGTGCGGATGTCGCCGCCGGCCAGCAGGCCGGAGGTGACCTGGCCGGCGTCGAGCACGCCGAGCAGGGGCATGGGCTTGGGGTTGCGCTGGGCGAACAGCAGCAGGTCGAAGGCGTGGGACGCCGGGACGATGATCAGGTTGGCCTGGGCATATCCGGCGGAGATGCCCGACGTCGGCCGTACCAGCCCGGCGCGGAAGCGCGCCCGTGCCTCGGCGGGGGAGAGGGTGGACAGGTTCTCGGTCATAGGGTTCATGCTCCGGTCAGCAGCTCGATGGCGGGGGCGAAGGAATAGACGGCCAGGAACACGGTCACCAGCCAGGCCATCACCCCGATGACGATGAGCCACACGGGGTACTTGTAGCCGCCCAGCAGGTCCCGGCGGCGCAGGGCGACCCACAGCAGCACGGCGAAGCCGATGGGCAGGATCAGGCCGTTGAACGCCCCCGCGAAGACCAGCAGGGTCTGGGGCGCCTGACCCAGGAAGGCGTAGATCACGGCGCAGACGGCGATGAAGGCCACGGTGAGGAGGTTGCGGCGGCGGGGGCTGCCGTCCGTCCTCGTGATGAAGGAGACCGAGGTGTAGGAGGCGCCGATCACCGAGGTCACCGAGGCGGCCCACAGGATCACGCCGAACATCCGCAGCCCGATCTCGCCGGCGGCATGCTGGAAGGCCTCGGCCGCCTGGTTGTCACTGGTCAGGGCCACGCCACTGGCCACCACGCCGAGGATCGCCAGGAACAGCAGCACGCGCATGACGCCGGTGACGATGATGCCGAGGACGGAGGTGCGGGTGATCTCCTTCACGGCCGCCGGGCCGCGGATGCCCGAATCGATCATGCGGTGGGCACCGGCGTAGGTGATGTAGCCGCCCACGGTGCCGCCCACCAGGGTGGTGATGACCAGGATGTCTACGGTCTCCGGCATGACCGTGTTCTTCAGGGCCTCTCCGACGGGCGGCGCGGCGACGACGGCCACATAGAGCATGAGCAGGATCATCACGGCACCGAGCATCACGACGATCCGGTCCAGGGCCATGCCGGCCCGCTTGGACAGGAAGATCAGGATGGCGACCACCGCGGAGACCAGGCCGCCGATCTTCGGGTCCACGCCGAGCATGGCATTGGCCCCGAGGCCGGTACCGGCGATGTTGCCGATGTTGAAGACCAGTCCGCCGGCGAAGACCAGGGCCGCGAGCACCCAGCCGATGCCGGGCAGGACCTTGTTGCCGAGTTCCTGGGCGCGCAGTCCGGAGATGCCGATGATGCGCCAGACGTTCAGCTGTACGGCGATGTCCACGAGGATCGAGATCAGGATGGCGAAGGCGAAGGCGGCGCCGAGCTGGACGGTGAACGTGGTGGTCTGGGTGATGAAGCCAGGTCCGATGGCGCTGGTCGCCATGAGGAACATGGCGCCGAGCAGGGCCGTGCGCTGGGCGTTTTTCGGACGCCGTTTCCGGGCCGCCGGGGCGTTCGCGAGGGCGGGGTCCTGCATGGGTTCCTTCATGGGGTCCTTCCAGGGAGCGCGTGATGCGGGTCACCGATCGAATCTGTGGGAACACTACAGGTTGTTCAACAATCATGGCAATGCATTGTTCAACAATCAGTGGGGACGGTCGAGGACGGGAGGAGTGTTCAGGCGGAGGACAGGGCGGAAGGCCGGTTGAAACGGACTGCTCCGCGGGCGCAGACTGGCCGCATGGCCAAGAAGAACGCATCCAAGGAATCCGACGCCCCGCAGATCAAGGACGAGGAGATGTACGAAGCCCTCCGCGAGGACGGGGCCAGCAAGGAGAAGGCGGCCCGGATCTCGAATGCCGCCGCCCGGGACAGCCGGTCCGAGGTGGGTGAGCGCGGCGGCGAGTCCGGTTCCTATGACGACTGGACCGTCGAGGAGATGAAGGACCGCGCCAAGGAACTGGACCTCTCCGGCTACTCCGATCTCCGCAAGGACGAATTGATCGAGAAGCTGCGCAACCACTAGTCACCGCCGGTGAGCAGCTGCAGCAGAGCTCGGTCCGGCTGGCGGCCTAGGTCCATCACCTGTCCCCGCTCGAACAGGTCCACCACCCGGGGGTCCACGTAGGACTCCCGGGCCACGGTGGGCGTGTTGTGGAGCAGGTCCGCCGCGGCCTGCACGGCGATCTTCACGGCCTCCGGGGACGTGACTCCAGCCCGGTGCGAGCGGGCCAGGGACCGCGCCGCTGCCACCGTGCCCTGCCAGGTCCGGAAGTCCTTCGCGGTGAACTCCAGCCCCGCGAGGTCCGTGAGGTAGTCGTTCACGTCCGCTGCCGTCACGCCCTTCCATTCCCGGCGCCGGCCGGACATGACGGGGTACGCCACCGCCGGTGCGGTGCGCGGGGTGGCCGGGATGCCGCCGAAGAAGTCCGCCAGGTCCGGGTCCTTCACCGTCACGTCCCACTCGCTGCCGGACTTGCCGCGGAACACCAGGTGCACGTGCGGGGCATGGACGTCCACATGCCGGCGCTGCAGGGTGGTCGCGCCGAAGGCCTCCAACTGCCCCGTGTGCTCGGAGCCGCCGATCCGCAGGGCCGCCCGGTCCATCAGGCGCACGGCGGCGGCCAGCGTCCGACGCCGGCCCGTCGCGTCCCCGTTCGCCCTCCCTCTCGCGGTGGTTCCGGCCGTGCCGGCGGGGCGCAGATCCCGGCTCACCTGGCGGCGAAGCGAGGGCAGGGCCTCGGCGAAGGACAGGGCGCGCTCGTACTTCTCGGCGTCGCGCCGCGCACGCCACTGGGGATGGTAGATGTACTGGGTCCGGCCGGCGTCGTCCACGCCCGTGGCCTGGATGTGTGCCTGGGCGTCGGCGGCGATCCAGACCTCCGTCCACGCGGGCGGGACGACCAGGCCACGGAGACGCTCGAGGGTGGTGGCGTTGGTGATGCGGCGTCCGTTGGCGCCCCGGTAGCTGAACCCCGTGCCCGCCCGGTGCCGGGTGTAGCCCCCGGTGCCCGGCGTCGACCTCCGCAGCCGGGCCATCTCAGGCGCTCTTGCGGCGGCGGGAACCGGACTTCTCTCCGGACGTCGCGCTGGACTTCGCCGACTTGGCCGGCTTCTTGCCGGACTTGCCGGATGCATCAGACCCACCGGACGAGCCAGACTTCTTGGCACCGGTCTTCCGACCGCCGGACGCCTTCGAACTCGACGTCTTTGATCCAGATGGCTTCGAGTCGGACCTCTGTGAAGCTGACGTCTTCGTCCCGGACGTGGATCGGGACCCCTTCGCGGCGGTCTTGCGGCCGCCCCGCTTCTTGTCCAGGGAGGCCTTCAGGGCCTGCATCAGGTCGATGACCTCGGCATCCTCGCCTTCGGACTCCTCCGTGACGTCGCCGAACGTGGCGGCGGTGTCCAGGGATTCGCCCTGCTCGAGTTTGGCGTCGACGAGCTTGTGCAACTCCACCTGATAGGTGTCCTCGAACTCCTCGGGCGTGAAATCCGAGGCGAACTGGTCCACCAGAGCCGCTGCCAGCTTCTTCTCCTTGGTGCCGATCTTGGCCTGGGACCGGGTCGCGGGAAAATCGACCTCCCGGACCTCGTCCGCCCAGTACATGGCCTGGAGCACCAGGACGTCGTCCTGGACCCGCAACGCACCCAGCCGGGTCTTCTGGCGCAGCGCGAACGTCACCACGGCGGTGCGGTCGGTGTCCCCGAGGGCCTGCCGCAGCAACAGGTAGGACTTCGGGGACTTGCCCTGGGGTTCCAGGAAGTAGCTCTTGCCGAACATGATGGGGTCGATCTGATCCGAGGGGACGAACTGGACCACTTCGATCTCGTCGTTCTGCGCCTCCGGCAGCGAAGCGAAGTCCTCGTCGGTGAGGACCACCGTCTGCTCGCCGTCCTCGTAGGCCTTGTCGATGTGCTCGTAGTCGATCTTCTTCCCGCACACCTCGCAGCGGCGCTGGTACCGGATCCGGCCGCCGTCGGCGTCGTGGACCTGGTGGAAGCTGATGTCGTGCTTCTTCGCCGCCGAATACGCCTTGACAGGGACGTTCACCAGGCCGAAGGTGATAGATCCAGACCAGATGGCTCTCATGGGCGTCAGCATAGGCCCTTGTCGGCAGCCAGGGGGAGGGGTGGCATGGCACGATCCGCGCGGCAGACCTACACCGTCGGTGAACATCAGCTCTCCGTCTCCAGCCTCGACAAGGTGCTCTACCCGGCCACCGGCACCACCAAGGCCGAGGTCATGCAGTACTTTCTCGCGGTGGCGGACGTGCTCATACCGCAGGTGGCCCAGCGCCCGGTCACCCGTAAGCGGTGGGTGGACGGCGTGGGCACGGCGGAGAAGCCCGGACAGGTGTTCTTCCGCAAAGACCTCGAGGACTCGGCGCCGTCCTGGATCCCGACCGGCAGGATCGCGCACTCCGACCACACCAACACCTATCCGCTGGCCAATGAGCCGGCCGTGCTGGCCTGGTTCGCCCAGGTCGCCGCCCTGGAACTGCACACTCCCCAGTGGCGCTTCGGGCGGAACGGACAGCCGCGCAACCCGGACCGCCTGGTGCTGGACCTGGATCCGGGGGAGGGCGTGGGGTTGGCCGACTGTGCCGAGGTGGCGCGCTGGTGCCGGGACATCCTCGCGGACATGGGCATGGAGTCCTTCCCCGTGACCTCGGGGTCCAAGGGCATCCACCTCTACGCCGCGCTGGACGGCCAGCACAATGCGGACGCCATCAGCGCAGTGGCCCACGAGCTGGCCAAGGCGCTGGAGGCAGATCACCCGGACGAGGTCATCTCCAGCATGCGCAAGGCCAGCCGCGCCGGCAAGGTGTTCGTGGACTGGAGCCAGAACAACGGGTCCAAGACCACCGTGGCCCCCTACTCGCTGCGTGGGCGGGACCGTCCCTGGGTGGCGGCGCCGCGCACCTGGGCGGAATTGGAGGACCCGGACCTGAGGCACCTGGAGCTCTGCGAGGTGTTGGAGCGGGTCGCCGACGGCCAGGACCCGCTGGCGCCCCTCGGCTGGGTGCCGAACCGCCCAGACAGTTCCGACGATCTCGACGACCGCCTCGCAAAGTACCGGTCCATGCGGGATGCGAGCAAGACGGCCGAACCGGTGCCGGCGGAGGCGCCGATGGAACGACAGCTCGGTGAGGGCGAGCGGCCGACGTTCGTCATCCAGGAACACCACGCCCGGCGCCTGCACTGGGACTTCCGGCTCGAGCACTCCGGGGTGCTCGTGTCCTGGGCGGTGCCCAAGGGGCCACCCCTGGACACCGAGACCAACCGGCTGGCCGTCCAGACCGAGGACCACCCCCTGGAGTACGGCACCTTCGAGGGCACCATCGCGAAGGGCGAGTACGGCGCCGGGGAGGTCACCATATGGGACGCCGGGACCATCGAGATCGAGAAGTGGCGTGAGGGCAAGGAGGTCATCGCCGTGCTGTCCGGGCGGCCGGACGGCGGCCTCGGCGGGGTGCCGCGGCGCTACGCCCTGATCAACGCCCCTGGCATGGGCGGGGAGGACAACTGGCTGCTCCACCTCATGCAGGACCAGCCCGAGACGAACACCGCACAACGCGCCTCGAAGACCACCGCCAAACCCACCGAGAAACGTACCGAGAAGCCCACCGCGAAATCTGCCGCGAAGGGTTCGGAGGATGCCGCGTTCACGGTGGCAGACCTGCCTTCTCCGATGCTGGCCACCTCCGGTCAGCCCGCCGACCTCACCGCGGACGAGGACTGGTCCTACGAGATGAAGTGGGACGGCTACCGCCTCCTGGCCGGGGTGTCGCCCGGGCAGGTCGTCCTGGCCAGCCGCAACGGCAAGGACCTGACGGCCGACTATCCCTCCCTGCAGGAACTCACCGAGCTGCTCACCGGGCCCGCGGAGGAGTGTGGCGGGGCGGTGCTCGACGGGGAGCTGGTGGCCCTGGACGGCCAGGGCCGGCCGGACTTCGGACTGCTCCAGGAGGTCAGCGGCCGCACCAGCCGGGGGATGCGGCGGCGGGGCCGGACCGGCCAGTCCGCCCGGGCTGGTCAGACTGACGGGGCCGCCGCGGATTCGGAGGGGGTCGAGTTACGGTATCTGGTGTTCGACATCCTCCAGCTGGGGCCGCCGGGCGCCTCGGGGCGGCAGGTCCGCTCGCTCCTGCGCACCCCCTATGGTGAGCGTCGCGAGGTGCTGGAGGCCGGCGTCGGGAAGGGGGACGTGGTGTCCGTGCCCCCGGGATACCACGGGACGCTCGCCCGGGCCCAGCAGGCCAGCCGCGATCTCGGGCTCGAGGGCGTGGTCGCCAAGAGGACGGACTCCCTGTACCTGCCGGGGCGGCGCGGCTCCGCATGGATCAAGCTGAAGCTGCAACAGCACCAGGAGGTCGTGGTCATCGGGGCCCGGGAGGGCAGGGGAGGCCGGTCGGGCGGGATCGGCTCTCTGCTGGTGGCCGTGCCGGACGAGGCGGGTGAGCTGCGGTACGCCGGGCGGGTGGGTACCGGTTTCTCGGCGACCCAGCTGGCCGAGACCGAATCCCGGTTGCGGCGACTGTCCCGCAAGACCCCGCCCGTGCCGGACGTGCCCGCCGAGGACCGGTCCGATGCCTGGTGGGTCACCCCGTCCCTGGTGGGCGAGGTGTCCCTGGCCGGCCGTACCCGTTCCGGCCGGGTCCGCCAGGCCTCGTGGCGGGGCTGGCGTGAGGACAAGTCCCCTGACGAGGTGCGCTGGGAGATCCCGTGAGCAGTGCGGCGCACGGCCCCGAGCCGGCCGGGGAGAAGGCATCCCCGGCGCCGGCCGGTGAGAGCGCGTCCCCGGAGGAGGCGCTCCGGCATGAGACGCCGGCGGAGAAGCTGGACCGCAACTGGAGTGACCTGCTCCAGGAGCTGCGGGTGATGCAGACAGGAACGCAGATCGTCACGGCGTTCCTGATGACGTTGCCGTTCCAGGCCCGGTTCGCCGAGGTGGCCAGCCATCTCCAGGGGTGGTACCTGGCGCTGCTGGTGACGGCGGTGTTGTTGACCGTCCTGATGCTGCTGCCCGTGGTGATCCACCGGCGCTTCTTCGGCCGGCTCGTCAAGAACCGCACCGTGGCGCTCGGGGACCGCGTGGTGCGGATCTGCCTGGCTGGCATGGGGCTGCTGCTGGCCGGTTGCGTGGCGTTCATCGCCCACGTCCTGGTGGCCACGGACGTGGCCTGGTGGATCACCGGCGCCACCGCCCTGGTGATCGCGGTGCTGATGGGGGTGCTCCCGCCGCTGCTGCGCCCCGGGCCGCGGACCGGCGGCCAGACCCGCACCGGGCCACCCGGTGGGGAGCCTCCCGTGCTCAGCCGGTGACGTACCGGTCGGTGACCGCCAGGGCCTGGTCCAGGATGTCCAGTCCGTGGCGCACCACCTCATCCGGGGCGTTCAGGGGCGGGGCCACGTGGATGCGGTTCATGTTCTGGAACGGCAGCAGCCCCAGCCTCTTGCACTCGGCTACGAGCTCGTTCATCTCGGGGGAGGACCCGCCATAGGCGGCCATGGGCTCCTTGGTCTCCCGGTTCTTCACCAGCTCCACGGCCCAGAAGGCGCCCAGGCCACGGACGTCTCCCACGGAGGGGTGCGCGTCGAGGATCTCCCGCAGGCGTGGCCCGATGATCTCCTCACCCAGCCGGGCCGCGTTGGCCACCATGCCCTCGTCCTGCATCGCGTTCAACGTGGCCACGGCCGCGGCACAGGCCAGCGGGTGGCCGGAGTACGTCAGCCCGCCCGGGTAGGGCGTCTCGGCAAAGGTCTCGTAGACTGCGTCCGAGAGGGCCACGCCGCCGAGTGGCACGTAGCCGGAGTTCACGCCCTTGGCGAAGGTCAGCAGGTCCGGCTCCACACCCCAGTGGTTGACCGCGAACCACTGGCCGGTGCGGCCGAAGCCCACCATGACCTCGTCCGCGATGAACAGGATGCCGTACTTGCGGGTCAGCTCTCGCACGCCCTGCAGATATCCCGCCGGCGGCACGTAGATCCCTGCCGTGCCGGGGACGGACTCCAGGATCACCGCCGCGATCGACTGCGGCCCCTCGAGCAGGATGGTCTGCTCCAGATGCGCGAGCGCGCGATCGGACTCCTCCTGCTCGGTGGTCGAGTGGAAGTAGCTGCGGTACGGATAGGCGGGCATGAAATGGACGACGCCGGCCGTCGCCGTATCGACGGGATTCCGCCGGGGGTCGGCGGTCAGGGCGAAGGCCAGGTCCGTGCCCCCGTGGTACGCGCGGTAGGCGGACAGTACCTTGGGCCGGCCCGTGTGGACCCGGGCCATCCGCACGGCGTGCTCCACGGCATCCGCTCCGGCGTTCGTGAAGAACACGTGGTTCAGGTCCCCGGGTGCCACGTCCGCCACGAGCCGGGCCGCCTCGGACCGGGCGGCGTTGACGTGGGCAGGGTTGATGGTGGCGATGTCCGCGGCCTGCTCTTGGATGGCGGCCACGACCTTCGGGTGTGAGTGGCCGATGTTCGTATTGACCAGCTGGCAGGAGAAGTCGATGAGCCGGTGGCCCTGCCCGTCCCAGACATAGGGGCCCTCGGTCTTGACGACCGTCATCGGCGTGATGGTCCGCTGGGCGCTCCACGAGTGGAACACATGCTCGCGGTCGAGGTCGTAGGCCTTGCGGCCGGCGGCCAGCAGGTCTTCGCTGATGGACGGGTCAGGGGACACGGGCTGAATGGTCATCGACTCTCCTGGTACTGGCTGGCGGGCATCATGGTGTGGCACTGGTGTGGCACATGGTGTGGCAATCCTGATGTGTCCGGGGACACTCCTGTCCACCAGCATGCCTGATCCGACGGGGCGGCGGGCGTGTGCGGGCCAATGCGACCACGTGCGGACGAGTTCGTACAGATGGCCGGTTCACGTGGCGTGATGCGCGCCTGGCCCGGCTGGCGGAATGGCACCATGGCATCATGGACCCCGTGAGAGATTCTGTTCAGGCGGCCCGGGGCACGGAGTCCTCCGCAGAGACCGGCGTCGACGGCGTCCGCTGGCTGTCCGCCGCGGAACGCCGGGCCTGGCTGACCCTCGTGGCCACCCACATGCAGCTCATGCCCACCCTGGAGGCAGACCTTCAGGTGGAGGGCACTGTCAGCTTCTTCGAGTACCAGGTGCTGGCCATGCTCTCGGAGAGCGGCGAGGCGTTGCCGATGAGTGAGCTGGCCGCCCGCACGAACTCCTCCCTGTCACGGCTGTCCCATGTGGCCCGCAAGCTTGAAGGCCGTGGCCTGATGCGGCGCAGCCCCTCGAGCGAGGACGCCCGCGTCACCATGGCCGTCATCACGGACGAGGGCATGGCCGAGATCGTCCGTCTGGCCCCCCACCACGTGGCCAGCGTGCGCGCGCGGTTGCTGGACAGCCTGGATGACCGCGACCTGGCCGACCTGGGCCGGATCGGCTCCAAGATCCTCGCGCATCTGGACCCGGAGCACTGGGTCTTCCGGGATCCGGCACTGGCGAACGACAAGCCCCGGCCCGCCTGACGGGCCTCAGCCTGCCTGACTGCCTCGATACGGCTGACAAGCGCCTGCCCGGCTGACCGGCGTCAGCCGTCCGGTTTGAACGATGCGGGACTGTGCCCTAAGATGGAACGGCGTTAAGCCGCGTTGAGTTGTGGTGTGCCCGTGTTCCGCAGGGGTCGCCAGGACATCGGAAAACAACGTGCTTCCCGTAACCGGATCCCCGGCCAGCCCTCACCGGCGCAGCTGGGGACTCACCGTCTTCCCCCGCGATATAGGGCACTTCGGTTGGATCTCACCCAGCCTGGTTACCCCTTCGGAAAGTCGCAGTAAGAGCGCGGTGTCACAACTGGTGGCGGGACTCGTGGAGCGCCCGGTTCGTCCGGAGGCTTCACAACGGGTTCCGCCCGTTCTTTTACTACTACTTGCAACGAGGAGTGATCATGGCAGCAAACTGCCAGGTAACCGGGGCTGGGCCAGGTTTCGGCCACAGCATTTCCCACTCGCACCGTCGCACCAAGCGCCGGTTCGACCCGAACATCCAGAAGAAGACCTACTGGGTTCCGTCCCTGCGCCGCAACGTGACGCTGACCCTGTCCGCCAAGGGCATCAAGACCATTGACGTGCGCGGTATCGACGCCGTCATCGCCGATCTGCTCGCCAAGGGAGTGAAGCTCTGACATGGCCAAGGACAAGGACGTACGTCCCATCATCAAGCTGAAGTCCACCGCCGGCACCGGGTACACCTATGTGACCCGCAAGAACCGCCGCAACACCCCGGACCGCATCGTGCTCAAGAAGTACGATCCGGTTGCCCGCCAGCACGTCGAATTTCGAGAGGAGCGCTGAGGCATGGCCAAGAAGTCCATGATTGCCAAGAATGAGCAGCGTAAGGTCATCGTTGCCCGCTATGCCGAGAAGCGCCTGGAGCTGAAGAAGACCCTGGTCGACCCGAACGCTTCCGATGAAGCGCGCGAGGCCGCCCGCGTGGGCCTGCAGAAGCTGCCCCGCAACGCCTCCCCGGTGCGTGTCCGCAACCGCGACGCCATCGACGGCCGCCCGCGCGGTACCTTCCAGAAGTTCGGCATCTCCCGTGTCCGCTTCCGCGACATGGCCCACCGTGGCGAGCTGCCGGGCATCACCAAGTCCTCCTGGTGACGTCTATCCGGTGACAACCCGCCGGCCTCTGGCCCGGTGACGGCGCCTTCCGGCGCCAAGCACACCATCCGAAGGGGTGGCAGACCGTAGGGTCTGCCACCCCTTCGGCCGTTTTCAGCCCTCGTTTTCAGCCCCTCTTGTCTTCATCCCTCTGCGGCGAACGTGCAGGGTTGAGTCTGGATATGGTCACCCCTAGCGTGGGAGACGCCAGGAGTTGCCGGCTCCGCCGGCACTGGCATTCCGATACCCCATCTGGAGGAGAGGAAAGCGTGGCGAACGAACCCCAGAGCCCCGTCAAGGACCCCAACTACGACCTGATCTCAGTCCTGGAGGCGTCCCTGAAGATGGTCTTCCAGGCCGAGACCTACGCCCGCGATGCCGAACAGGCCGGTGATACCGAGCTGGCGGACTGGTTCCGGAAGATCCAGGAGAACAACCGGAAGGCCGGTGACCAAGGCAGCGAGATGCTGAAGCAGCGCCTGCAGAACCGCGCCTCCTGACCAGTCGGGACCACCCCAGGCGGCTCTGAGCCGCGCTGGTCATGCCCCACGAGACGAAGGGTCCTCTCCTCTGCGGAGAGGGCCCTTTGCCGCCGGCAGGGGCCTTGGAGGCGGAAATTTGTGGGAATTCCCCCAGAATCCGTGTGTTTGCAGGCTTCCATGGCGTGTTTCCGCGCTTCCGGGTGGTAGCTTTCGAAGCACGTGCCCGGATCTGACCGGTTCGGGCCAAGGGAAACCAGCATCGAAGTCCAGGAGGACACATGGCTATGAACCGCAGTGAACTTGTCGCCGCCGCCGCCGAGAAGACCGGCAACTCCCAGGCCGCCGTGAACGGCGTGCTGGATGCCGTCTTCGAGATCTTCTCCGCCCAGGTCTCCAAGGGCGAGAAGGTCACCATCCCCGGCTGGCTCGCCGTCGAGCGCACCGACCGCGCTGCCCGCACCGGCCGCAACCCGCAGACCGGCGAGACCATCCAGATCCCGGCCGGCCACTCGGTCAAGATCTCCGCTGGCTCCAAGCTGAAGGCCGCAGCCACCGGCAAGTGATCCAGGACGGCCCCGGCCGTGGCCCACACGGGTCCGGCCACCCGGCCATCGACGAAGGCGCTCCACTCGGTGGGGTGCCTTCGTCGGTTAACCCCTCGGCACCGCGTGGCCGGCGTGCAGCCCGGCCTCGCAGTTTTCTACAGCCGGTAGAATCCGCGTAGCATAGAGGACGGTCCAAGCGCTCGACGCTAGGGAGGTGCACGGTGGCCACACACCCTGCTCGCTACCCTGTGCCCAACCCCGCCCCCGTGCGTGGCCCCGCCCGGTTGCTGCGCGGCTGGGCGGCCGCCGTCGTCGCCACACTCTGGGCCGCCGGATCACACACCGTTGCGTCCGTCGCCACACGCTCGGCTGATCTGCCCGCGCACGGCCACAGCCCAGGCCACCTGCACGACGCCGGCCCGGCACCGATCGTCTGGATCCTCACCCTCGCGCTGGCCGGACCCCTCTGCACCGCCCTGGCCGGGCGCCGGCTGTCCTGGTGGCGCCTGGCCTCCGGGGTGGGCGCCAGCCAACTGCTCTTCCACTGGCTCTACTCCATCGCCGCCGTGCCCACCGCCGCCGGCGCCCTCGGCGAGCTGAGGTCGGCTGCAGGCCATCTCGGCTCTGCCGCCCATGCCGCCCATCTCGGCTCTGCCGCCCATGCCGGCCATCTCGGCTCTGCCGCCCATGCCGGCCATCTCGGCTCTGCCGCCCATGCCGGCCATCTCGGCTCTGCCGCCCATGCCGGCCATCTCGGCTCTGGCTCCCTGGCCGGTCTGCCGGTCCCTGCTGTCGCCGACGATGCCCTCAGCACGCTCTCCACGGCGATGGTGCTCGCCCACGTGCTGGCCGCCGTCGGGACCGTGCTGGTCCTGCGCCGCGGGGAACTGCTCGCGGCGCGGGTGGCGGAACTCGCCGTCGGGCTCGTCCTGCGGTCCCCGGGCGCCCGGCTGGCCCGGTGGATCCCGACCGTCCCCGTCCGTCGGGTGGCCGTCAGCGCCGTCTGGGTGTCGCGCCGGCTTGATGAGGTGCTGCTGGCATCGCAACGTCTGCGCGGTCCGCCGGAGTTCGCCCTGGCCGCCTGATCGTCCACTGATCCGCCGGCCGGGGAAACTCCACCCTCCATCTTGCAGACCCCTGCCCGGTGCCGTTCTCGGCCCGGGCTGTGAAGGACACCATGAACACTCACAGAACCATCACCCCTGCACGACCCCTGCGCACCCAGCGCGCCCGCGGCCTCGGCGCCGGCACGGCAGCCCTCGCGGCCGCCGCGCTGCTCGCCTTGGCCACGGCCACCCCGGCGGCGGCGCATGACCAGCTGCTGTCGGCCACCCCGGCGGCAGGCACCGCCGTCCTCGAGGTCCCGGCCGAGATCGGCCTGGAATTCTCCGGGAGCCTGACCACCGGCCAGGGCATCCAGAACCTCGTGACGGTCACCGACGAGGACGGCCACCAGTGGCAGGACGGCGAAGCCCAGGTCGCCGGTCCGAACCTCACCGCCGCCCTGTGTGAGGGCCTGCCCAACGGCGAATACACGGTGGACTACCGGGTCGTGTATTCAGACGGACACTCCGAGGAGAAGGGGTACGAGTTCACCCTCGAGGACCCTGACGCACCCGAAGCGGCCGCCCCGGAGGACTGCGGGGTGCCGAACCCGGACGCGCCGGTCTCCTCGGACGCCACGCCGGGTGATGCCGGCACCGGCACCGTCGCGGATGCTACGGATTCCGCGACCACGGCGACCACGGCGGCCACCGCCGAGCCCGGCACCGCGGCCACCGACCCGGTGTCCGGCGAGGCCACTGCCGAGGACAGCCAGGCACCCGCCGCCCCCGTCGCGGGCTGGGTCTGGCCTGCGGCCATCGGCGGCGTCCTCGTCGTCGTGGTCGCCATGCTGATGGTGTTCCGCAAGGCCAGGGCCATCGACACCGGCTCCACTGGCCGTCAAGGCGGTACCGGCAACGGCACTGACGGAACTGACGGTATCGATGGCGATGAAGGAACCAACGGTCCCGACGGAGGATCGAACGACTCGGGAACCAGCGGCCGCTGACCGGCCAGAGCACCGCTCTGTAGTGCAACTGCATTGCACCGGGCGGCCCGGGGCACCTCCGCCCCGGGCCGCCACCGGCAGGAACCACCTGCGAGAGAATGGATACTGTGAAATCTTCCCCAACCGCTGAGCGGGGCACCTCCGCGCCGGTGTGGCTGTGGCCCGTGGCCGGCGTCGTCGGCGCGGTCACCCTGGTGCTGGCCGCCGCCTGGACGGGCATCCTGGCCGTGGACCAGCTCTCCGACCCCGGGGCCCTGACCCGTTGGGGACTGCCGGTGGCCGAGATGGTCAACAACCTGGCCATGCCCACCGCCGTCGGCGCGTTGATCTTCGCCTGCGCCATCATGCCGCCCACCCGGGGCCAGCGCGCTCACAGCGGAGAAGGCGGCGAACATCCGGCCTTCACCCGGCTGATGCAGGTGGCCACCGTGGCCTCCGTGGTCTGGACGCTGTCCGCCCTCGCCGTTCTCGTGCTGTCCTACTCGGACCTCGCCGGCATGCCGCTGGACCCCAGCGCCTCGTTCACCTCCGGCCTCGTCGGCTACCTGCAGGACATCTCGGTGGGCCAGGCCTGGACCGTGGTGACGGTCCTGGCCGCCGTCATCACCTCGCTGGCCCTGGCCGTCCGCTCCACGGTGGGCCTGGCCTGGACCGCCCTGCTCGGCCTGGTCGGCATCGTGCCCCTGGCCCTCATCGGCCACTCGGCCTCCGGGGATGACCACAACGGGGCCGTCAACTCGATCGGCCTGCACCTGCTCGGGGTGGTCGTCTGGATCGGCGGGCTGATCGTCCTGGCCCTGGTCTCCCCGAAGCTGCACGGTCCGGACGGTGCCAGTGGCAAGCCCTCCGCCCACCGGCAGGGTCCTGAACCGCTGATCTACACCGTGGTCAGCCGCTACTCGCTCCTGGCCGGGCTGGGGCTGGCCACCGTGGTCCTGTCCGGAGTGGTCAACGCCGCCATCCGCATGAACACGCTGGAGCAGCTCGCCAGTCCCTACGGCGTGCTGGTGCTGGCCAAGCTCGTGGGTTCGGTGCTGCTCGGCCTGATCGGCCTGATGCACCGGCTGTGGGTCATCCCGCGGCTGGCCACCGGCACCACCGCCCCGCCGGCGGCCGCCAAGCGCCTGCTCTGGCAGCTGATCGCGGTGGAGGCGGCGATCATGGCGGCGATCATGGGGCTCGCCACCGTGCTCTCCCGCACCTCTCCGCCCGTCCCCGAGGAGATCGCCCCGGATGCCTCCCCGGCCCGCATCCTCACCGGCTACGACCTGCCGCCGGAACTGACCTTCCAGACCTGGTTCACGCAGTGGCGCTTCGACTGGCTGTGGGTCGCCATCATCGCGTTCCTGGTGCTCTGGTACGTGCGCGCCACCGTCCGGCTCCACCGCCGCGGCGACCGCTGGCCCGTGCTGCGCACGCTCTCCTTCGTGGTCGGCCTGACCATCCTGTTCTGGGTGACCTCCGGCTCCCCGGCGATCTACGGACAGGTGTTGTTCAGTGCCCACATGGTGGCCCACATGACGCTGACCATGATCTCGCCGATGTTCCTGGTGCTCGGCGCCCCCGTCACCCTGGCGCTGCGCTCCCTGCCCAGCCGCACGGACGGCACCCGCGGCCCTCGCGAGTGGATCCTGTGGATCGTGCACTCGCCCTTCGGTCGGTTCATCACCAACCCGGTGGTGGCCGCCGTGAACTTCGCCGGTTCGATCCTGGTGTTCTACTACACGCCGTTCTTCGGCTTCTCGCTCCAGGAGCACCTCGGGCACGAGTTCATGAACGTGCACTTCCTGCTGACCGGCTACATCTTCGCCTCGGTGATGATCGGGATCGACCCGCTGCCGCGCAAGGCGCTCTACCCGCTCCGGTTGGTGATCCTGCTGGCCACCATGGCGTTCCACGCGTTCATCGGCGTTGCCATGACCTCCTCCGAATCCCTGCTCCAGGCCTCCTGGTTCGGTTCCACGGGACGCGACTGGGGGCCCTCCGCCATCGCCGACCAGCAGATCGGCGGCGCCGTGATGTGGGGGATCGGCGAGGTGCCCACGGTGCTCATGGCCGTTGCGGTGGCCGTGATGTGGTCCCGTACGGACGCCAAGGAGACCAAGCGGCTGGACCGCAAGGCCGACCTCAACGACGAGGCCGAGCTCAAGGCCTGGAACCGCATGTACGAAGAACTTGCCGAGAACGAGGAGCCCCGCCGATGACCACCCGTTCCCCCCGCCGCACCCCGGTCAACCGGCCCATCCTCGGCTCCCGCCGGCTGCGCCGCCCGGGTGCTCGGATGGCCGCCCTGGGACTGGCCGGGATGCTCGTCCTCGCCGGTTGCTCGGGCGGCGTCAGCGACCAGGACGGGAGCGACGCCGGCGTCCCCGCCAACCCGCACGGGATCACCGCGGAGAATCCGTCCGGTAGCGCCCTGCCGACCGCTGGGGCCGACGGTCAGAACGGCGAAGGAGCGGAAGGCCGGGCGGGCGCGGACGGTGGGTCGCCGGCGTCGGGCACGGCTTCCGCCGACCCTTCGGAGACAGAGGCCGCCGACGCGCGGGCCGACCAGGCCGCGGTCGGCGCCGCCGCCGAGCGGGCCGCCAGCTTCGGATTCACCAACCAGGTCTCTGCCACGGACACCGAGATCGCCGCCACGCGCGAGGACGCCCGATTGCGGCAGACGAACTCCTCCGGCACCACGGTGGAGCCGGCCAGCTGCAAGTCCCCGCTGACGGCGGTGGACTGGTCGCCCATCCTGATGCCGGGGGCGGATGCCTCCCGTCGGGACTTCGGCTCTGAGACGTTCGCCGGGACGGGCACTGTGGAGGTCGCCTCCCTCGAGGACGCCGGCGTGGTGGAGGACCACCTGGCCAACGTCGAGCGGCTCGTGGCGGACTGTCCTGAGCTGACGATGACCGTCACGGACGCGAACCTCCAGCAGTCCACGTTCGACTTCACCGCCCGGACCTCCGCATCGGAGGGAGAAGGAGTGGACTCCGGCCTGGTGTGGACCCGCACCCCGGCCGGCGGAGGCGCGGAGACCACGGCCCACGTGCTGATCGGACAGACTGCCGAGCACGTGGTCATGGTCTCCTTCATCGGCGGCTCGGAGGTGGCAGGCGAGGAGTTCACCGCCATCGCCGAGCAGATCCTGGCCTCCGCCGAGGGGGCGCTCTGAACCTCACGGAGGTCACAGGGGTTCAGGCGGGGCGCACAGGGGTTCACGTAGCGCCGGGGGTGCTGCCAGGATGGCCGCAGGCAGCGACTCACCAGCAACCCGAAGGAGCACACCGTGAGCGAGACCCAGCCACAACCCGATGACAGCTTTCGGGACACGGAGACCAGCGAACTCGACCGGCAGGGCACCCAGCAGCCTCAGCGCGGGGTCACCGGTGCCGCCAACCAGCCGGGGAAGCCGGCCGAGGAGGACGGTGACACGTACTCCGAGGAGCAGGCCGAGTCCGCGAACCCGGACCCGGCGGAGGAGAATGTCACCGGTCTGGACCGGGGTGGCAGCGTGCCGCCGGGGGAGACGCCGCCCGCCGACGGCCAGATGAGCCGGGACCAGGGTCACGAGGAGTAACCCGGCCCCAGGACGGGCTAGGACACGCTCTCGCGGGGCGGCTCTGAGGCCTGCTCCGAGGACCCCTCGAGTGCCTGGTCCGTCTGATCCCCCTCGTCCGTCGGCGTATCCGCTGCTGGCTGCTGGGTGGCCTTCTTCTGCGCGGCTTTCTCCACGGCGGCCGCGAAAGCGGCCTTGCGCCGGCGTCGCCGGGTGGCCAGCCACCAGACGAGCAGGACGAGCAGGGCGAGGAGGATGAGTTGGGGGATCGGCAGGGCCATGGTGGTGCCGGTGACCGCCGTCCGCTCCAGCTCCGCCTCCACCTCGTCCTCGCCGACCACGGAGGGAGTCGAGATCACCTCGGCGCCGTCCACGAAGAGCGGCCAGGCCTCCGTGGACATCTCCAGCTCGACCACCTGGCCGGGCAGCAGCTCGCGGATCTCCGTGGCAGGCTCGGTCTGGGCGAACCAGCCGAAGGGTCCGCCCACCGTGAGGTCCTGGGCTGAGCCGAGCCGGACATTGCCGGGGTTCTCGGTGGTCCACCGGGCGGTGAGGGTCCCCGGGGCGAAGGGGTTCCAGTTCTGTTCGTAGTCCAGCTGCAGGTCCGTCAGCCCGATCACGGGTTTGATCTCGCCGGCCACCCGCAAGTGGACGCGCGCGCCTACCCGGGCCACGGTGGAGACCTGATCGCCGGCAGCGTCCTCGGGGCTGACCGAGGCGGCGATCCCGCCGGGGTGGTCGCCCGGGGTGGCGCTCTCCGGCACGGTCAGGGTGAAGGGAACCTCGACGGACTCGCCGGCGGGGACGGTGACGGAATCCTCCACCAGCTCGATCCAGGTCCCGGTGCGCTCGGACTCCACGCTGGGCGGCAACATGTCGAAGGCGCCGGTGGAACCGACGACGCCGTCCGAGGCCGTCAGATCGTAGGTGATCTCCCGGTTGGTGTGATTCGTCAGTTCCACGGCGTCCTCGACACTCTGCCCGGGGTCCACCTCGAAGCGGAAGGAGACCCGGTCCCCGCCGGCGTCCTCGCCGTCGCTCCCGGACGTGGGGGTCAGCGACCACACGACCTCCTCACCGGTGGTGGAACGGCCCGAGTCGACGCCCGATTCATCCGACGGCATGTCCGGCTGGGCCGCGCCGGTCAGGGTGGCGGTCAGCGCGGCGGCAGCGGAGGCGGCGCCGAAGGCGCGGGCGATCCTGGCACGGAGGGGGTGGCGGCGAGTCGAGTGGGTGGGGGCTGGGAGAGTCATGACGGGCCGTTCGGTCGGGTCGGAGGCGGTTCAGGGAGGGCCGCTTCGTCGGCCCCGGTGCCCGACGCCGGCCGGAACCTCCCCTGCGGAAGGTCCCGGCCGGCGTCGTGCGGCGGAGATGCGGTGATCAGTCGATCGGGAAGAGGGACATGGACAGGTTCCCGCTGTAGGAGCCCTCCTCGGTGTCCACCGGGACCTCCAGCAGGAGATCAGCGCCGAACTCAGAGGTGCCCCGGCGGGTCTCGGCGTCGCCGGCACCCAGCAGTGCGGGCTCAGCCAGGCCGGTGCCGCCGGAGAGCTCCGTGTCCACCGGCTCGCCGGCGGTGGCACCCCCCGTGGAAGAGACCACGGCCGGGCTCCAGCCGAGATGTGAGGCCGTGATCTCGGCCTCGCCGGCGCTGAGGTCGCCGGCCTGGCCGGAGAGCTCCCAACCCTTGCCCTCGGCGCGGGTGTCGGTCACGGCAACGGTCGGCAGAACGCCGGCCACTGCCACGCGGTCTCCGGCGGTCTCGGCGTCCTGCAGCTCGGCGCTGCCCGGGGTCACGGACATCACCAGGGCGCCGTCCTCGCCGTTGCCACCGTCACCGGGCAGACCGGGGACCTCGGCCTCGACCGGGATGTCCCCGCCGGACTCGCCGCCCTCGGACCCGCCGACGGTGAAGCTCAGGGTCTCGGTGAACTCGCGGCCGTGCACGTCCGTGGCGGTCACCTCGGCGGTGTGCTCACCCGCCTCCAGATCGGCAGGCAGCGGCAGGCGCCAGATGTGCATCGAGCTGTTGGCCGGGCTGCCCCCGTGGACCAGCTGCTCCTGCACCGCGGCCGGGTCTGAGACCTCGGCGCCAGTGAGGCGCTCCTCGCCCAGCATCTGCTGGGTGCGCTCCGCTTCGGCCGGCTCGCCACCGTCCACCGAGACCTCCACGGTCGAGCCGGTGGACCCCATCCAGAAGTTGGTGGTCAGCCAGGTCTCGCCCAGGTCCTCGGCCGGAACGGCGTTCGGGTTCTCCAGCTCCTCGGCCTCGCCGCCGTTCTCGATGTTGGCCTCGTACCACTCGCGGTAGGCCGGGGTGTTGAGGGACAGGGACATCTGGTCCTCGTTGTCACCGTTGGTGCGGGTGAAGCGGTCGACGACCTCGGTGCCGTCGATGTCCAAAGTCACGACCCCGGGGACGCCGCCGTCACCCTGGAGTGCGGTGGGGTAGCCGCCCTCGAGCTGGCGGCCGGAATACCAGTCGCCGGAGATCGCGCCCACGGTCAGGTGGGTGAACGGGAGGCCCTGCTCGCCGAAGAGGTTCTCCCAGGCGGCCAGGCGGTCGCCCTCGCGGAGGTTCTCGGTGCGGTGCATGTGGCCGGACACCGCGGTGACCTCACGGCCTTCGAGGATCTCGTAGATCTCCTGGAGGTACGGCATCCCGTCGACTCGCTCCTGCGTGTCCTGGAAGTCGGCCAGGGGCGCGTGGGAGGCGATGACGATGGCCTTGTCCGCCGGGGTGTTGGCGATGTCCTGGCGCAGCCACTCCATCTGCTGCTCGTCGATCCCCTCGGTGTAGTCGCCCTTCGCGGCCGGGACCTGCGTGGGGTACTGGATGTTGCTCAGGGTGACCACGTGGGTGTCACCGGCATCGTAGGAGTAGTACTCCGGGCCGAAGTGCGAGCGGTAGGTGTCGAACTCGTGCTTTCCCTCCAGTGCATCGAAGTCGAGGTCATGGTTGCCGGGCAGGAAGCGCGCGGGACCGTTGAGCATCGAGGCGAGGTCCTTGACGTCCGGGTACAGGGACAGGTCGTCGCCCACATTGTCCCCGACGAACAGGGCGCCGCAGCCGGCGTAGTCGTCGCGCTGGGCCAGATCGGCGAAGGCGCCGGCACGGGCGTACTCCACCTCGTTCTTGTCATAGGTCTGGATGTCGCCGCCGATCACGCAGTGCTGTTCGGAGGACGCGGTGGCCTCGGAGGCGGACAGCGGGAAATTCACCGCCTCGGGCAGCGGGCCAGTCGGTTCGATGCCGCCATAGCGCAGATCCGGGGAGCCCTCCGGGGAGTGGTTGTAGAAGAACTGCGCCACATTGTCATCGTCCATCGGCACCTGGTAGCCGGACGGCTGGGTCACGTGGACGGTCATGTGGTCGAAGGCCGGCAGCTCGTAGTCGCCCTCGGCATCCGTGGTGACGATGTCCCGGCCGTTGGAGACCTGTACGCCCTCGATACCGGGCTCATCGGAGTCCTGGCGGGAGTCCTGGTCCAGATCGTCGAAGACCGTACCGTCGAGGGTGTCCTCGGCGGCGCCGGAGCCGGGCTCCACGTGGACGGAGCCGCGGTAGGCCTGCTCGTCCCAGGCGGTGCCGGCGTCCTCGGCGGATGTCTGGGCGGTGTCCGCGGCGGCGTAGGTGTCCGCCGCCTGGGACGGGGCCGCCACGGCGGGGGCGACGATGCCGCCGGTGGTAACGAGGGTGAGGCCGGCCGCAATGGCGACCGAGCGCCTCAACAGGATGTCCTGCTTCGTTGTCTGACGGGCAGAGGGTGTCGAGTTCATGGTGATGCGACTTCCGTTCTTGGTGTCGTTGCGAACTTGATTTCCGGTGATGCCCCAGATGACCCGTGAGGGCCGGCGGTGGCCGGTGCGGGGATTCGCACCGGCCACCTCGTGAAACGGCGGTCTGTTGTTCAGCCGATCAGTCGACCGGGAACAGGGACATGGAGACGGCGCCCTGGTAGCTGCCGGCCTCCGTGTCCACGGGAAGCTCGAGCTCCAGGTCTGCACTCAGCTCGGTGGTGCCGAGGCGGTTCTCGGCGTCGGCCGATCCGAGGGTGGCCGGGGCAGCCAGGCCCTCGCCACCGGAGAGCTGGGTCTGAACCCGCTCGCCGACCGTGGCGCCGTTGGTGGACTCGATCAGGTGCGGTGACCAGCCCAGGTAGGAGGCCTCAACAGTGGCCTCGCCATCGGCCAGCTCTGAGGACTGCCCGGAGACGGTCCAGCCCTCGGCCTCGGCGCGGGTGTCCGTCACGGAAAGAGCCGGCAGCTCGCCGGACAGGCGCAGGCGGTCACCAGCGTTGCGCTGCTCGCCGAGGGCTGCGGTGCCCGGGGCGATGGACAGGGCCAGGCTGCCTGGCTCCTGCGGATCCTCGCCCTCGCCTGGCAGGCCGGGGACCTCGGCCTCCACCGGGATGTCCCCCTCGGACGGCTCCCCGTCTCTGGTGGCCCAGAAGTCATTGATCAACAGATCGGCGACGTCGGTGTGGTCGATGTAGGAACCGCGGACGGGGTCCTCGCCGGTGGCGCGCTCCATGATCTGCTCGGAGCCCGCGCCACGGAAGTAGACCGGGACCAGGTGGTTGGTGTGGTTGCCGGAGTACCAGTCCTGGTCCGGCACCTGCCCGGTCTCACCGGCGATGGAGGTGAAGTCGGGATCGGAATCCACACCGGAGAGGTAGCCGGTTTCGTGATCGGCGGTGACGACCAGGAGGGTTTCCTCCCAGTTCGAGTTCTCCTCCACCCACTTCACGGCGGCCTCCACGGAGGCGTTGAAGTCCTGGGTCTCCTCGATGTTCCGGACCGAGTCGTTGTCGTGGCCGGTCCAGTCGATGGCACCGCCCTCGATCATCACGGAGAAGCCGTCCTCGTCCTGGCCCAGGACGTTGAGGGCACCCTCGGTCATGGTCGGCAGATCGGGTACGTTCTCGTTGAACGGGGCCTCGCCGGGCAGCTCGCCCTCGCCCTCGCGGGCCTGCTGCAGCGTGGTGGCGACGGGGGCCAGGCCGAAGACCTGGTCCGTTTCCACCTCGCCGTTCGCCAGGGCCTCGAAATCGGCCTGGGTGTCCATGAAGTCCCAGTCCGTCTCGCCGCCCGCAACGCGCTGGTAGTCCTCTTCGCTGATGTGGTTGTACACGGGATCGCGCTGTTCGCCGTTGTCGTCGTACATCGGGTGGCCGGCGCCCATGATGACGTCCAGGTACTCGGCGTCGATCATCTCGGTGCCGATCTCCAGGTAGTTGTTGCGGTCGATGTTGTGGGCCGCAAAGGAGGCCGGGGTGGCGTGGTTGTACTGCACCGAGGACACGACGCCGGCGGACTTGCCCACCTCGTGGGCCTGCTCGGAGATGGTCTTGAGATGGTTGCCGTCAGCGTCCAGGTTGATCCGGCCGTTGACCGTCTTCTGACCGGTGGCCATCGCGGTGCCGGAGGCGGCCGAATCAGTCACGCCGTGGTTCACGTAGTCAAAGTCGCTCCAGGCTTTTTCTGGGTCGTAGCCCGAGTTGACCGGGTAGTGGGTCTGGCCCACGAGGTTGAAGTCGTCCTGCTCGTAGACCTGGACCGGCTCGCCCTCATGGGCGGTGGTCTCGCCGGTCTCGGCGTTCCGGTCGATCTGGTACTGCGACTGGCCGGTCTCGAAGAAGTTGGTGGCGGCGACGTGGTTGTAGCCCATGCCGTCACCGATCATGTAGATCACGTTCTTGGGGCCGGACTGCTCATCCGCCTGATCGGCGTGCACCGGGGCCATGCCGGCGCCGGCCACCACGGCCGCTGCCAGCAGTCCCGCAGCACCGCGGTGCAGGGTGTTCTTGCGCATGGAGATCTCCATCGTGGAATCGAAGGTGAAGTGATGTCGAGCGTGGATGACTTGAGTCGAAAGCGGACAGGGTGCGGCGCGGAGCGGTGTTCCCGGAATCCGGGAGAAGACGACCAGAAGGCGAAGGATCCGCCGGATCGATGGGCACCCCCTCCGTGCCGTTCTCGAGACTAGAAAGCGGTGGTGTCGGTGTTGTCACGGTGCGGTGAAGAACAGTGCAACCGGAGGGAAAGTCCTCAAAAGCCCCGTGACACGCGGCATCGAGGGCGTTTTCCGGACCAAGAGGTAGCACTCAGGTGGCGTCAAGGTAACGATCAAACGTCCGTATTCTCCCGATGTTCAGGTGCTGCTTCTGTGCATCGCCTGATCGGCTCCCTAGAGTCGCGTGCCCGCGCGGAAGATCTCCACGGCTGAACTCGGGACACCCGGTGGCGAGCCCGGCAGACGAGGTAGCCGCCAGTCGTGGATTCAGCCGTGGGCGTTGTATGACTTCACGCGTTGGCCACCGGGGTGAGACCGGGGCGAGAATGGAGCCCATGAGCACCTCTGCCGACCAGCCGGTCACCACAGCAGCCCCCGTTGATGCCGCTCCGGCCGTCATCACCCCGCGGGCCTCGTCCCGCGTCCGCGCCTCCGAGCTCGTCGGCCGCAACTGGCTGAACACCGGCGGCACGGCGCTGGACCTGGAGTCCCTGCGCGGCAAGATCGTGATCCTGGACTTCTGGTCCTTCTGCTGTGTCAATTGCCTGCACGTACTCGACGAACTGCGGCCCCTGGAGGCGGAGTTCCATGACGTGCTCGTGACCGTAGGGGTGCACTCGCCCAAGTTCGACCACGAGGCGGACCCGGACGCGCTCGCCGCCGCCGTGGAACGCTATGACGTCCAGCACCCCGTGCTGGACGATCCGACCCTCACCACCTGGCAGGCCTACTCGGCCCGTGCCTGGCCCACCCTGGTGGTGGTGGACCCCGAGGGGTACATCGCCGCCCACCTCTCCGGCGAGGGCCATGTGGCCGGGTTGACCTCCCTCGTCGACGAGCTGGTGGCCGAGCACGAGGCCAAGGGGACACTGCACCGCGGCAACGGCCCCTACGTCCCGCCAGAACCGGTGGCCCGGGACCTGAAGTTCCCCGGCAAGGCCATCGCCCTGGGAGCCCGTGGCTCGCAGCCGGGCACGTTCCTGGTGGCGGACACCGGCCACCACCGTCTCGTGGAGCTGGCCGAGGACCTGACCACCGTGCTGCGCACCATCGGGGAGGGCACCAAGGGGATCACGGACGGTGGCCCGGAGGCGGCTCTCTTCAACGAGCCCCAGGGGCTGACCCTGCTGCCCGAGGACGTCGCCACCGCGGTGGGCTACGACGTGGTGGTGGCGGACACCGTCAACCACCGGTTGCGCGGCCTGTCACTGGCCGACGGCTCCGTCCGGACCTTGGCCGGCAACGGTGTGCAGCGGCTGATCGACCCGGAGCGTGCCCGCGCCGCAGCCGATCCCGACGCCGCCGACGGAGAGGCGGCCGTCTCCCTCGAGCCCTTCGGCACCGACCCGCTGCAGACCTCCCTGTCCAGCCCGTGGGACGTGCTCTGGTCCACCACCGAGGACACCCTCATCGTGGCCATGGCCGGCACCCATCAGATCTTCAGCTTCGATCCGCGCACCGGGGACCTGGCGGTCTACGCCGGCACCGGACTGGAGGGCCTCGAGGACGGGGGGCCCGCCGAGGCCTGGTTCGCCCAGACCTCCGGGCTGGCCGAGTCCGCCGACGGCACCCTCTGGCTCGCCGACTCCGAGTCCTCCGCCCTGCGCTCCATCACCCCGGCCACCGGCGCGGAAGCGCGGGAGCGCCAGGTGAGCTCCGCCGTCGGGACCGGCCTGTTCGACTTCGGCTTCCGCGACGGGGCCGCCGAGCAGGCCCGCTTCCAGCACCCGCTGGGCGTGGCCGCACTGCCGGACGGCTCCGTGCTGGTGGCGGACACCTACAACGGGGCCATCCGCCGGTACGCCCCGGCCGGGGTGGCCGCTGATGGCCGCGCCACCGAGGCCGAGGTGTCCACCGTGGCCCGCGGCCTGAAGGAGCCCTCGGACATCCTGGTCGAACCCGACGCCGACGGGAACCCCGCCTCGATCGTGGTGGTGGAGACCAACGCCCACCAGCTGGTGCGGCTGTCCGTGCCGGACGAGTACCTGCAGGTGGACGAGGGCGCGCTGCAGACCCAGCGTCCCCGGACCGCCATCGCCGCCGGGGACGTGGAGCTGGCCGTGTCCTTCGCCGCCCCCACCGGGCAGAAGCTGGACGACCGCTGGGGCGACCCCACGCAGCTGAAGATCTCCTCCTCCCCGGAGAACCTGCTCCTGGGCGGCGAGGGCACCTCCACCGGACTGCACCGCACCCTGCGGATCAACCCGGAGGTGGCCGAGGGCGTCCTGCACATCACCGCGCGCGCCGCCTCCTGCGACGGCGAGGCGGGCCAGCCGATTCCGGACCACGCCGCCTGCCACCTCTACCAGCAGGACTGGGGCATCCCGGTGACGGTGCACGCCGGAGCCGGCGCAAAGGAGACCACGACTGAGTCCGCGGCATCGACCGAGACCGGCCCCGCTGCATCCGGTCCGGTTCCGGAGACCCGTCTGGACCTGGACCTGCGCGGGATACACTGACAAGCGCCAGCACCGCACCCGACACCCGAAGGCGGCAGATGTCCCATGACCACCCTGGTTGTAGCCTCCTCACAGCACGGATCCACCCGAGAGATCGCCGAACGGATTGCCAAGGTCCTGCGCGTGAACAAGGGCGTGACCACCGTGGTGGAGCACCCGAAGGACGCCCCGAAGTGGCTCGCGACGGTCGAGGCCGTGGTGGTGGCCCTGCCGATCTACCGTGATGCGCTGGACAAGACCGGCAAGGCGTTCCTGGACACCCACCGGGCCGAGCTGGCGGACAAGTCCCTGTTCATCCTCGCCTCCGGCGCCGCGCCCTCGATCAACCCGCGCCTGCAGGCCACCATCGATTCCTACGGGCCCCGGGACACCGCCTACCTGCGCGGCGCCCTGACGGAGGAGAAGCTCGGCTTCCTGGACAAGCTGAGCATCAAGCTGGTCAAGGGCCAGTACGGTGATTTCCGCAATTGGGAGGCCATCGAGGCCTGGGGCAAGTCGCTGTCCGACCGCGGCGCCCACTGAATCCCTCCCCGTAAATCGCTCCCGGCCTCCGCGCCGGGATTCCTTGACGCATCCCTCACCGGGGGTTCACGGTTGCAGTACGTGAACGCTGTTGAGGGATGCGGAACATGAACACACTCTCGAAGTCCCCCCGGGTCGTCATCATCGGCGCCGGGATCGTCGGTGCGAACCTGGCCGATGAGCTCACCGCGCGCGGCTGGGCGGACGTCACCGTCCTGGACCGGGGGCCGATCCCGCTCACCGGCGGCTCCACGTCCCATGCCCCGGGGCTCGTCTTCCAGACCAACCCCTCCCGGGCCATGACCCGGTTGGCCGCCTACACCCGGACCAAGCTCGCCTCGCTGATCCACCCCCGTACCGGGGAATCCGCGTTCAACCCGGTCGGCGGCCTCGAGGTGGCCACCACTGCCGAACGCCTCGCCGAACTGCACCGCCGCGCCAACTTCGCTGTGGCCTGGGGGCTGGAGGCCACGGTGCTGGACCCGGAATCGGCGGCCGCCCTGCACCCGCTGCTGGAGGCCGACCGCATCCTCGGCGCCCTCCACCTGTCCACCGACGGCCTGGCCTCCTCCGTCCTGGCCGTCGAGCTGCTCCGCGCCCGCGCCGAGGCCCGCGGGGCCCGCTTCCTCGAACGCGTCCCCGTCACCGCCATCCAGCACGACGCCGGCCGCGTCACCGGGGTGCGCGCCGGGGACTCGGTCTTCGGTGCAGACGTGGTGGTCAACGCCGCCGGGTTCTGGGGGCCGCAGGTCGGTGAGCTGGCCGGGGTGCCGGTGCCACTGGTGCCCCTGGCGCACCAGTACGTGACCACCACCGAGGTGCCCGCCCTGGCGGCCTGGACGGCCTGGACGGCCAGGGGGGCCGGTGGGGCTGGTAGGACCGAGGGCGCCGGGAGCGAACCGCGCGGTGACCGGGGCACCCCAGCGGAGGGCGCCGTCGTCGGGACCGGGAACACCGCGCGCCTGCCGATGCTGCGGCACCAGGGCGAGGACCTGTACTTCCGGCAGGTCGGGAACCGGATCGGGATCGGGTCCTACGCGCACCGGCCGATGCCCGCCCGCTATGACGAGCTGCCGGACCTTGAGGGGCCGGGCGGCCCGAGCGGGAGCATGCCGTCCAAACTGGCGTTCACCCCGGAGGACTTCGAGGGGCCGTGGGAGCAGTCCCGGCTGCTGCTGCCGGCGCTGCGGGAGACCACCCTGCAGGACGGCTTCAACGGGATCTTCTCCTTCACCCCGGACGGCGGCTCGCTCGTGGGGGAGTCGAGGGAGCTGCGGGGCTTCTACCTGGCGGAGGCCGTGTGGGTGACGCATTCGGCCGGCGTCGCCAAGGCCGTGGCCGAGCTGCTCGTGGACGGGCAGCCGGAGACGGACCTGCGCGAGCTGGACCTGGCCCGGTTCGAACGGGTGCAACTGGAGCCGGACTACGTTCTGGAGACCGCGCAGCAGGCCTTCGTGGAGGTCTATGACATCAAGCATCCGCTGGAGCCGCGGCTCTCCCCGAGAGACCTGCGGCTGGCCCCGTTCCACGCCCGCCAGGTGGAGCTCAGGGCCGTCTTCCTGGAGTCCGGCGGCTGGGAGCGCCCGCACTGGTTCGAGGCCAACCGGCCCCTGCTGGAGGAGCTGCCCGCGGACTGGCGGCCCCCGGAACGGGACTCCTGGGCCGGCCGCTTCGACTCTCCGATCTCCGCGGCGGAGGCCCACGCCACCCGCACCGCCGTGGGACTGTATGACCTGTGCTCGCTGAAGCGCCTGGAGGTCTCCGGTCCAGGGGCCCTGGGCCTGCTGGAGCGGGTGACCACCACGCCCATGGACAAGCGCGTCGGCGCCGTCACCTACACCCTGATGCTGGACGAGGCCGGCGGCATCCGCAGCGACATCACCGTGGCCCGGGTGGCCGAGGACGTGTTCCAGCTCGGGGCCAACGGCGGGATCGACGCCCGGTACCTCGAGCAGCAGGCGGCGGACTGGGCGGACGGCACGGTGCGGGTGGAGGACATCACGGACCGCACCTGCTGCATCGGCGTCTGGGGGCCGCACGCCCGGGACCTCGTCCAGCCGCTGACGGCCCAGGACCTGTCCGACGACGGTCTGCGCTACTTCCGGATGGCCCGCACCTCGATCGCCGGGATCGAGGTCCGCCTGCTCCGGGTCTCCTATGTGGGCGAACTGGGTTGGGAGATCTACGCCGATGCCGCTGACGGTCTCGCCCTGTGGGACGCCCTCTGGGAGGCCGGACGCGGCCTCGGGGCGGTGGCCGCCGGGCGGGGGGCGTTCAACAGCCTGCGGCTGGAGAAGGGGTACCGGGCCTGGGGGGCCGACATGGACACCGGACATGACCCGTTCCAGGCCGGACTCGGCTTCGCGGTCCGGGCGGCCAAGGAGGGGTACGTCGGCCGGGAGGCCGTGGAACGGCTCCGCGGTCAGGAGCTGGCCGCACGGCCCCGGTTGCGCTGCCTCACGGTGGATGACGCCACCACGGTGGTCCTGGGCTCCGAGCCGGTCTTCTCCGGCGGCCACCCCGTCGGCTACACCACTAGCGCGGCCTACGGATACACCGTGCATCGTCCCCTCGCCTATGCCTGGCTGCCCGGGGAGCTGGAGGTGGGGGACGCCGTCGAGATCCGGTACTTCGACCGGATGGTGCCCGCCACGATCAACGCCGAGCCCCTGGTGGACCCGGAGGGGACCCGGCTCCGCGGGTGAGGCCGGGTCAGCCGGCCGAGTACCCCATCCGCTGGCTGGCGGCCAGGCCGGTCCGGTGCAGGGCCTCCAGCACCGAGGGATCGCCGTCGGGGGAGAACCGGAAGGCCGGGCCGGACACGCTGATGCTCGCGATCACCGCGCCCCGGTGGTCGCGGACCGGGACGGCCACCGAGGACAGCCCGATCTCGTACTCCTCCCGGGTCACGGCGTGCCCGGCGTGCGCCGCCTGCAGCAACTCCTCCTCGAGCTTGGCCCGTGACGTGATGGTCCGGGAGGTGAACCGCGGCAGGCGGGTGCCCTGCAGCAGTTGCCGGCGGTCCTCCGTGGACAGGGCCGCCAGCAGCACCTTGCCGGAGGCCGTGGCGTGCAATGGCGTCAGGCTGCCGATCCAGTCCTGCGTGGCCAGCGTGGACGGGCCGAGGGCCTGGTCCACGTTGACGGCGTAGCCGGAGCGGAGCACGGCCAGGTTCACGGTCTCCTTCACCGCGGTGGCGAGGTCCTGCAGCAGGGGGCCGGCCTCCTGGACGAGGTTCAGCCGCCCCGGGATCGCGGCGGCCAGGCGCAGGATGCCGAAGCCCAACTGGTACTTGCCCCGGTCCCGGTCCTGCTGCACCAGTTCCCGGGCCACCAGGGCCCCGAGCAGGCGGGACGCCGTGGACTTGTGGATCCCCATCTCCGCAGCGATCTCGCTGACCCCGGCCCGTCCTTCCCGGGCGAGGATCTGCAGGACGGTGGCGGCCCGGTCCACGGACTGCACCCCGGAGGCGCCACCTCCGTTCTCGCTGACCTCCGTGGCGATTTCCGCGGCGACGGCTGGGGAGGCCACGTTGACCTCCGTGACCTCGGCGGTGTCCGGCCCGGGCCGGACACCGCCCTCATCCTCAAACGGCGGCATCCAGCCCCCGCTGGCGGAGGATCTCGCGCTGATTCGGGTTGACGGAGGGCCGGAAGGGGACCTCGACCACCTCGGCGGCCACGGGGCTGCCGGGGACATCGGAGTACTCGTCCGGCAGCTGGACCCACAGCTGGGTCCCCACCCCGGTGAAGTCCACCGGCACATAGCCCATGGCGATGTTCTGGCCGAGCTCCGGCGAGAACCAGGGGGAGGTGACGTAGCCGACCGGCTCGCCCGGACCGCCGTCGTGCGTGGGGCTGATGAGCCAGAAGTCCGGCGCATAGTCCTCGATGGGCTTGCCACCCAGCCGCAGACCCACCAGCTGGTGGGTGTAGGGCGGGGTGCCGGCTTCGAGCTGGCGCCGGGCCTCCTCCAGGGCAGCCTTGCCGATGTAGTCCGCGGCCTTCTGCCGGGGGACCTGGTAGCCGAGGTTGGCCTGGAAGGGCAGGGTCTCCTGGTCCATGTCCTGGCCCCAGGACAGGATCCCGGCTGCGATCCGGCGGTGGTGCGCCGGGGCGACGACGGCCAGCTGGTGGGGCTTGCCGGCCTCCAGGACCGTGTTCCACAGGGTCTCGGCGTGCAGCGTGGAGTCCTTCAGGTAGATCTCGTAGCCCTTCTCCCCGCTGAAACCGGTCTGGGAGACGATGACGGGGCAGCCGCCCACGTCACCGGCCAGCAGTCCGTAGGGCGGCAGTTCGGCCACGGCCGGGCCGAAGAGGTCGGCCATCAGGTCCACCGACTTGGGACCCTGGATCTGCACCGGGGAGACGTCGATCTCACGGATGTCCACGTCGAACCGGCGGCCGACGTTGACGCCCTGGAGCCAGAACAGCAGATCGGAGTCCGAGAGGCTGAACCAGAACTCGTCCTCGGCCACGCGGAGCAGGACGGGATCGTTGAGGATCCCGCCGTGCTCATTGCAGAGGATCACGTAGCGGGCGTGCATGACGGGGATCCGGGTGGCGTCACGGGTGATGACGAAGTTCACGAAGTCCTCGGCGCCGGGACCCTGGACCCGGATCTGGCGTTCCACCGCCACGTTCCACAGGGTCACGTGGTTCACGAGCGAGTCGTACTCGGCCATCATCCCGCCGTCCTCCGGCCGGACGTAGCCGCGCGGGTGGTACATACGGTTGTAGACGGAGGCCCGCCAGCAGCCGGCCTCCATGGACAGATGCCAATAGGGCGATTTGCGGACGCGGGTGTCGATCAGCATCTGGACCGGGGTCGGACCGGACTGCCGGAGGTTGATCGGGACGGTGCGGTCCTCTTGGTCAATCGAGGGGACGTTGGGGTGGGTGTTCTGCATGGGTTCATCCTCTGGGCGCTGTGGGCGGCGGGGAGGCTGCCGCGGCGACGGCCGGACCGCCTCGCCAGACGTTGCGCATCATGAACACCGTTCCGTCATGCGCATCTGGTGCGACCACCGTAGCGGCGTCGAAAGTCCCGGGGAAGAGGTGCGGTCCCGTTGTTTTGCCGGCGTCTACCTGTCGTTTCCTGTCGGTGTGCCCGCCGGGGTGCCCGCCGGCGTCAGGGAACGTTCGGCGTGTAGCGCACCGAGTCCGGGGTGACGGTGAGGTCGGCCTCCAGCGTGAACGGTTCGCGGTGCTCGACCGTGTGCTGTTCCCCGGTCACCAGGTCGATCTCGCTCAGGGACAGGATGGCCTCCGCCTCCAGTGGTGCCACCGCCGTGGGATCGTCGCCCTCGGCAGGCAGCTCGTGCACGCTGGCCCGGGGGTCGCCGGCCATGGACCAGGTGATCGACTCCGGCGGAATCCGGTTCACCGTGTCATAACCCATGGGGCAACCCGCGGGGTTGAGGACCTTCTGCTCCGTGCATCCGGAGAGGAAGCGGTCCAGCTGCTCGTTGACCTCGGCGGAGACGGCGTCCGTGTACTGCAGCGCCAGGTCCAACGTGAGGGAACCTGCCGACGGGTCGGTGCTGCCGGCCTCGGTGTCCGCGCCCTCGGCTGCGGTGTGGTCCACGACCAGCCGGGCCGGCGGGGCCTGAAGGTAGGTGCTCTCGAAGCCGACCTCCACCACCATCGGGGGCAGTACCGCGAAGGTCCGTCCGGGCGTCTCCTCCTGCTCGGCCACCAGGGGTGCCTGGACGCCGTTCACTGAGGCGGTCAGCGGACCGGACGCGGCTTCGGGCGGCAACTGCGTCGGCACCACCTGGACCGACTGCACGGGAACCTCCGCCAACCGCCACCGGTCGAAGAAGAGCCAGTCGCGGCCGGTCTTCTCCACCGTGAAGGTGGTGCTGTGCTCCTCGCCGTCCACGGTGTAACCGACCAGGACCTCCGTTGACCGGCCGTCCGGCGTGTCCTCACCGCGGGAGACGGTGAGGTCTCCGAGGGCTGCCATGCCGGAGATCAGCGGCTCGCCCTGCAGCAGGTCTGTGGCCGTGCCGGGCGCCAGTTCGGCTGGCGTACCAGCGGCACCGTCACCGGAGGCCAGGGCCACAGCGGTCCCGCCCTCGCCGGCTGTCAGCGCTGCCAGGTAGTCCTCGACCTGGGTCTCGGGGGAGTAAACAGTGGTGTTCACCGTGGCGATCGCGATCCCCCCGGCCGCCAGCGCCAACGCGGCTCCGCCGCCCCACCAGGCCCAGGCCGGGCCCAGTGTTCGCCCGCGGCGGTTCCCCGCTGCACCGGCGTCTCGTCCTCCGGATCCGTCCTGCGCCGGCCGACCGTCGGTGGTGGCGGTGTCGTCTCTGACCTCTGGCATGACTGCCATCCTAGGATGGGCCGCATGCACTCGTCGCAGCGCTACGCCGCCGTCGTGGTGTTCTGCGTGGTGGTGGCCTATGCGACCGTGGCGGCACTGCAGATCCTCGTGTGGAACCCGCTGGCGGCCGTGCCCGGGATGACCCTGGGGCAGATCCGCTACGCCATGGAAGAGGCCAGCGAGGCACTGCACATCGCCCCGGTGATCATCGTGCTCGAACTGGGCGTGGTCCTGACGGCGGTGCTGGTGACCTGGATGCTGCGCTTGCGGGCGGCGGCGATCCACGTGGTGCTGCTGGGGTTGGTCCTGGTGGCCTGCGGAGGCCCGGGGCGAAGGCCGCGCGTCGCCGCGGCGTCAGAGGCTGAACCGGGCCGAACACGAACTCGCTCAGGCGAAGATCAGTGCGACGGCGATCATGGCCGGGATGGCCACGATGGTGGTGATGAGGATCGTGTCCTTCGAGGCCACCATGCCGGTCTCATAGCGGGAGGCCGAGACGAACACGTTCTGCGCCGTGGGCAGGGAGCCCAGGACGACGGCGATCAGCAGCTCATTGCCCTCCATCCCGAACAGCGGCCCGGCCACGACCCAGGCCAGCAGCGGATGGACCAGCAGCTTGATGGCGGAGGCCAGTGCCACGTCCGGCCGGCGGCCGGCGGCCTTCTCGAAGGGCTTGGAACCCACCAGGGACATGCCGAACGCCAGCAGCATGGCCGGGATGGATGCCCCGGCGATCAAACTGATGGATTCGGCGATCGGCTCCGGCAGGACCCACCCGGTCGCCGAGAAGACCAGTCCGAGCACCGAGCCGATGATCATCGGATTCACCGCGATGTGGCCGACCTGCCGCCAGAAGGCGACCCACCGGTTGGGCGGACGCTTCGGACCGGGCGAGCGGCCGGCGTCGTGCCCTGATGGGCCTCCCGCATCCGCGCGGCGGCGGGCCTCGGCCAGGGTGGTGGAGTCCATCGCCGCCACGTAGATAGGGGTGTAGATGGCGAGCTGGAAGATCAGCACCGGGGCCGCGAGGGCGGCGTCGCCGAGGACGTAGGCGGCGATGGGGATGCCGAGGTTGGCGGAGTTGACCATCGAGGCGCTCAGGGCGCCGATGACGGTCTCCGAGCCGTCGCGCTTCGGCAGGATGAACCGTGCCAGCAGGAGGTAGAGGCCGGCGGCGGCGAAGGCGGAGATGCCGGCTACGAGCAGCTGCGGACCCAGCACGGACTGCACGTCAGCGGCGGAGAGCGTGTCGAAGAGCAGTGCGGGGCTGGCCACGAAGAAGGCGAGGCGTGACAGGACCGGCTGACCGTGGTCACCGAGGACCTTGGAACGGCCGGTGACGTAGCCGACCAGGATGATCACCCAGACGACCGTGAATCCGGAGATGACCTCCAGCACCGGCATCCCCTTCCCCTGCGGTTCCGTCCCTGAGGCTGGATCCGGCCGGATCGGGCGCACCCCGGGCAGAAAGAGAGCGGGCGACGGGAATCGAACCCGCGTATCTTGCTTGGGAAGCAAGCGCTCTACCATTGAGCTACGCCCGCAGGACATGGCCTGGTCGGCCTGTCACGCGCAGTCTAGCTTACACGGATTCCCCCGCAGGTCACTGCCGGACACGGAGCCCAGGCGGTGTCCGCTTCTGCATGGCTTCTTCACTGCTTCTGCACCATGGTGTGCCCTGCGCTACTTTGGGTACGTGCTTCTCTCAGATCGCGATATCAGGGCCGAACTCGGCGCCGGACGTATCCAGCTGGACCCGCTGGTCCTGGACATGGTCCAGCCCTCCAGCGTGGACGTCCGCCTCGACCGGTTCTTCCGGCTCTTCGACAACCACAAGTACGCGCACATCGACCCGGCCGAACCGCAGGACGAACTGACCCGGCTGGTCGAGGTGGACCCCGAGGAGCCGTTCATCCTGCACCCGGGGGAGTTCGTGCTGGGTTCCACCTATGAGCAGGTCACCCTGCCGGACGACATCGCCGCGCGCCTGGAGGGCAAGAGCTCGCTGGGCCGCTTGGGCCTGCTGACGCACTCGACCGCCGGCTTCATCGACCCCGGCTTCTCCGGGCATGTGACGCTGGAGCTGTCCAACATGGCGACCCTGCCGATCAAGCTGTGGCCCGGTTCGAAGATCGGGCAGCTCTGCTTCTTCCGGCTGTCCTCGCCGGCCGAGCACTCCTACGGCTCCGGCCCCTACCTGAACCGCTACCAGGGACAGCGCGGCCCCACGGCGTCCCGCTCGCACCAGAACTTCCACCGGACCATCATCGAACGCTGAGGGCGGTCGCCTGGCCAGCTGTGGATCAGTTGCTGAATCTGTGCCCAGTGCTTGACCCGGTCATGGGGGTCGAATCCAGCAACTGATCACCAACAGCGGTGCCCTACGCCGTGGCTGAGTTGCCGTGAGCCTCGAACCGGCGGCGAACCACGTGGATCAAGCGACTGAAACCCTGGCCGAGGTCGAGCGACGTCAGCCGGATCACGAGCCATCCGCGTTCCTGGAACCACGCGTCTCGGTAGGCATCGGAGGCCTGCTGTGATGCCGTGCGATGGTGTTTTCCGTCGTACTGGATGGCAATCTTCTGATCTCGGTAACCCAGGTCTGCCGTCGGGGCAAAGCGGTCGCTGGGATCCCCCTTGAGCTGTACGACCGGTTCGGGAAGGCCTGCATCCACCAGTGCCAGCCGCGTCAACGTCTCCGGTGGCGAGTCGGCGCCGACACGGCATCTCGCCAGCGCGGCCCGGGCATCGCGGACTCCCTTGACCGAGCCTGCCCTGAGTAGCGCGTCGGACAACCCAGCCAGGGTTGCCAAGCCATCAACGCGCCGATCCTGGTCCCACGGTCTGTTCACGATGGCATCCCCCAGGATGATGAGGTCGGTGAGGTCCAGGAGACTGGCCATGTCCACCCAGGTTCTCGCCGGGCTGGTCAGTGGCAGCCGCCGGAACTGCACCCGATCCTCTTCTGGCACCGGTGAGCGATGGGCCGTGATGCCCTTGCGCTGGGCGGCACCAGTCCCGCTACACCACGTCAGGTGGATCGTCTTGTCCGAGGCGACGATGTCCGGAAGGGGCAGGCGGAACACGAGGGCGGCGGTGCCGTGGGAATACACGGCATCCGGAAACTGCCGTGCCAGCGCGGCCAGGGACAGCCGACCCATTCCGTGGCCGGGTTCGTCGAAGCCGGCGGGCCATCCGGTGTCAACCGACGAGGACGCCAGCAACCCGTGGCCGAGGCGAACGATATCCCGTGCCTCGAGACGCTTCCTGCTGACACCGTGGCGACGTGCCTCAGCGCGGGTGAAGGGCGTGTGCTGCAGCGGTTCCGGCAGTGCGCGTCGATGGACCATGAAGCCATCGTGGTCCGGTGGAAGGTCTTGCAGGTCCAGACCGGACAACCTGTGGACAACTGCGGTTCGGTCAGCGGTGGACCGGGGTGGTGGCCAACCACCAGTTGTTGAGGACGTCTCGGTGCTAGACCGCAACACCGGGGTGCAATCCAGCAACTGATGTGGAGGCCACGCGGCGGGAATGCCGTCGCGTCGACGCCGGCCGTTCACGGTCAGGCCCCGGCAGCCAAGTAGCATGCCCGCATGAGCACACCCAACGCACCGGCGTCGCCCGCGGCCATGGCGGACGCCGGCCCAATCGACCGCCCGCTGAACCGCAAGCACGTCACCGCGTGGGCGCTGTGGGACTGGGGTTCTGCCTCCTTCAACGCGGTGATGGTGACGTTCGTGTTCGCCACATACCTGGCCTCGGATTCATTCGGGCCGGATGACCGGGGCACGCAGTGGCTCACCGCGGCCAACGCGATCGGCGGAATCGTGGTGGCACTCACGGCTCCCGTGATGGGCCAGCGTTCGGACCGGGGCGGTCGGCGCAAGCTGTGGCTGGGCATCAACACCGGTGTGGTCATCCTGCTCACGGCCCTGTGCTTCTTCGTCCGCCCGGACGAGGCATACCTGTTGCTCGGTGTGGTCCTGATCGCCGCCGCCAATGTGGCCTTCGAGTTCGCCGGGGTGAACTACAACGCCATGCTGCTGCAGGTGGCCACTCCGAAGACCATCGGTAAGGTCTCCGGCATCGGCTGGGGTGCGGGCTATGTGGGCGGGATCTTCCTGCTGCTCATCCTCTACGTGGGCTTCATCTCGGGGGACACGCACTGGCTCGGGGTGACCAATGACGACGCGATGAACATCCGTGTGGTGGCCCTCTTCTCAGCCCTGTGGTTCATCGCCTTCGCCCTGCCGCTGTTCTTCAGCACCCCTGAACACCGGGGCTCCGGCAAGGAAGAGAAGGTCAGCCTGCTCGAGTCCTACCGCCGTCTCTGGCGGACCATCCTGGGACTGTGGCGGCATCAGCGCAACACCTTCTGGTTCCTGGCGTCCTCGGCCGTCTTCCGTGACGGCGTCAGCGCGGTCTTCGCCTACGGTGCCATCCTCGGCACCACGGTCTACGGCGTGGACCCGGCCGACATCCTCATCTTCGGCATCGCCGCCAACGTGGTCGCCGCCGTCGGCTCCTTCGCCGGTGGCTGGATCGACGACCGGATCGGGCCGAAGCGCGTCATCATGGGGTCGCTGGTCGGGCTGATCGTCACCGCCGGGATCATCTTCTTCCTCAACGGGACCACGGCCTTCTGGATCTTCGGATTGCTCCTGTGCTTCTTCGTGGGCCCCGTCCAGTCCTCGTCCCGGTCCTTCCTCGGCAGGCTGACCTCGGAAGCGCGGGCGGGGGAGATCTACGGCCTCTATGCCACCACCGGGCGGGCGGTGTCCTTCCTGACCCCGGCCCTGATCTCCGTGGGGATCGCCCTGACCGGTGACTCGCGGTATATGGTCCCTGCCATCCTGCTGGTGCTGATCGCCGGCATGGCCCTGCTGGTCAGGGTGCGGGATCCGAAGTCCGAGGACGCCCTTTAACCTCTGAACAAACACTGGAAAAACCGTCGGTATTCCCTTGACGCCATGAGAATAATCAGGAAATGCAGTCGCCGTGCGCCCGGTAGGATGTAACCGACCCCCCCACCCGAAGATGGAGGCCGCCCCGTGCTGACTGTGCTCATTGCTCTCTTTGCAATGGCACTCGTGGCCCCCTTGGTCTTCCGGGTCGCGGATCGCAACGGGTTCTACATCCTCGCCGCCGTCCCGGCCGCAGGTTTCGTCTGGCTCCTGTTCCAGTTGCCCGCCGTCCTCGAGGCTCAGGAGGCCGTCAACTCGGGGGCCTCCCCGCCCGCCGCCGCTCCCGGCGGACTCGTCCAGACCTACGAGTGGATCCCCGACCTCGGCATCAACCTGTCGTTCCGGATGGACGCCCTCGCCGCGTTCATGGGTTTGATCGTCCTTGGCGTCGGCGCCCTCGTGCTCGCGTACTGTGCCCGGTACTTCACGATCAACGAGCCGCGCAATGCGGCCTTCGGCGCCCAGCTGATCGCTTTCGCCGGCGCCATGTTCGGCCTGGTCACCACGGACGACCTGATGGTGCTCTACACCTTCTGGGAACTGACGTCCGTCCTCTCGTTCCTGCTGATCGGCTACTCCGCCCACCGCATCTTTGCCCGCCGGTCCGCCATCCAGGCCCTGATCGTCACCACCTTCGGCGGCCTGGCCATGCTGGTCGGCCTCGTGATGCTCGGTCAGGCCGCCGGCACCTACCGCCTTTCCGAGATCGTGGAGCGCGGTCCGGAACTGATGGCCGGCCCCCTCGGTGGGGCGTTCATGGAATGGGCCATCGTGCTGGTCCTCGTGGGTGCCCTGTCCAAGTCCGCGCAGGCGCCCTTCCACTTCTGGCTCCCGGCAGCCATGGCCGCCCCGACCCCGGTCTCGGCCTACCTCCACGCCGCCGCCATGGTGAAGGCCGGCATCTACCTCGTCGCCCGGCTCGCCCCGGCCTTCGCCGACTCCGGCTGGTGGCAGGCCCTCGTGCTCGGCGTCGGCCTCTGGACCATGCTCGTCGGTGGCTGGCGGGCTCTGCGCCAGACGGACATCAAGCTGATCCTCGCCTACGGCACCGTGTCCCAACTCGGCTTCCTCATGGTCGCCAACGGACTGGGCAACCAGGACGCCGCCATGGCCGGACTGGCCATGCTCGTGGCGCACGCACTGTTCAAGGCGCCGTTGTTCATGGTCGTCGGGATCATCGACCACGAGGCGGGCACCCGCGACCTCGCCAAACTCTCCGGGATCGGCCGCAACCATCCCTGGCTGACCGCCACCGCTGTCGTCTGTGCCGCGTCCATGGCCGGCGTCCCGCCCCTCTTCGGCTTCGTCGCCAAGGAATCCGTCCTCGAGTCGATGCTGCACTGGGCCGAGGCAGGCACCGGTGGCGGACTCTGGGCATCCGTCTGGGCCTGGACCCCCCTCGTGGTCGTCGCCCTCGGTTCGGTCCTGACCGCCGCGTACTCCGCCCGTTTCCTGTGGGGCGCCTTCGCCACCAAGAAGCTCCGCACGGAAAGCGGCCTGAAGACCGTCGAGGACACCCACTTCCACGGCCCCGTCACGGCCGGTGCCCTCGGCCCCTCGGCGCTGTTGGCCCTGGCCTGCGTCATCGGTGCCTTGATCCCCGGCACCATGGAAGCCCTGCCCGTGGCCTTCGGAGCATCGATGGACCCGTTGGAGGCGGGCACCGAGCCGGCCTACCTGGCCCTGTGGCACGGCTTCACCCCGGTGCTCGGGATCTCCGTCGCCATCATCGTCCTCGGCCTCGCCCTGTACTTCGCCAAGGACCGGGTGGCCCGCTTCCAGGAGGCCGTGCCGTCTTGGGTGGATGCCCAGCGCCTCTACCGCTATACGCTCCGGGTGCTTGACGACGTGGCCGTCTGGATCACCGGCCGCACCCAGCGCGGTTCCCTGAGCTTCTACCTGTTCATCATCCTGGCGGTCGCCTTCATCGCACCGTTGTTGGCGCTGCTGTTCCCCCACGAGCACGACGGCGGCGCAAGCATGGCCGCGTCCATCTTCAGTTCCGCGAACTGGACGTGGGGCGATTCCGTCGCCCAGATCCTCGTCGGGGCGGCCATCATCACCGGCGCCATCGCCGCGATCCGGGCCCGCAAGCGCTTCATGGCGGTGCTGCTCGTCTCCGTGTCCGGCTACGGGCTGGCAGCCATCTTCGCGCTGCAGGGCGCGCCGGACCTGGCCCTGACACAGCTGCTCGTGGAGTCCATCGTCCTCGTGGCCATGGTGCTCGGCCTGCGCGTGCTGCCGGCCGGCTGGTACACCCGAGACCGCACCAACATCCGCTGGGCACACGCGGTGCTCGGCGTCCTGTTCGGTCTGGTCATGATCTGGGTGGCCATCACTGTCCTGGCCTCCCGGACCGCCGATCCGATCTCCCTGGAGATGCCGCGGCTGGCCTATGAGGACGGTGGCGGCGCCAATATCGTCAACGTGCTGCTCGTGGACATCCGCGCCTGGGACACCTTCGGGGAGATCACCGTGCTCGCCGCGGCCGCCACCGGGGTCGCCTCGCTGATCTTCATCCAGCACCGGGACCGCCGCACCGGTGACCTGGACAAGGTGGCCTCCGGCTCGGTGGGTCGCTACAGCCCCACGGGCCCCGCCGAGTCCCGGCAGCTGGCCGCCCTGCGCAAGTTCGCCATCGTGGACGAGGACCAGTGGCTCGTGGCCGGTCGCACTGTGGCTCCTGAGCGCCGGTCCATCATCTTCGAGGTGGTCACGCGGCTCGTCTTCCACGTGATCATCCTCCTGTCCATCTACCTGCTGCTGGCCGGCCACAACACTCCGGGCGGCGGATTCGCCGGCGGGCTGATCGCCGGCCTCGCCCTGACCATCCGCTACCTGGCCGGTGGCCGCTACGAGCTCGAGCAGGCCATGCCGATCCCCGCCGGCGTCCTGCTGGGCTCGGGGCTCGCCCTGGCCGCCGTCACCGGCATGGTCCCGCTGTTCTTCGGCGGCCAGGTGTTCCAATCGGCCATCATCGAGTTCACCCTGCCGGTGCTCGGACACGTCAAGTTCGTCACGGCCACCATCTTCGACATCGGCGTCTACCTCGTGGTGGTCGGCCTGGTCATCGACGTCCTGCGCTCTCTCGGCTCGGAGGTGGACCGCCGCCACGAGGTCGAGACCACGGCGCTCGTGGAGGCCGAGAAGCGCCGCCGTGAGGCCCGAACCGGCCTCGCGGCAGCCACCTCCAGCACCGCCACGACCTCCGCCACCGGCCCATCCGCTGGCACGACCGCCACGTCCACCCCCACCGGATCCACCGGTGCCGCGGGAAACACGGGAACCACGGGAACCGGGACGGTGACGCCATGAGCGTGAACATTGTGCTGCTGCTGGTCATGGGTGTGATGTACGCCGTCAGCGTCTACCTGCTGCTGGAGCGGACGCTGACCCGAGTGCTGCTGGGCATGATCCTCATCACCAACGCCACGAACCTGCTGATCCTCACCATGGCCGGCGCCCCCGGCCAGGCCCCGATCGTCGAGAACGGGATGGACCCCAGCGAGTACACCGACCCCCTGCCTCAGGCGATGACACTGACCTCGATCGTCATCTCGTTCGCCATCACCGCCTTCATGCTCGGTATGATCTACCGGTCCTGGAAGCTGGGCCGCCGTGATGAGGTCCTGGTGGATACCGAAGACGTCAAGGTCGCCGAACGGCCGTCCTTCGATGCGGAGGATGACGCCGAGCTGCAGGAGGAGCCCTCGGAGTTCCTCGACGAAGGAGAGGACCCGAACGCGGACTACGAGCACGCCACGGCCATCAACCCGTCCACCGGAGCCATGGCGGTCAGGCACCGCGGTGACGGCACCGTGACCGTGCAGGCGGATGCCAACCGGCGCCTGCCGGGTACCGGACGCCGCTCCGCACACGAGCCGGAGGAGGGCGAACACCCGGTGGGGTCGACGGGGAATGACGACCACCTGCCGGACGAGGACGAGCGTTCCGGCAGCCCCCGTTCCCGGCCGAAGGGCCGCAACCCGAAGGGCGGTGAGTGATGGACCTGGACATCGTCTCGCTCGCCCCGCTCGCGGTCCTGCTGCCGATCCTCGGTGCCGCGCTGGCCTTCGTGCTGGTCCGCCGCCCCAAGGCGCAGATCGCCGTGACCGTCACCACCATCACGCTGACCCTGCTCCTCGAGTGCCTGCTGCTGGCCGCCACGTGGGACACGGGCGCGGTGGCCGTGTTCATCGGCGGCTGGGAGGCCCCGTGGGGCATCACCATGGTGGTCGACAGGTTCTCCGCGCTGATGCTGGTGATCTCCTCGGCGATCGTGCTCTCTGTGCTCATCTACGCCTCCGCGCAGGGCATCACGGACCAGGATCAGGGCGGACCGGTCTCGATCTTCCACCCCACGTTCCTCATCCTCGTGGCGGGCGTGTCCAACGCCTTCCTGGCCGGTGACCTGTTCAACCTCTACGTCGGCTTCGAGATCCTCCTGACGGCGTCCTACGTGCTGCTGACACTGGGGGGCACTGGTCCCCGGATCCGTGCAGGCGTGACCTACGTGGTGGTCTCCGTGATCTCCTCGGTGCTCTTCCTGATCGCCATCGCCATGATCTACGGCGCCACGGGCACCATCAACATGGCCGACCTGGCCGTGAAGCTCGCCGAACTGGATCCCGACGTGCAGATGGTGCTGCACGTGATGCTGCTCGTCGGCTTCGGCATCAAGGCCGCAGTGTTCCCGCTGTCCTTCTGGCTGCCCGACTCCTACCCGACCGCCCCCGCTCCGGTGACCGCCGTGTTCGCCGGCCTGCTCACCAAGGTCGGCGTCTACGCCATCATCCGCACCGAGACGCTGCTGTTCCCGGGAGACCGGGTGAACGCACTGCTGATGTGGGTGGCGCTGCTGACGATGATCGTCGGCATCCTCGGGGCGCTCGCCCAGAACGACATCAAGCGCGTCCTGTCCTTCACCCTCGTCTCCCACATCGGCTTCATGATCTTCGGCGTGGCCATGTCCAGCATCCTGGGGCTGGGGGCCACCGTCTTCTACGTGGTCCACCACATCACCGTGCAGACCGGGCTGTTCCTCGTCACCGGCCTCATCGAACAACGGGCGGGTTCGGCCAACATCGACCGCCTCGGCGGGATGGCGCGGATCTCCCCGCTGATCGCCATCCTCTTCTTCATCCCGGCCATGAACCTGGGCGGCATCCCGCCGTTCTCCGGGTTCCTCGCCAAGGTCGGCCTCATCCAGGCCGGCGTGGGCTCGGACACCGGCATGGCCTGGGCGCTCGTGGCCGCCTCCGTGGCGACCTCGCTGCTGACCCTGCTGGTCATGGTCCGCGTGTGGACACGTGCCTTCTGGCGCAAGGTGGAGGACATCGAACATCCGCCGGCCAAGCTCGTGCTCGCCCTGGAGGAGGCCGAGGCCCGGCGCGACGACGGCGGCACCGCCAGCGTCACGGACGTCACCGCTGCCACGGGCACCACGACCACCACGACCACCACGACCAAGACCAAGACCGAGATCCGGACCAAGAGCAGGATCGCCAAGGGCCCGGCTCGCGGCATGGTCTATCCGACGATCGGCCTGGTGGCCCTCGGCCTGGCCTTCACGGTGTTCGCCGGACCGCTGTACGCCTTCTCCGACCGGGCCGCCACGGACATGCTCCAGCGCACCCCGTACATCGAGGCCGTGCTCGGACCGGAGGCCGCTGAACAGGCCACGCAGGACCTGGGCACGCTCGAGGAGCGGGGCATCAGCGTCCCGAACCAGGACACGTCCGGGCCGGGCGAGTTGGACTCCATCCGCGGGGATTCCGAAGGCCACGACGTCGGCGACAGTACGGAAGGGGGGCAGCCATGAGCACCGGTTCCGACGACCAGGACGGGGGCCGCTCCTTCTGGAGCCAATGGCCCATCCTCCTGGGCCTGACCCTGACGTGGGGCGCCCTCTGGCAGGACTTCTCGCCGGGGGTCCTGCTGGCCGGCGTCGTGTTCTCGATGCTGACGTTGAGCTTCTACCGGCTGCCGCGCGTGAACTTCTCGGACCGGTTCAACCTCTGGTACTTCCTGGTCTTCACGGTCCGGTTCCTCTGGCACGTGGTGACTGCGTCCATCTCGGTGGCCTGGGACGCCATCACCCAGGGGCCCAAGATCGTCAACTCCGTGGTGGCGGTCCCGCTGCGCAGCCACGACGACCTGATCGTCACGCTCACCGGCCATGCGCTGGCCCTGGTGCCCGGCTCCCTCGTCATCGACGTGGATCGGCCCAGCTCCACCCTGTACCTGCACTGCCTGAACGTGGACAACGCGGAGGCGGTCGAGGCCTACCGGGCCCAGGCCCTGAGCACCGAGGCCGCGATCATCCGGGCGATCGGCTCCAAGGCGGACCTGGCCCTGGTGCAGGAGGACGAGGCGCGCGGCGCCGAGCCCATGGCGGGGAGGAGGCTCCGATGACGATGCTGGAATGGGCGGGGATCATCTGCCTGGTACTGCTGGGCGTGGGAGCCCTGGCGGCGATCTACCGGATCGTTCGCGGGCCCTCGATCCTGGACCGGGCCATCGCCACGGACGTGCTGTTGATCGTCATCTCGTCCGCGCTGTGCGTGGAGATGGCCGTGCACCACCACACGGACAACATCGTGTTCGTGGTGGTGGCCTCCGTGATCGGCTTCGTGGGATCGGTGACGCTGTCCCGGTTCGCGGCCGAGGCCAGGAAGGAGCCGAGTGAACGTGCCTGACATGGACTGGATCCAGATCTCAGACGGAGTCGCAGCAGTGCTGCTGGTGCTCGGTGCCCTGATGTCCACCGTGGCCGGGATCGGCCTGTTCCGGTTCCCGGACCAGCTCTCCCGCATGCACGCTGGGACCAAGCCCCAGGTCCTGGGCCTGTTGCTGATGCTGCTGGCCCTGGCCTTCGCCTGGCGGGCCTGGGTGTGGGTCCCCGTGCTCGTGCTGGCGTGGGTACTCCAGATGCTCACCGCCCCGGTCTCCGCCCACCTCGTGGGCCGAGCGGGATACCGGACCAAGCACCTCAAGAAGGAGTACCTCTACGTGGACGAGCTCGCGGACGTGGTCGCCAGCCATGACGATGCCGGCAAGCCCGCGGCCTCGGCGCCGGACCAACGGACCGTACCGAGGGAGGACCCCACCGACCACGGGGGCCGGGACTAGGCGCTACTGTCCTCCGGATTCTGGTTGGCCTGCCCGCCCGGGCCGCGCCCGTGCCCGCGCGCCCGGTGCGGCCATCGGAGAACGCGACGGCCGGCGTCGGGCCCGGTCAACGGTGCCCGACGCCGGCCGCTGGCTGACGCTGTACAGGTCGGCTCGGCTCACACCTCGGCGGCGCCGGCCTTCTTGGGGGAGCGGGACTTCATCGACTCGATGGCCTTGTGGGCGCCGCGCTGGGAGGTGACCCGGATCAGGGCGGTGATGCCGGCGGAGATCGTGGCGAAGGTGATGGCACTCCACATGTTCGCCTCGGTGTCCTCCGCGTCCTTGGGGGCGTCATGGCCGGTCACCTTCCGCCAGGTGAACTCGACGACCTTGGTGCCGACATAGCCGCCGACGACGGTGATCGCGGTGCTGACGATCTTGTCCGTGAGATTGTTCATGGGGTGTCCTCCCGGCTTGACTGCATGGTCGTTCCCCAGCCTATCGGGTCGGTGGATCGACCGGGCCTCGTGGACTATGCTGGCTGGACACTGTGAACGACAGGGGAGCACCTTCGGGTGCTGAGAGTGCGCCCAGCGCAGACCCTCGAACCTGCTCCGGTTAGCACCGGCGAAGGAAGTCGAGTTCTCTGATGGAACGTCAGGAACCGTCCACCGGCATTCGTCTTCGAGTGCCCTCGGCGTACCGTTCCGTCCCCCTCCTTGCATCCTTGAGGAGGAACACCACATGGTCTCCATGAAGACCGGCAACACCCCGCACCACCCCGGCGCAACCCCCGGGCACGACGCCGGCCACGCGCCGTCCGCCGACACCGGCGGCACGACCGGCACCGGCCGGGCAGCCCGCAACGCCGCCCCGAACCGGCGCTCCTGGCGGGTGGTGGACATCGTCGTGGCGGCCGTCATCGCGGTGGCCTCCGGCGTCATCTTCTGGGCCTGGAACCTCGCCTATGCCGGGCTGAGCCCCGCCTTCGCGGCCTTCCCGCCGTCCTCCGCCCTGGTGGCCGGAATGTGGCTGTTCCCGGCCGTGCTCGGCGGACTCATCATCCGCAGACCCGGGGCCGCGCTGTTCACCGAACTGGTGGCCGCAACGGTCTCTGCCCTGCTCGGCTCCCAGTTCGGCCTGACCGTGCTGGCCTCCGGCGTGGTCCAGGGCCTCGGGGCCGAACTGATCCTGCTGGCCTTCCTCTACCGCCGCTTCACGTTGCCCGTGGCACTGCTCGCCGGCCTGGTCACGGGGATCTTCGGTGGTATCAATGACGCGTTCATCTTCAACTGGTTCCCCGAGTACACGCTGGACTGGAAGCTGATCTACGTGGGACTGGTGGGCGTGTCCGGGCTGGTGATCGCCGGCCTGCTGTCCTGGCTGGCCACGCGTGGTCTCGCGGCCACGGGGGCCCTGTCCGCCCTGGCCTCCCGCCGTGCCCACCAGGAGCCGGTGGCCTGAGCGGTGCCGGGAGCGCGCATCACCGCCGCGGACTGGGGCTGGCGCCACGCCGGCCGGCCGGTCCCCGCCGTCGCGGGGCTGGACCTGGAGGTGCCGGCCGGGCAGAAGGTCCTGCTGGCAGGCCCCTCCGGTGCCGGCAAGTCCACCCTGCTCTACGCCCTCGCCGGGGTGCTGGATCCCGCCGACGAGTCCGAGGAGACCGGTTCCCTGCGGGTGGACGGCGCCGTATCGCGTGAGCTGCGCGGCCACGCCGGGCTGGTGCAGCAGGATCCCGAGACCCAGGTGATCCTGTCCCGGGTCGGCGATGATGCGGCGTTCGGCGCCGAGAACCTGCAGGTGCCGCGGGAGCAGATCTGGGACCGCGTCCGGGACGCACTGGACGCCGTGGGACTGGGTGAGGACCAGGGGATCTCCCTGGCCCGGGACACCTCGCGACTCTCCGGCGGGCAGAAGCAGCGCCTCGCCCTGGCCGGGATCCTGGCGATGCGCCCGCCGCTGATCCTGCTGGACGAGCCGACCGCGAACCTGGATCCGTCCGGGGTGCTGGAGGTCCGCGACGCCGTGCTCGCCGTGGTCGAGCGGACCGGCGCGACCCTGCTCGTGGTCGAGCACCGCCTCGCCGTGTGGGCCGACCATGTGGACCGCATGCTCGTCGTGGAGCCCGGCGGCGGGATCAGCCACGACGGTCCCCCGGGCGAGCTCCTCGCCCCGGGCCCCGTCCGGGATGAGCTGGCCGCGGCGGGCGTCTGGGTGCCCGGCCGTGTTCCGACACCGATTACCCCCACCCCTCGCAACTGGAGGTCGAATTCGCACCGGAATGGGCCTGGTACCGACCCAAATCCGGGCGATATTGACCTCCAGTTGCAGGGGGGCGCGGAAAGAATCAACAGCACGACGGCGGCGCCCCCCGGTGCGCTGTTGACCGCCCGTGGCCTGGCCGTCTCCCGGGAGCCAGTGACACCGGGATGGCGCCGGCGCTTCGGTCCCACCCCGAAGCCGGTCCAGCGGGACCTGGACCTGGAGCTGGGAGCCGGCGAGGCCGTCGTCGTGACCGGTGCCAACGGCAGCGGCAAGTCCACGCTGTTGCTGACCCTGGCCGGACTGATCCCCTCCCACGCGGGCACGCTCACGGCGGGGGCCGCGCTCAAGGGGGAGCGAGCCGGCCATCTGCCGGACGACCCGCACCGGTGGAAGGCCGCTGACCTGGTCAGCCGGATCGGCACGGTCTTCCAGGAACCCGAGCATCAGTTCGTCGCGACCACCGTGCGGGACGAGCTGTTGTTCGGTCCCCGCCATGCCCGCGATCCCGAGACCGGGCAGCGGCTGTTCACGGACGAGGAGGCAGCCGCGCGGGTAGATGGGCTGCTGGCGGAGCTGAATCTGGAAGCGCTGGCCGAGGTCAACCCGTTCACCCTTTCCGGCGGGGAGAAGCGGCGGCTGTCCGTCGCCACGGTGCTGGCCGCCGGGCCTGAGGTGGTGTTCCTCGACGAGCCGACCTTCGGCCAGGACGCCAACACGTGGGCCGTGCTCACGGGCTTGCTGCGCGGGCTGGTGGCCGAGGGCCGCTCGGTGCTGGCCGTGACCCATGATGCCGACTTCGCCGCCGCGCTCGACGCCCGGGTGGTCGAGCTGGAGGTGGCCGCGTGACGGTGCCCGTTGCCGCCCTCGCGGCTCCGTCCCGCCCCGTGGCCGGATCGGTCTTCGAGCGCGCCAACCCCCTGGCCAAGCTGGCGGCACTGCTGCCGGTGACGGCGGTGCTGGTGGCGACGATGGACTGGGTGTCCTCCGGAACCGTGCTGGTGGCCGCCGTGGCCCTGTTGCCGCTGTCCGGGATCCGGGTCGGCGAGTTCTTCCGGCGGGCCTGGGTGCTGGTGGCGGCCGCGCTGGTCTCCGCTTGGGGCACCGCCCTGGTCGGCGAAGACTCCGGATCAATGCTGTTCGAGGCGGGGCCGGTGAGCATCTCCGAGGGCTCGGTCCTGGCCGGGGCGGCCACGGGGTTACGCATCCTCGCAGTGGCGCTGCCCGGCGTGATGGTCTTTATCAGCACCGACCCCACCGACCTGGCCGACGCCCTGTCCCAACGGCTGCGACTGCCCGCCCGCTTCGTCCTCGGCTCCCTGGCGGCCTTCCGGCTGTTGGGCGTGCTGACGGAGGAATGGCGGACCCTCGGCCAGGCACGGCGAGCCCGTGGCGTCGGGGCCGGAGGAAACCCGGTCCGACGACTGGGCTCCTGGCTCGGTCAGGTGTTCGGACTCATGGTGCAGGCCATCCGCCGCGCCACCAAGCTCGCCGTCACGATGGAGGCGCGGGGCTTCGGAACCGGCGACCGCACCTGGGCGCGGGAATCGCGGTTCGGTGCGGTGGACGTCTGGGTGGTCCTGGGCGGCATCGGGCTGGCTGCCCTAGCAGCCGGCCTGTCCGTGGCAACCGGGGCTTTCAACCTCGTCTGGGCGTAGGGTCACGGCCCGTGTTCGCCGGGTTCCCGGTCCTCGGCCAGGAAGCCGTTCAGCAGCTCGGTGAGCTCGGCGTCCTGCGGGATCTCCTCGCCGTCCAGATGGGTCACGGGGGCGACCAGGCGCACCGAGGACACCAGCCAGACCCCGTCGGCATCCATCAGGTCTGAGGGCTCCAACGGCCCGTACCCCAGCTGCCACCCGGCGGCCTGGGCGGCGGCGAAGATGGTGCCCTGCGAGGTGCCAGGCAGGATCCCGGAGCTGCGCAGGGGCGTGATGAGCTCGATCCCTGTGCTGCCGTCCTGCTGCGGGACCCGCCGGGCCATCAGCACGGTGGAGGTCGGTCCCTCCAGCACCTGGCCGTCCGAGGACGTGAAGATCACGTCGTCCGCGCCCTGCGAGGTGGCGTAGCGCAGGGCGGCCATGTTCACGGCATAGCTGAGCGACTTGGTGCCCATCAGCAGCCAGGGCGCGCGCTCGGCCACCCCGGAGTCGACGCCGCGGTCCAGTAGCAGCACCTTCAGGCCGCGCTCACGGGCGGCGGCCAGACCCGGGGACACGGGGGAGACGAGCACCCAATAGGTGCCGGTGAGGTGCGACGGGACCGGCAGCCCCGGTTCTGTGGCCTCGGCCAGCTCGCCATCGGAACCGACGTCGGCCGCGCCCCGCACGTAGTGCCCTCCGCCGGGTGCCCCCTCCGGGCCTCGGGTGGCCACCAGCTTCACCACGGCGTCGACGCCCGGGTTGCCAGCGGTGAACGCCTCCAGTCCCACCGCGGCGGCCCGCCGCCAGTCCGCTGCCGGCGGGAGGGGAATCTCCAGGGCCTCGGCCGAGGTGGCCAGTCGTGCCAGGTGGGAATCCTCTTTGCGGACTCGGAATGGTGCTCCCGTGCCCGTGCCCGTGCCCGTGCCCGTGCCCGAGCCTTTAGTCGCCACGGCGGTCATGGTCTCGAACACGCCGTCCCCCCGGGTCAGGCCTTGGTCCGTCACCAGGATGGCGGGCCGGCGGGGATCGTCCACCCGCAGGCTCACGCCGGCACCGCCTGCGGCCCCGGCACCGGAGCCGGTGGGGAAACCGGCACCGCCTGCGGAACCGGCACCGCCCGCGGAACCGGCACCGCCCGCGGAACTGGCACTGTTTGCGGAACCGGCCGGGCCGGCGTCGGGCTCGAGGTAGACGACCACGGATTCCCCGGGACCCGGGACGAACGGTGCAGCTGGCTGGGACGACTCTGTCATAGGCCACAGCCTACGCAGGAGGGCGGGGCGCATCCGTGATGCGCCCCGCCCCATAGCGGTGGTGATGCGGTGTCAGACCCGGGTCAGCGCGGGGTCGTCGTCACGGCCCCCGCCGTCTCCGCCGTCGCTGGACCCGCCGCCGGACCCAGCACCATCAGTACCGTCAGCGCCGGCCAGCTCCGGATCCGAGTAGCCGTGGCTGCGTTCCAGCGAGGAACCCTCGACGTCCACGTTCGGCAGGATCCGGTCCAGCCACTTCGGCAGCCACCAGGCGGAGTCGCCGAACAGGTGCATCAGGGCCGGGATCAGCAGCAGCCGGACCACGAAGGCGTCCACGAGCACGCCGAACGCCAGACCGAAGCCGATCGGCCGGATCATGGCGGACTCGGAGAACACGAAGCCGCCGAACACGCTGATCATGATGATGGCCGCGGCGATGACCACGGAGCGGCCGGCCTTCAGCCCCTGCTGGACCGCCACGCGGGCGGAGGAGCCGTGGGCATAGGCCTCACGCATGCCGGTGGAGATGAACAGCTGGTAGTCCATCGCCAGGCCGAACAGCACACCCACCATGATGGTCGGCAGGAAGGCCAGGATCGGGGCCGGATTGTGGACCTGGAAGACCGTGGCCAGCCAGCCCCACTGGTAGATGGCCACCACGCCACCCATCGCGGCGAAGGCGGAGAGGATGAACCCGCCGGTGGCGATCAGCGGCACCAACAGCGAGCGGAACACCACGATCATGATGATCAGGGACAGCCCGACGACGACGCCCAGGTACAGCGGCAGGGCCTCGGCGAGCTTCTCCGCCACGTCCACGAAACCACTGGTGGTGCCGGCCACGGCCAGGTTGGTGGACTCTGACTCCGGCTCCGTGGCGCGCAGCGTGTGCACCAGTTCCTCGGTGGAGACCGCGTTCGGGCCGCCTTCCGGGATGACCTGGAACATCGCCATGCCGTTGTCCTCGGACACGGCCGCCGGGACCACGGAGGTCACACTCTCGATGCCCTGGAGCTGCTGCGCGACGGCCAGCTGCTCGTCCACGATCTCGGTGTCCGTCAGGCCCTCCGGCAGATCCGCGGTCACCACGAGGGGACCGTTGCGGCCTTCGCCGAACTTGTCGCCGATGGTCTCGTAGGCCTGGTAGCTGGCCGACTCCGGCGGCTCCGAGGCGCCGTCCGGCAGGCCGAGGCGCATGGAGAAGAACGGGATGGCGATGACGGCCAGCAGAACCACGGACCCGACGGCGGTGAGCACCGCGCGCACCGTGGACATCGGCTGGGGTGCCTTGCCGGTGGGGGAGGCGTGCTCCGCAGCGGCGGTGTGCTTGCCGGTGCTGGCCGTCCTGGTGGCTGCCGCCACCGTGGCGTCCGCGGCGGCCCGCTCCTTCTTGGAGAGCACCCGGTGCTTCGCCAGGCCCAGCAGGGCCGGCATCATGGTGATGGCGATCAGCACGGCCAGGGCCACGCAGACGGCGCCCACGGTGCCCATCAGGCCCAGGAACGGGATGCCGGTGACGTTCAGGGCGGCCAGGGCGATGACCACGGTCAGGCCGGCGAACACCACGGCGTTGCCGGAGGTGCCCGTGGCCAGGCCGATGGACTCGTGCAGCGGGAGACCGTCCTTGAGCTGGCGCCGGTGGCGGTTGATGATGAACAGGGCGTAGTCGATGCCCACGGCCAGGCCGAGCATCAGGCCCAGCACGGGCGTCACGGACAACATGTCGATCATCCCGGAGAACGCCAGCGTGCCGGCGGCGCCGATGGCCACACCGATCAGGGCGGTCAGGATCGGCAGGCCCGCGGCCACGAGGGTGCCGAGCGTGATGAACAGCACGATCCCGGCGATGACCAGGCCGATGACCTCGGCCGGCCCGACGATCTGGGGGATGGCCTGGGAGAGGTCGTTGGCGGGCAGCACCTCGACGCCGGCGATGTCCGCCTCGGTCAGGGCGGAGACCACCTCGTCCTTGATGTCTTGCTCGACCTCCATAGCCGGGAGGGTGAAGGACACGGTCCCGACGGCGGCTGTGCCGTCCTCGGACACGGTCCGGTAGTCCTGGGTGAGGGTCAGCATCTGCTCGCCCTGGGCCAGTTCGGTCTCGCCGTCCGCCAGTTCCTGGGCGGACTCGTCCAGGGTGGCCTGGTTCGACTCAATGTCGCCCGTACCCTCGTCGAGCTCGGCGCGGGCGGTATCCAGCTCCTCCTGCTGGGCGTCCAGGGCGGCCTGCTGCTGCTGGAGCTGGGCCATCATCGCGGCCGGGGAACCGGCCGCCTCGGCCTGGGCGCGTGCCTCGTCCAACTGGGCCTGGCCGGCGTCGAGCTGCTCCTGCCCGGAGTCCAGGTCGGTCTGCGCCGCGTCCAGCTGGGCCACGGCGTCATCCAGCTGGGACCGGCCGTCCTCCAGCTGCTGGCGGCCGTCCTCGAGTTCGGCGCGGCCGTCCTCCAGGTCCTGCTGACCGTCCGCCTTCTGCTGTTCGGTGGTGAAGGGGTCCAGGGTGGAGTCGACCCCCTCGACGTCCCCGACATCGGCCATCAGGTCGGTGATCTGCTGTTCCTGCTCCGCCGTGAACTCGGAGCCGTCCGCGGTGCGGAACACCACGGACCCGGCGCCGTTGGCCGCCTCCGGGAACTCCTCGGTCAGCCGGTCGGTGACCTGGCTGGTGGGGGTGCCCGGGATGGTGATGGAGGAGGTCAGGGTCCCGCCGAAGGCGAGGAAGCCGCCCACGGCCAGCGCCAGCACCACCAGCCAGCTGCTGATCACGGTCCACGGGCGCTGGGAGGACCCGAAGCCGAGTCGGTAGAGCAGTTCAGCCATGAGGCGTCACTCCTTGAGGAGAAGAATGGGCGGCCAGGAGAGTCGGCGGGCGGGTCATACGGCGGCCTGCCGAGACCCAACACGTCCGGCAACGACTATAGTAGACGGAACGTCTCGTATCGAAATGGTCGGCGTGAGATGGGCCACGAACGGCAGGCCATAGGCTGGCGGACAGATCAGCTGGCGGACAGGTCACAGGAGCAGGAGGGCGTCGTTGAACGTCGAGGCGGAGAAGCCGGTGGAGCACCGGGGGCGGCCGCGCAGCGAGAAGTCGCGCGTGGCCGTGCTGGAGGCGGCGGCAGACCTGATGGTCGGCTGCGGGTTCCAGGAGCTCACGGTCGAGGGGATCGCCGCCGCAGCGGGGGTCGGCAAGCAGACCATCTACCGCTGGTGGGGCTCCAAGGCCGGCGTGGTGGTCGAGGCCCTGGCCGAGGGCTTCCTGGAGATGCCCCTCGGGGTGCCCGAGGACACCGGTGACCTGCGCGTTGACCTGGGTGCCTGGCTCGCGGCGCTCAAGTCCGAGATCGAGGCGCCTGAGGTCTCCCGCCTCATCCAGACGATCATGTCCGCCCTGACCTCCGCCGGGGAGACCTCCGCCGCCATGCACTCGGCCCTGGTGCAGCCGATCATGGCCGGGCTGGACGCGCGGTTCCAGGAGCACGACCGGAACCATCCGGGGGTACTGGCCGCGCCGCCGTCGTTCCTCGCCGAGACGGTGGGAGCGAGCCTGCTGCTGCGCCTGATGTTCTCCCGGCCCCTGACCACCGAGTGGATCGACCAGCTGTTGGACCTCGTGGTCCCGGCTGGGAGACCTGACTCACCGTAGGCTGGGGTGATGCTCTGGCCCACCGCCGAGTTCGGCATCTTCCCCGACTGGCTGACCGTCATCTTCTGGATCATCGACGTCGGCATCCGCATCCTGCTGCTCGGAATCGTCCCCGGCGGTCGCCGCCCCGCGGTGGCGATGGCGTGGCTGCTCATCATCTTCTTCCTGCCGCTGCCCGGCCTCATCCTGTTCCTGCTGCTGGGCTCCTTCCGGCTCGGAGGCCAGCGCCGTTCACGTCAGAAGGCGGTCAACGACGCTCTCGGCCAGGCCACCGCCCACCTGCAGCTGCCCAATGACGCCGGCATGGCCCCGCGGTACGTGGTGTCGGCGGCGCGCTTGACCCGGAACCTGACGAGCTTCCCGATGCTGGACGGCAACGCCTTCGAGTACCTCACCGACTACCGGGCGTCCATGCAGAGGATGGCCGCGGACATCGACCGGGCCCAGGACTACGTCCACCTGATCTTCTACATCCTCGCGGACGACCCGAAGGACCGGCAGGGGTACTCCTCCGTGGTGCTCGAGGCCCTGGAGCGGGCCCACGCCCGGGGCGTGACGGTGCGGATCCTCTTCGACCACATCGGCTCGATGCGGGTCAAGGGCTACCGGCAGCTGCGGCGCCGGCTGGATGCGGCCGGACTTGAGTACAACCTGGCGATGCCCGTGCTGCCCTGGCGTGGCAAGTACCAGCGCCCGGACCTGCGCAATCACCGCAAGATCCTCATCGTGGACGGGCTGGTGGGCTACACCGGCTCGCAGAACCTCGTGGAGCCCGGCTACAAGCGGGCCTCGTCCCATGCCATAGGCCGGGAGTGGGTGGACCTGATGAGCCGCATCACCGGCCCCGTGGTGGCCTCGCTCGACGTGGTGTTCGTGACCGACTGGTTCGCTGAGACCGGAGACGAGCTTGAAGGTCGATTCCGCGAACCCGACCTGGCCGAGCTGGAGGTGGACGACGGCAGCATCGCCCAGGTCATCCCCTCCGGCCCCGGATTCTCCAATGAGAACAACCTGCGCGTGTTCAACCATCTGTTCTACTCCGCCCGGGAGCGCCTCGTGGTGGTCTCGCCGTACCTGGTGCCGGATGACTCGATGCTCTACGCCCTGACCACCGCGGCCCAGCGCGGGGTGGACGTGGAGCTGTTCGTCTGCCGCAAGGCGGACCAGTTCATGGTCCACCACGCCCAGCAGTCCTACTATGACGCGCTGTTGAAGGCCGGCATCCGGATCTTCCGCTATCCGGACCCCAACGTGCTGCACGCCAAGCTGTTCACCGTGGACAACGACGTGGCGGTCTTCGGCTCCTCCAACATGGACATGCGCTCCTTCTCCCTGAACATGGAGGTCTCGGTGCTGACCGTGGGCTCCGAGATGGTGGAGGCGCTGCAACCCGTGATCGAGGACTACCGGGCCGTGTCCGAGGAGCTGACCCTGGCGGAATGGCAGGGCCGGCCGCGGGCCCAGCGCTGGGTGGACAACGTGTTCCGCCTGACCTCCGCCCTGCAGTGACCCGCCCCGCTTTCAGTCGGGTTCGGGTGGGTCTGGGGCGGAAACACGCACCCCAACTCGACTGAAAGCGAGGGGGTCAGGCGTCCGGGAAGGCCGAGCCGAGCACCCGGAGCACGCCGTGGGCCTTGGTGCGCACCTCGTCCCATTCCTCCTCCGGCACGGAGTCCGCGGTGATCGCCCCGCCCACGCCGAGGGACAGGTGCGTGCGCCCGGATTCCCCCACGGCCGACGCCGGCCCCGCCGACTCCACCGGTTCCCCTGCGGCCGACGCCGGCCCCGCCGGCACCGCGACCAGCGTGCGGATCAGCACGTTCAGGTCGGCCGCGCCATCGGAGGAGAGGTAGCCGGCCACCCCGGAGTACACCCCGCGGGGCCCCGCCTCGAGGTCCTCGAGGATGTCCATGGTGGAGATCTTCGGGGCGCCGGTCATCGACCCGGGCGGGAACGCCGCGGCGAGCGCATCCGCCCGCGGCACACCGGGCTGCAGCTGGGCGGTCACCGTGGAGACCATCTGGTGCACCGTCGGGTACGACTCGATCGCGCACACCCGCGTGGTCGCCAGTGTCCCCGGCCGGGCGAACCGCGAGAGGTCGTTGCGGGCCAGGTCCGTGATCATGATGTTCTCGGCCCGGTCCTTGGGGGAGGAGGCCAGCTCCTCGGCCAGCGCGCGGTCCTCGTCCGGCGTGGCACCGCGCGGGCGCGTTCCCTTGATCGGCTCCGTCACCAGCCAGCCGCCCGCCGCCCTCGAGGAGACCGAGAGGAACCGCTCGGGGCTGGTGGAGAGGATCTGCACCGGCTCGCTCCCGGTCTGAGGCCCGCTGCCCGTCTCGGCTCCGCGCCCGACGCCGGTCCTGGGCATCTGGGTGCGCAGGTACAGGGTGAACGGGGCCCGGTTCGCCTCGGCGAGCCGCCGGTAGGTGGACCAGCCGTCGAAGGAGTCCACCGTGGACTCCAGGGCCGTGGTCAGGCAGACCTCGTAGGTGTTCCCCTCGTGGATCTCCTGCTGGGCCGCCCGGATCTTGGCCAGGTACTCCTCACGGGTGTCCCTCACGGTGAAGACCGGGGGAACGGCGGGTGATGCGACGGTCTGGCCCTCCGTGCGGTCGGCCGGCTGCCCCTCCGAACGCTCAGTCGACAGCCCGTCCGGCAGGTCATCCGCCCATCCATCCGCCACCCGGTCCGCCCACTCCGGCCCGCCCGGATCGTCGGCGGACCAGAAGAGGGTCGTGATGCCGGCCACGTGGTCCACGCTGGCGCCCCGCTCCGGGCGGAACAGCAGGGCCTCGGGTACGGTCGGCGCAGTCTCGTCGGCGGCCGCGGCCAGCGTTGCCGCGCCGTCCGGGGAACCGGCTTCACGCTTGATGCCGTAGCCGATCCAGCCCATCCAGCCGGGCTGGAAAGGGCTGTCCGCAGGGCCGGAGCCGCCCGGATCGCCTGCATGACCGGAGCCGCCCCGATGACCTGCGCCATCCGCACCGCCGTGGGTGCCGGGCGCTCTCAGGCCTGCCGGGCCGGCGTCGTGCCCGGCCTCGGGGTGGTCGGCACCGGAGCCGCCGGGCCAGACCGTGGCCAGCCACGGGAAGAACGCCCCGGGGCGCCGCAGGGTGAGGAGGCCGGAGGAGACGGTGGTGACGCCGTCCGTGTGGGTCGCCACGGTCGACGAGTCGGTGGCCAGGCCGATGAGCGAGTACCGGCTGCGCTCCGCTGCGGGCGTCACGTCCCGGTCCGAGCTCTCCAGCAACAGGGCGGTCGCGGCCTCCGGGCCGCCCATGGCGGCGAACAGTGCCCTCGGCTCCGCGGCGGTGGCCAGGGTGCGGCGTTCCCACTCGGGCGGGCCGGGTGCCGGCACGAGGGCGAGCGCGGCCTCCCAGCCGGGCAGGGAGCGCAGGCGCTCCACCAGGTCGGCCGCGGCCCGCGGCGTGGGTCCGTGGCCATTGAGGGTCAGTCCCGCCGCCTCCGCCACCTCATCCCCGGCCAGGTAGACGTCCTCCTGTGCGGCCCACCGCTCCCAGTGAGCGGCGAAGGTCTCGCCGTCACGCCGCAGCGCGCGCCGCTGGCGCTCGCCGTCATCCATGGCCACCCAGGCCACGGCATCCAGGTGCGGACGGGCGCTCCGGTTCCCGGCCCCCACGCCCTCGAGGATCACGACGTCGGCCGGCGGGGTGGCATCCGCGCGTCCCGGAGCATCAGCGGTCCAGTCCCACCAGGTCCACCGGGCGGTGCGGCCCTGGGCGAGCGGGGCGACGACGTCGTGGACGTAGGTGTCCAGGGAGGCGACGAGGCCGTCCCAACCGGGATAGATGGAGTCCAGGTGGAAGACGGCCACCTCCAGGTGGGGCCGCAGCAACGCGGCCGTCTCCCCGGCGAGGGACGTCTTGCCGGCGCCGGAGCGGCCGTCGATCGCCAGCAGGAGGGGAGCTCGCAGTCGCCCGCCCGCGATCTCCGTGCGGGGTTCGGAACGAGCGGTGGATGTCATGACTGGACGTGGGCGGGCGGAGGACCCGCCGGCGCCTCGAAAGAGTCGAGGGCCTCGGTGGCGGCCGCCAGGACCTCGATGGCGGTCTGCATCTGTTCCGGTGTGAACCCGGACAGGCGGTCGGCCATGGTGCGGGCGATCGGCATGAAGATCTTCCGCCCGTCCACGGCGGCGGTGTCCGTGTGGGAGATGCTGACCCGCCGCCGGTCCGTGGTGGACGGGGTGCGCTGGGCGTGGCCGTTGGCGACCAGGCGGTCCACGAGGGCCGTGGTGGAGGCCGAGGTGAGGCTCAGCATCCGCCCGAGGTCGGTGGGGCTGGTGTTCAGGCCGGCCGCCTGACGTTGCATGAGGATGGTCAGGGCGCGCAGGTCGGTGCGGTGCAGGCCGCTGCGGTGGCCGGCGGCGTCGACGGCCCGGTCCGCCACTTCGGCATACCGGCGCAGGGCATGGATCAGCTGAAGGAGCTCGGCAGACTCCTGGCCGGACTGCGACATGGGGCCTCCTTCCGCCGTTGTCTGACGCTCCAGTCTACTGAGCGGCAGTGGCCAGGAGATCACTCGACAGCGGGTATCTCGATGATCGAGTGAATGCGCTAGCGTAGTGCCCATGCCAGAGAACCCCCGACATCGGGCCGAGCCCGAAGCCGCCGACCTTCAGCCGGGACATCAGCCAGGCCTCCAGTCAGGTCGTCAGCCAGACCTCCAGTCAGGTCGTCAGCCAGACCTCCAGTCAGGTCGTCAGCCAGACCTCCAGTCAGGTCGTCAGCCTGAGCACCGCGCCGAGACCCGGCCAGAGACCCGGCCAGACGACCGGCCGGACCGCCGTTCGGGTCAGGAGAAGAAGCGTCCCTGGGGCAAGGTGTGGGTCCGGGTGGTGGCCGCCGCCGTCCTGGCCCTGGCCTGGTTGGCCGGCACCGGCCTGGGTGGACCGACCTTCGGCAAGCTCGGGGAGGTCTCCTCCAACGACCAGTCCACGTTCCTGCCGGCCTCCGCCGAGTCCACGCAGGCCGGGGAATGGGTCTCCCAGTTCACGGACAGTGAGCAGATCCCCGCCCTCGTGGTCCTCGGGTTGCCGGACGGGCAGGCGCTCGCCGAGGGCGCCGCGTCCGCCGGTGAGATGGAGGCGCTGGCCGGATTCGGTGAGGAACTCGGCGCCGTGGAGGGCGTGGACCAGATCATCGGCCCGGTGCCCTCGGAGGACCGGGAGGCTGTGCAGTACATCGCCCTCGTCAACACGGAGTCGGCCGAGTCGGACGTGGTGGTCGAGGACCTGCGGGCCGTGGCCGCCAATTCCCAGGCGGACCTGACCGGCGCGGGCAATGGGGGGCTGGCCGGAGCCGAGGTCCACGTGGCCGGGCCCGCCGGGCTCGCTGCCGACCTGGCCGGTGCGTTCGCTGGCATTGACGGGATCCTCCTGGCCGTGGCTCTCAGCGTGGTGTTCGTGATCCTGGTGCTGGTCTACCGCTCCGTGCTGTTGCCCCTGCTGGTGTTGTTCAACTCCGTGGCGGCCCTGTGCGTGGCCATCCTCGCGATCTACTGGATGGCCGCCGAGGGGTGGATCGCCCTGAACGGCCAGTCGCAGGGGATTCTCTCGATCCTCGTGATCGGCGCCGCCACGGACTACTCCCTGCTGATGGTGGCCCGCTACCGAGAGGAGCTGCGCGTCCGGACGAAGGTGGCCACGGCGGTGCGGAACGCCTGGAAGGGTTCCTTCGAGCCCATCACCGCCTCCGCGGCCACGGTGGCGATCGCCCTGTTGTGCCTGCTCTTCTCCGACCTCAACTCCAACCGCTCCCTCGGCCCGATCGCGGCTTCGGGCATCGTCCTGGCCTGGGCGGCATCCCTGACCTTCCTGCCCGCGGTGCTCTACCTCGTGGGGCGTGCGGCCTTCTGGCCCTCGATTCCCCGGCCGGGCACCGTGTCCCGCAAGGACGCCCGATTCCGCCAGCCCGTCGATGCCGCCGGCACACCGATCCGCGGACTCGAGTCCAACCACGGGGTGTGGACCAAGATCGGCGCCCTGGTGGCCCGCCGTCCCCGCGCCGTGTGGATGGTCACCGCCGCGGTGCTGTTGGTCGGAGCGGCGGGCATCACCCAGCTCCAGGCCAGCGGCGTCCCGCAGACCGAAGTCCTGCTGGGTGAGAGTGACGGCAAGGCCGAGCAGGTGGTGCTCGAAGACCACTTCGACGCCGGCACCGGCGCCCCGGCCACGATCATCGCCCCCGCGGACCGTGCGGACGAGGTCCTCGAGGACGTCCAGAACACGGACGGCGTCGCCTCCGCCTACCTCACCGCCGAGGGCGGCGGCCCGGCGAGTGCCGGACAGGGCGGTCCGCCGGCGGAGCCGCTCGAGGTCGACGGCCGCGTCTACCTGCAGGCGACCCTCGCGGATGCCGCGGACTCCATGGAGGCCGAGCAGACCGTCGTCGAGCTCCGGGAGAGCCTGCACGCCGTGGACCCGGGAATCCTGGTGGGCGGGACGACCGCCACCAACCTGGACACCAACACCACGGCGCAGGCCGATGTGCGGACCATCATCCCGCTCGTGCTGATCGTGGTGCTGGTCATCCTCATGGTGCTGCTGCGCTCCGTCGTTGCGCCGGTCCTGCTGGTGCTGGCCACCGTGCTCAGCTTCGGTACCGCCATCGGCGTCTCGGCGCTCGTGTTCAACCATGTGCTGGGCTTCTCGGGGGCCGATCCCACCGTGCCGCTCTACGGTTTCGTGTTCCTCGTGGCGCTCGGCGTGGACTACACGATCTTCCTCATGACCAGGGCCCGGGAGGAGGCGTTCCCCCTCGGCACCCGCGCGGGGGTGCTCAAGGCCCTGACCGTGACCGGCGGCGTCATCACCTCGGCCGGCGTCGTGTTGGCGGCCACCTTCGCGGCGCTGGTGGTCATCCCGCTGATGTTCATGGTGCAACTGGCGTTCATCGTGGCCTTCGGTGTCCTTTTGGACACCTTCCTGGTCCGCTCACTCGTGGTCCCGGCGCTCACGTATGACATCGGGCCGAAGGTGTGGTGGCCCTCCAAGCTGGCCAGGACCACGTGAAACAGCAGGGCCCCGTCATCATGAGGCGGGCTCTAGCGATCCTCGCAACACCCTATCTTTCAGGGAGTTGCGAGGATCGTGTCGTTCGAGG
>NZ_JBHLWH010000046.1:0-46709 GCF_042433045.1 Citricoccus parietis | reverse complement strand
TCTACTAACAGTCACTTAACCATCAGGTGTTGCGAGGACCCCTGGAAACCGCCTGATGACGGGGCCCCTCTGCGTTGTCCGGCCATCTCGCGGCCGGAGCCGGCACGGGCGTCAGGTGGCGTCGATGGCCGCGGCCCCCTGCGGGGCGGTGGCCTCGAAGATCTGACCATTGGCCGGGAAGTCCGGCACTGCGCTGGGCTTCGCGTATCCGGTGGCCCAGCGATGACTGAGCCGCTGGTCGTCGATCTCCACTCCCGCCCAGTGCATCGGAAGGCCTGCAGCGGCCTCCGGGCGGGGCCGGTCCATGAGCTGGACGTGGAGGTGCGGCTCGGAGGTGTTCCCGGTGTTGCCGACCCGCCCGAGCTGTTGCCCGGTGTCCACACGGTTGCCGGCGCGGACCACTGCAGAGCCCTGCCGCAGATGCGCGTACGCCGCGCAGGTACCGTCGTCGTGCTGGACGATCACCCGGTTGCCCAGGATGCTCCGGGCCCCGCCGAGGACGCGGAGGAAACCCTCCAGGGTCAGCATCCAGATCACGGTGGGCCAGGAGTCGCGGGCCCGGTGGTCCTGCAGGTGATCAGTCACGTGGACCACTGTCCCGGGGGCCATGGCGAAGACCGGCGCCCCGTAGCTCGGATAGTCCTTCGGTGCCCGCCCACGGAGGGACCAGCCCGGCGATGGGGATTTGTCCGTGTTCTCCTCCGAGGCCTCCTGGACGAGGTCCACGGCATACATCTGGCCGTGGGCACGCACCCCGTGGCTGGGGACTTTCGAACCTGGGCTGTTGCAGGCGACCCACCAGCCGCGCACGGGAACCTGCAGGGTGACAGGCTTCGGCCGTTGCGCCGGTGGACGCACACAGAACAGCAGCAGGGGAACCACCATGCACACCAGGGCCCACAGGCGGGGGACCGGCGCCACGGACATCACCAGCACCATCACGATGAAGAGCCGGACCCACCAGGTCTGCCATCGGGCGACAGCCCGTCGGAGTGTACCGCCGCCCCGGGGCCTGCTCGGCGGCATCAGCTCTGGTCAGACGTGGTTCTCTGCGGACTCATGGGTTCCACACTAACGGCCGCAGACGTCTGGCCGACAGGTGACTTCGGGGCACGCTCAGGCGCGGGACGACTCGCTCTCGCGCTCCGCACCGGTGCCGGCGCCGCCGTCGTCATTGGTCTCGAGCGGGGCCTCGTCATCGGCGAGCAGGTTGCCGCCGGTGCGGGAGGCGTTGTACTTGTCCTCATCCAGGATGCCCTCCTGCTTGGACACCAGCGCGGGCACGAGCGCCTGACCCACCACGTTGACGCCGGTGCGGCCCATGTCCACGATCGGGTCCACGGCGAGCAGGAGCCCGACGCCGGCCAGCGGCAGTCCCAGCGTGGAGAGGGTGAGCGTGAGCATCACGACGCCGCCGGTGGTTCCTGCGGTGGCCGCGGAACCCAGGACGGAGACGAGGATGATCAGCAGGTAGTCGCTCCAGGCCAGGTCGATGCCGAAGAACTGGGCCACGAACATCGCGGCGATGGCCGGGTAGATCGCGGCGCAGCCGTCCATCTTGGTGGTGGCGCCGAGGGGGACGGCGAAGGAGGCGTAGCCGCGGGGGACTCCGAAGTTCCGCTCGGCCACGCGCTGGGTCACCGGCAGGGTGCCGATGGAGGAGCGGGAGACGAAGCCCATCTGGAAGGCCGGCCACATACCGGTGAAGTACTGGCGGATGGACAGGCCGTGGAACTTGGCGAGCAGCGGGTAGACGACGAGCAGCACGATTGCCAGGCCCACGTAGATGGCGGCCACGAACTTGGCCAGCGTGCCCATGGTGTCCCAGCCGTAGGAGGCCACGGCATTGCCGATCAGGCCGACGGTGCCGATCGGGGCGATGCGGATGATCCACCACAGCACCTTCTGGATGACCTCCAGCATCGAGGCGGAGAAGTCCAGGAACGGCTTGGCCTTCTCGCCGAGCTTGAGGGCGGCCACGCCCACGGCGATCGAGATGACCAGCACCTGCAGCACGTTGAAGCTGACGGAGGTCGAGAGCGAGCCGTCCTCGCCGGCGGTGGTGCTGGCGGAGAGCCCCAGGAAGTTGGACGGGATCAGTCCCTGAAGGAAGGCCCACCAGCTGCCGGTCTTGCCCTCGTACTCCGGCGGCGCGGACTGCCCGGTGCCGACGCCCGGCTGCATGACGGCCCCGAGGATGATGCCGATGACCACGGCGATCAGCGAGGTGATGGCGAACCAGAGCAGCGTCTTGGCGGCCAGCCGGGCAGCGTTGGTCACCTTGGCCAGGTTGGCGATCGAGGCGACCACGGCGAAGAACACCAGCGGCACGACGGCGGCGCGCAGCAGGGAGATGTAGCTGGAGCCGAGCACCTCCAGGGTGGTGCCGAGGCCGTTCGGGGTGTCCGCCGTGTGCCCGGTGGAACGGGCCGTGAGGCCCAGGACCAGGCCGAGGACCAGGGCGGCGAGGATCTGCACGCCGAAGTTGGTCATCCAGCCGGGCAGGCGCCGGACACGGGTGGGGGAGGGGGCGGTGGTGGAGGAAGTCACCGATGTAGAGTAGCGCCCCTTTACCACAACCGGGTACCGGTGTTGCGTCAGATGACGTCACTGTGACCCGTGACTCGGCGGTGTGGTCCTGGTGCGGTCTGGGGTTCGCCCGGATGTCGTCGTCGCTCGCCGAGGGTACTCTCGTGGCATGACCAGCACCCTTGACCGGCCGCCCTCGGGTGAGGGTCCGCGGGACGGACACGGCCCACGACGCCGGCCCGGCACCGAGCGTGACGGTCGGTCCGCGCGTCGTGAATCCCGGCGAGCGAAACGGCGCACGAAGCCGCGGAGGGGGGTCCTCTCTCTGCTGGGCAAGCTGTTCATCACCCTCGGCATCCTGGTGGGCCTGTACGGCGTCTACGAGCTGTTCATCACGGACGTCATCGCCGAGTCGGACCGGACCGAGGTCGCCACGCAGTGGCGCGCCGAGCAGGTCCCGGTGGATGACGGCATCGGCGCGGAGTACCGGGACGACTTCCCGGTGGTCGAGGGCGAGGGCACCCTGGGTATGCTGCACGTGCCCAGCTGGGGGGAGGACTTCGAGGTCCCGATCGGCTCCGGCGACGGCGCGGACGTGCTGGACGCCGGCCAGGTGGGCCACTATGACGCCACCCAGCCGATCGGCGCCATGGGCAACGCCGGACTCGCCGGCCACCGGACCACCCACGGCAAGCCCCTGCGCGAGGTCCACCACCTGGAGCAGGGCGACGAGATCGTGGTCGAGTCCGCGGACCACTGGCTCGTCTACAAGGTGGTCGCCAAGGACATCGTCAAGCCTCATCAGTCCGAGGTGCTGGATCCCATCCCGCCGTTCGAGGGCGCCACTCAGGGCCGTTACCTCACGCTGACCACGTGCGATCCCATCTTCGGGATCACCGACCGCTACATCGTCTGGGCCGAGGCCGACTACTGGACCCCGAAGAGCGAAGGCCTGCCGCCAGCCCTGGCCTGACTTACCCCACCTCAGCCCGCCCCGCCCCACCCCTCCGCTTTCAGTCGAGTTCGTGTGGGTTTTTGACCTCACGAGCCACCCCAAGTCGACTGAAAGTGCAGAGGGGAGGGTGTGGCCCATGCCACGCGAGGAATAGACCGGGCCCCGGGCGGTGTTTCATCGCCACTACCCCCAGCGACCCCTCCGCCCGTGGCGGGCCTAGACTGGTCGCAACCCCGCTGACTGAAAGGCCCCTCGCCCGTGAGTGCACAGATTCCCGGTCCCTCGGTAGACCCGGTGGCCACCGCCGCCGATCCCTTCGGATTCGTCGGCCTGACCTATGACGACGTCCTCCTGCTCCCGAACATGACCGATGTCATTCCGGCCGAGGCGGACACCTCCACCCGCCTGACCAAGCGCATCACCCTGACGACCCCCATCATCTCGGCTGCCATGGACACCGTCACGGAGGCGCCGCTGGCCATCTCCCTGGCCCGGCAGGGCGGGATGGGCATCATCCACCGCAACCTGTCCATCGAGGACCAAGCCGCCCACGTGGACCGGGTCAAGCGCTCCGAGTCCGGCATGATCTCCGACCCCCTCACCGTGGGTCCGGAGGCCACCCTGGCCGAGCTGGACGACCTCTGCGCCCGCTACCGCGTCTCCGGCCTGCCCGTGGTGGATACGGACAACACGCTGCTGGGCATCATCACCAACCGGGACATCCGCTTCATCCCTGACGCCGAGTTCGAGCACCGCACCGTGGCCTCCGCCATGACCAAGATGCCGCTCATCACCGCACGCGTCGGCATCTCCCGTGAGGACACCGTCCGCCTGCTCTCTGAGCACCGGATCGAGAAGCTCCCGCTGGTGGACGGCAACAACAAGCTCCAGGGCCTGATCACGGTCAAGGACTTCGACAAGGCCGAGCAGTACCCGGAGGCCACCAAGGACGAGGAGGGCCGGCTGCGCGTCGGCGGCGCCGTGGGCTTCTTCGGTGACGGCTACGAGCGGGCCATGGCGCTCGTGGAGGCCGGTGCGGACGTGCTCGTGGTGGACACCGCCAACGGCCACACGCAGGGCGTACTGGACATGATCGCGCGCCTCAAGAAGGACCCGGCCTCCGCGCACGTGGACGTCATCGGCGGCCAGGCCGCCACCTACGCCGGAGCCAAGGCGATCGTCGACGCCGGCGCGGACGCCGTCAAGGTGGGCGTGGGCCCGGGCTCGATCTGCACCACCCGCGTGGTGGCCGGCGTCGGGGTCCCGCAGATCACCGCCATCTACGAGGCGGCCAAGGCCACCATCCCCGCCGGTGTCCCCTTGATCGCCGACGGCGGTCTGCAGCATTCCGGCGACATCGGCAAGGCGCTGGTCGCCGGCGCCGACTCCGTGATGCTCGGCTCTCTGCTGGCCGGCACCGCCGAATCCCCGGGCGACCTGGTGTTCTACAACGGCAAGCAGTTCAAGGCCTACCGCGGCATGGGCTCCCTGGGCGCCATGCAGACCCGCAACGGCAAGCGCTCCTTCTCCAAGGACCGCTACTTCCAGGCCGATGTGCCCAGCGAGGACAAGCTGATCCCCGAGGGCATCGAGGGCCAGGTGCCCTACCGCGGCCCCCTCTCCGCTGTGGTGCACCAGCTCGTCGGCGGCCTGCGCCAGACCATGTTCTACACGGGTGCCTCCACCATCGGAGACCTCAAGCAGAACGGCCGCTTCGTGCGCATCACCCCGGCCGGGCTGAAGGAATCGCACCCGCACGACATCATGATGACGGTGGAGGCGCCGAACTACCGGTCGCGCTGACGCCCCTCGGTCGTCAACGCCGGGGGCCGGCGTGCTCAGCGCCAGCTGGAGAGGGTGTCCGCCAGCGGGGTGGTGGGGCGGCCGAGCAGGCGGGACAGGTCGCCGGTCTGGAAGGCCTGCGTGTTGTCACGCATGCCCGCGTTCATGGCGCCGATGAAGCCGACGGTGCCCTCGTCGAGACCGGCGCCGATCAGCATCTCCTGCTCCTGTTCCGGGGTGAGCGCCTCATACCGGACGGGCGTGCCGAGGATCTGCTGGGCGGTCTCGGCGAACTCGGCGTAGGACCACGCGGTATCACCGGAGAGTTCGTAGGCGGCCCCTTCGTGGCCGGGGGTGGTCAGCACGACGGCGGCGGCCTCGGCCATGTCCCGGCGGGTGGCGGTGGCCAGGCGGCCGTCCCCGATGCTGTTGGCGATCACACCGCGGTCCCGGGCCGCTTCGAAGTCCTGCTGCAGGTTCTCGTTCCACCAGCCGTTGCGCAGGAACGTCGCCGGGATCCCGGAGGCGGTGATGACGTCCTCGGTGGCCTTGTGCTCGGCGGCGAGGGCGAACGTGGTCTCCGGGGCGTTGAGCGCGGAGGTGTAGACCAGGTGCTTCACGCCGGCCGCGGCGGCGGCGTTGATCGCGGTGGTGCGTGGGGCCAGCGCCTCCCCGGGGGTGCCGACCGAGATCAGCAGCAGCTTGTCGACACCCTGGAGGGTGGCAGTGGTGGCTGCTTCATCGGTGAGGTCGATGGCCGCGGTGCGCAGGCTTCGGTCCGCAAGCGCGCGGAGGCGGTCGCCGTCGCGTCCGAGGGCCAGGATGTCGGAGGCCTCGACTCCGCGTTCCAGGAGTGCGTCGATGGTGTGGCCGCCGAACTTGCCGGTCGCGCCGATGATGGCAATGGTCATGGTGATGTCCTCTTTCGTTGGGTGGAGTCAGTTGCTGATGGCGGGGGCGCGGCGGAGGTAGGTGTCGTCGTCGACCTGGGCGGCGGTGAAGGCCGCGATGTCGGCGCGGGAGACGGCGAAGCCGATCTTGTCGGTGCCGAAGAAGCCGGTCCGGACGCGCTCCTGCTTGGGGGTGTTCTTGGGGGCGAGGAAACGGACGATGGTCCAGTCCAGGTCGGAGTCCATGACGGGGCCGGTCATACCGCGGATCTCGTCATAGGCGCGCGGCATGAAGGTGCGGGGCATGAAGGTGGTGAAGCGGGTGATCAGGGTGGGCTTTTCCTGTGGGTCGAGTACCGCGGGGGTGGCCTGGCCGATGTACCGGGTGACGCCGTGGCGGCCCATGGCCGCCAGGATGTGGCCGGTGCCCTCCACCAGGGGCAGGCCGGTGGCCTTGCGGTCCATGCTGGGCCCCAGGGCGCTGACGACGGCTTCGGCCCCGGCCACGGCTTGGTCGATGGCGGCCGCGTCGGACATCTCGCCGATGACCACGCGCACCTTCTCACCCCAGGATGCGGGGACCTTGGCGGGGTTGCGCGCGTAGGCGGTGACAGTGTGCCCGTGGGCGAGGAGTTCGTTGACGGTGAGGGAGCCGATGGCGCCGGTGGCGCCGCAGACGGTGACGTTCATGCTGATGGGTGTCCTTCGGGTGAGCGGGAGGTGACGTGGTGAATGGCGGGGGCGACGGTGTCGCCGAAGCGTTGGATGGAGTCGCGGACCATCTGCGGGGGCATGCCGCCGAGGTCGACCTGGCCGAGGAACCGATCCACGCCGAGTTCGCTGCGCAGATCGAGGATCTTCTCGGCGATCTCCCGGGGGCCGCCGACCATCAGGGCGCCGCGGCGCGCTGCGAGTTGCTCCATCTGGGCGCGGTCGACGTAGAAGCCGCGGCCGCCGTTCGTCTCCGGTGAGAGGTAGCGGTGGTAGTAGGGGTAGAAGTCCTCGAGGGCCTGATCCTGGGTTTCCCCGATGTAGAAGTGGCTGGTGATGCCCACTTTGAGCTTCTCGTCGGGATGGCCGACGTCGCGGCCGGCGGAGCGGTAGAGGTCGATCAGCCGCTTGGCGTGGTCGATGGTGCCCCCGATCAATCCGAGCACCATGGGCAGCCCGAGGCGGCCGGCTCGGGCGGCGGAGGCCGGGGTGCCGCCGACGGCGACCCAGATGGGGAGGTCGCCGGTGTGCCGCGGGTTCACCTCGGCGCTGTCGAGCGCCGGGCGGTACGTGCCGTTCCACGTGACGGTGTCCTCGTCGCGGAGTCGTAGCAGCAGGTCGAGTTTCTCGGCGAAGAGCTCGTCGTACTCGGCCATGTTCTCTCCGAAGAGGGCGAACGGCTCAGTGAAGGCACTGCGGCCGGCGCCGATCTCAGCCCGGCCGTGGCTGATCAGGTCCAGGGTCGCGAAGTCCTGGTAGAGACGCACCGGGTCCAGGACCGTCAGGATCGTTGAGGTCGTGGTCAGTGTGATCCGGCTGGTGGCCCGGGCAATGGCGGCGTGGATGACCGCCGGGGAGGAGACGGCGAAGGCCCGGGTGTGGTGTTCACCGACGCCATAGACGTCCAAGCCGTGTCGTTCAGCCAGGACCCCGTAGCTGATGATGTCGTCGATGCGAGAAGCCGCCGTATCGGGGCTGTCGGGGTAGATGTCGGAGAGCGAGAAGACGCCGAGTTCCATGGCGATGGTCCTTCGTGGTGGGCCTGCCGCGGGCCGGGGGGACGGCCCGCGGCAGGCTGGGTGGGGAGGTGGGGAGACGGTGTCAGCGGACGGTGGCGATGGTGTCAGTCGAGGGTGATGACGAGCTTGCCGAGGGTGCCGGAGCCGAAGTCCTCGATGGCCTGTGGGACATCGGCCAGGGGGTAGACCTGCTGCACCGTGACGGCGGTGTGCATCTCGGCTTGGTTCCGCGCCAGTCGGGTCAGGGTGGCCGGGGCCGGGTTCGCGTAGACCGGCAGCACCTCGATGCCTTCGGCCGGCACGGCGTCCGCGCTCATGATCAGCGTGGAGGCCAGCTTGCCGCCCTGCTTGACCGCCGGGACCAGTGCGGCCGGGTCGCCGGCGAAGTTCAGCACCACGTCCACCCCGTCCGGGTGAGTCTGAAGCACCTGGGTGACGACGTCGCCCCGGTAGTCGACCGTCTGCGCGGCACCGAGCCGCTTCACCAGCTCGATCTCCTCGGCGGAGGAAGCGGTGGCGATCACCTCGGCGCCGGCGCGCGCGGCTAGCTGCAGGGCCTGCTGGCCCACGCCCCCGGTCGCCCCGGAGACCAACACGGTGGTCCCGCCGGTGACGTTGACCGCATCGAACGCGTCAACGGCCGCGGTCCCGGCCAATCCCAGGGCGGCACCCTCGGTGAAGTCCACCTGCTCGGGGAGCTGGGCTATGCCGACGGCGACCGGGACCGTGACGTACTCACCGAAGGAGCCGTCGCCCAGGTAGTCCTTGGTGACCACGCCGAAGACGCGGTCCCCGACCTGGAATCCGGTCACTCCGGATCCGACGGCGTCCACGGTGCCGGCGAAGTCCTTGCCCAGCACCACCGGGAACCGGTGCTCCATCATGTCCTTCAGCCGGCCGGACGCCACCGACAGGTCGAAACCGTTCAGAGCGGCCGCCCGGACCCGCACCCGGACCTCCCCCTCCTGGGGCTCAGGGAGCGGGGCCTCGGTCACCGAGGGTGCCTGGCCGTCGTCGTGCAGCGCGAAAACCTTCATGAGTCCTGCCTTCGTCCGTGAGATATCTGCGTGGAATGTATGTGGAGCACTCGCTCCACATACATCTAACCATGAAGCGGAGGATTTATTCCATATGACTAGAATGGAGCCATGACTGACGCCGCTAAGCCCCTCCGGGCAGATGCCGAACGCAATCGGCAGGCCATCATCTGTGCCGCCGGATCAGTCTTCGCAGACGAGGGCACCGCGGTGACGCTGGAGCGCATCGCGGCCGCCGCCGGGGTTGGCGTGGGGACGATCTATCGCCGCTTCGCCTCCGTGGAGGAGCTCGTCGCGGTCGTGCTCGAGGAGAAGATGCGCCGCTACGCCGACCGGACGGAGGAGGCCGCTGAGCAGGCCATCGACCACCCCTGGGAGGCGTTCCGCGACTGGGTGCTGTTCATCCTGGAGCAGCAGGCCACCGACCTGGCGTTCAGCGACGTGGTCCTGTCCGCGGACGACGGGAGCGAGCTTTTCCAGGCCGAGGTCCGGCGTGCCTTCCGGGCCTCCCTCCGCCTTGTCGGCCGGGCGCGGGACGCCGGAGCGATCCGATCCGACTTCGACCACAGCGACCTGCTCGTGCTGCAGCACGCCAACGCCGGGCTGGTGCGCGGAACGCACCGCTCCGCCCCAGGGGCGTGGCGCCGCTTCGCGGACTACATGCTCCAGAGTTTCCGCGTGGCACAGGGGCCGTTGGCCGATCCACCTGCGGTCTGGGCGCGCGCACAGGGGCCCGGCGCTCGCGCGCTGGACTAACCCGTCCAGTGCCTGCACTAGGCTGGAAAGCGTGAGCAACGAGATCGAGATTGGCCGCGGCAAGCGGGGACGTCGGGCCTACGCCCTGGATGACATCGCGGTGGTGCCTGTGCGTCGGACCCGGGACCCCGAGGACGTGTCCATCAACTGGCAGATCGATGCCTTCAAGTTCGACATGCCGGTGATCGGCGCCCCGATGGACTCGGTCATGAGCCCGGACACCGCCATTGCCCTGGGCAAGCTTGGCGGCATGGGTGTGCTCAACCTCGAGGGCCTGTGGACCCGCTACGAGGATCCGTCCTCCGTGCTCGAGGAGATCGCCTCCTTCGAGCCCAGCAACTATTCGCCGGCGAACACGCGGCGCCTACAGGAGATCTACTCGCAGCCGATCCAGGCCGAGCTGATCACCGAACGCCTGGCCCAGATCCGTGAGGCCGGCGTGGTGGTGGCCGGGTCCCTGACCCCGCAGCACACGCAGGAGTACTACGAGACCGTGCTGGCCGCCGGTGTGGACATGTTCGTCATCCGCGGGACCACGGTATCCGCCGAGCACGTGTCCCAGAACCGCGAGCCGTTGGACCTGAAGAAGTTCATCTACGAGCTGGACGTCCCCGTGATCGTCGGCGGAGCAGCCGGCTACACCCCGGCGCTGCACCTGATGCGTACCGGTGCGGCCGGCGTGCTCGTCGGCTTCGGCGGCGGGGCGTCCTCCACCACACGCCGCGCCCTGGGCATCCGGGTGCCGATGGCCACGGCCATCTCGGACATCGCCGAGGCCCGCCGGGACTACATGGACGAGTCCGGCGGACGTTACGTCCACGTGATCGCCGACGGCGGCGTGGGCAACTCCGGGGACATCGTCAAGGCCCTCGCCATGGGTGCCGACGCCGTGATGCTCGGCGCCGCGCTGGCCCGCGCCCAGGAGGCCCCGGGCCGTGGCTGGCACTGGGGCGGGGAGGCCGCCCATGAGGACATGCCCCGCGGGGACCGCACCCACGTCGGCACCGTCGGCAGCTTGAACGACGTGCTGTGGGGCCCCAGCCACCACACCAACGGCACCTCCAACCTGATGGGTGCCCTCAAGCGGGCCATGGCCACCTCGGGCTACTCGGACATCAAGGAGTTCCAGAAGGTCGAGGTCCTCGTGGCCCCGACCGGGGACCGTTGAGCGGGACCTGACGGAACCGGAGACGGCCTGAGCGAGATGACCACCACCACCGGCGGCGACGCGCGGATCGGACCCGCACACCGGGCAGACACGCTCGCGACGCTGCGGGCCACCACGCCGGAGCGTCCACTCGATGTGCTGGTCGTCGGCGGGGGAGTCGTCGGCGCCGGGACTGCCCTGGACGCGACCACGCGGGGGTTGTCTACAGCCCTGGTCGAGGCCACCGACTTCGCCTGGGGCACCTCCTCCCGGTCCTCCAAGCTCGTCCATGGCGGGCTGCGCTACCTCGAGATGCTGGACTTCCCGCTCGTCCACGAGGCGCTGCGGGAACGGGGCCGGCTCGTGGAGGACATCGCGCCGCACCTGGTGCGGCCCGTGCCGTTCCTGTACCCCCTGTCCAAGCCGTGGGAACGGCCCTACGTGGGGGCCGGCGTCGCGCTCTATGACGGCATGGCCGCCGGGCGCACCGGGCACCTGCCTGTGCACAAGCACCTCGGCCGAGCCGCCGTCTCCCGCCTGGCGCCGGGGCTGAAGCCCGAGGCGTACATCGGGGCGATCCGCTACTACGATGCCCAGGTGGACGATGCCCGCCTGGTGATCGAGCTCGTCCGCACGGCCGCCGTCCACGGGGCCCACTGTGCCTCCCGCCTCGAGGTCACCGCGTACCTGGGGTCTGAGGCCGGCGGGATCGTCGGCGCGGAGGTGCTCGACCGGGAGACCGGCGAGCGGATCGCCGTCCATGCCCGCCGCGTCATCAACGCCACCGGAGTCTGGACCGGGTCCATCCCGGTCCGCCATCCGGACGGCCGTGAGGAGCCGGTGGTGCAGGGCATGCCGAGGGTCACCGCTGCCAAGGGCATCCACCTCGTGGTCCCGCGTGACCGGTTCACCTCGACCTCCGGGCTGATCCTGCGCACCGAGAAGTCGGTGCTGTTCGTCATCCCCTGGGACCGGCACTGGATCATCGGCACCACGGATACGCCCTGGCGCGAAGATGTTGATCAACCCGCCGCCACGAGCGAGGACATCGACTACGTGCTCGAGCGCGCCAACGCGGTGCTCTCCGAACCGCTGGACCGGTCGGACGTGGTCGGGGTGTTCGCCGGGTTGCGGCCGCTGGTCACTCCGCCGGGTGAGGACGAGCCGCTGGGGGACACCGCTGCGGCCGCGGGCACGGCCAAGGTCTCCCGCGAGCACGTGGTGGCGACCCCGCTGCCGGGGCTGACCGTGGTCACTGGTGGCAAGCTCACCACCTACCGGACTATGGCCGCTGACGCCGTGGACGCCGCCGTCCGGGCAGCCGGTGCCCAGGACACCGGACCGCTGACCGGCCAGGACGTGACCGGCTCGGGGGAGGGAGTGCCCGCCTCCTGCACCGCCGATCTGCCGTTGCTCGGCGCCCAGGGCTGGACTCCGGCCTGGAACCGTCGCCTGCTGCTCGCCGTGGACTCGGGGCTGCCGGCCGCCGTCGTCGAATCCCTGCTGCACCGCTACGGCTCCGGCGCCCCGGAGGTCATCCGGTTGGCCGTGGCCTCCCCGGAGCTGGCCGAGGAGTTGCCCGGGTTGCCCGGACACCTTGCCGCTGAGGCCGTGCACGCCGTCACACATGAGGGTGCGCGCTCGGTCCAGGACGTCTTGGCCCGGCGGATCCGCGCGGTGTTCGAGGCGGACGACGCCGGCGCTGCCGCCGCCGGAACGGTCGCCCACCTGATGGCACCCCTGCTCGGCTGGGACGCCGAGCGCGCCTCCGCCGAGGCCGAGCGCTACCGGCAGTGGACGCTGGCACAGCGGGCCACGCTGGGGGCCGGTACAGACGCCGAAGCCCATGCCCTGCTGGTCGAGGCGGCCCGGGACTCGGTCCGTGATGTGGCCCGCGGTGGCCTGCCCGAGATAGCGAGTTCTACGTCCGGTAGAGAAACCGCGTAGTCTGGTGGGGTGCTGAAAACCGCCCTGAAACCCCAGTGGATCGCCGGACTCGTCCTGGCGCTCGTGGTCTCCGCGGTGTTCGTGCTCCTCGGGAAGTGGCAGATGGACAACTCCGCCTCCGCCCCGCCGCCGCTGACCCAGACCGAGACGCCCGTCGAGCTGACGGAGCACTTCGCCCCGGAGAAGCCGATGTACGGCACCGAGGCGGACCAGGTGGTCACGATGACCGGCTCCTTCGTCCCGGACACGGACGTGTTCATCCACCCGCGCCTGCACGGCGGCCAGGACGGAACCGAGGGTTACTGGGTGGTCAGCGCCTTCCAGGTGGACGGTGCCCCGAATAGCGAGGTCATTCCCGTGGTCCGCGGCTGGACCGACTCCACCGCCGAGACCGACCCGGCGCCGCAGGGAGACCTGCACATCACCGGGCGACTGCTGCCCGCCGAAGGGCCGGCCCCGGAGGGCGTCCAGCACACCGCGGACGGCACGGTGCTGGCCAACCTGGCCTCGTCCGAGCTGATCAACCTGTGGGACCTGCGCTCCTATGCCGGCTATGTGGCTGCCTTCGATGTGGTGGCCACCGGCGGCTCAGGCTCCCCGGGCAGCGGCCAGGAGGTCGGTGCGAAGGCCGAGGGCGGCGAGCTCGAGCCCGTGATCGTGGGCCCGCAGCCGCAGGAGACCACCTACAACTGGATGAACATCTTCTACGCCATCGAGTGGGTCGTGTTCGCCGGCTTCGCCATCTTCCTCTGGTGGCGGTTCCTGCGGGATGACTACCTGCGCAGCCAGGACGAGGACGAACTCGACCGCCAGTGGGCCGAGGAATGGAAGGCCGCAGAACTCGAGCGCCGCCGTACCGAGGCCCTCGAGGCCAAGCGGAAGGCCATCGAAGAGTACGAACAGTATTACGGGGCTTCCACCGCCCCGACGTCAGCCCAGCAAACCCAGCAAACCCAGCAAACGCAGGAGAACCAGTGACCACCCCGGACCAGCAGCCCCCGGTCGACCCGAACACCCTGCCCGACCCCGAGGACATCACCGAGGCGGACCTGCCGGCACCGCCGCCGCGGCCGGAGAAGAGTGCTCCGCGGCGGTTCGCCGGGACGGATCAGCAGATCAAGTCGGCCCTGATGATGTACAAGATCTGTGCGTGGATCACCGGCATCATGCTGCTGCTTCTCGTGTTTGAGATGATCTTCAAGTACGGCTACGGCACCGAGCTCTACGCCGGCGGCACCCTGGCCGACGGTGCCGCGAACACCTTGTCCCTCCAGCCGGAGGACTCGGTGACGGGTGGGCTCAACCTCTCCATCGCCGTGCTCATCGCCCACGGCTGGCTCTACGTGGTGTACCTCGTTGCCGCATTCCGTCTGTGGTCGCTGATGCGCTGGAACGGGATGCGCCTGCTGGCCATCGCCGGCGGCGGCGTGGTGCCCTTCCTCTCCTTCATCGTGGAGAAGCGGGTCCACCGCGAGACCCTGCAGGAGCTCGCCGATCACCCCGAGGCCCTGCGCCGGTACTGAGGATCGGCCCAGTCTGACGGGACATCGTGTTCGCCTCCGCCGTGCTCTCCCTGCCTGTCATCCTCGGGGTCGCGCTGCTGCTGGGACCCTGACAGCGGGCTGTTCCAGGGCCTGATCTGTGGGGTGATGCGGGCCGATCGGCGGAGCTACGCTGGGGCCGAGAGCATCCGCTGATCAAGGAGTGAGACCGTGACCGAGGACGCAACCCCCTGGATGGATGCCGAGCTGGAGCCGCGGGAACGGGCCCGGCTGCTGGTCGCGGCCATGAGCCGGGAGCAGAAGATCGCCCAGCTGCACGGGGCCATGGAGACGATCGACATCTACGCAGTGTCCGCCGAGGCGGCCCAGGGCGAGGGCGGACTGGACGCGGTGGCCGACCAGTTCCGCGTGGAGCGGCACGTGGACGGCATCGAGGAGCTCGGGATCCCCCGCTTCCGGATCACCAACGGGCCGGTCGGCGTCGGCATGGGGGACGGCACGCCGAGCCCGCCGGCCACCGCGCTGCCCATGGCGATCGCGCTCGCCGCCGGCTTCGACCCGGAGCTGGCCCGCGACTACGGCGGCATCATCGGGGCGGAGGCCGCCACCCTGGGCCAGCACGTGCTCGAGGGTCCCGGCGTCTGCCTGCACCGGACCACGATCGCCGGCCGCAACTTCGAGTACTTCTCCGAGGACCCGTACCTGTCCGGCGTGATGGGCGTGGAGGTGACCCGGGCCATCCAGGCCCAGGACGTGATCGCCATCGGCAAGCACTACGTCCTCAACGACCAGGAGGTCGAGCGGTTCCGGACCAGCGTGGAGATCGACGAGGACGTGCTGCGCGAGCTGTACCTGTTGCCGTTCGAGATGCTCGTCAAGGACGCCGGGATCGCCGGCATCATGAGCGCCTACAACCGCATCCGGGGCGTCTACGCCACCGAGAACCGGCCGGTCCTCACGGAGATCCTGCGCCACGAGTGGGGCTTCGAGGGCTACGTCCAGTCCGACTTCTGGTCCACCCGCTCGGCGGCCCCCTCGCTCAACGCGGGGCTGGACCACGAGATGCCGGACGCGAAATGGCTCAACGAGCAGAACATCACCGCCGCGCTGCAGGACACCAGCCTGGAGATCGAGACGGTGGACCGCGCCCTCGCGCGCCGTTTCACGCAGATGTTCCGTTTCGGCGTGTTCGAGAGGCCCTACGCCCCGGGCGAGATCGACGCCGCGGCCCACGGCGCGGTCTCCCGCCGGATCGGCTCCCAGACCGCCGTCCTGCTGAAGAACGACGGCGGCTTGTTGCCCCTCGATCCCGCGGTCGCCTCGGTCGCGGTGATCGGACAGTCCACGTTCGTGGACGAGGCGTGCCTGGGCGGCGGCGGGTCCTCCAAGGTCATCCCGTTGTACACGGTGCCACCGGTCGAGGGGCTCCGGGACGTGCTGGAGGGCCTCGGGTCCCCGGCCGAGATCACCCGGGTGATGGTCGAGAAGGACCTGTCCAACCTCGGTGAGGCGAGGCAGGCGGCGGAGTGGGCCGACGTCGTGGTCCTGATGGCCGGACACGTGGCCACCGAGGGCGCCGACCAGCCCCACGCCAGCCTGCCGGACGGCCAGGACCGGATGCTGGCCGAGCTGCTGGCGGTCAACGGGCGGAGCGTGGTGGTGCTTAAGGACAGCAACCCGGTGCTGATGCCGTGGATCGAGGCCGCCCCGGCGGTCCTCGAGGTGTGGAACCAGGGCGCGGAGGACGGCCACGTGGTGGCGGACCTGCTGTTCGGCGTGGTGAACCCCTCCGGCAAGGTGCCCACCACCTATCCGCGCTCGGAGGACGACACGCTGTACGCCGGCCGGCCGGAGCGCTACCCCGGCACCGATGAGGGGGACGGCTACCCCGTCATCCGCTACTCCGAGGGACGGCGGATGGGCTACCGCTGGTTCCAGTCCGAGGGGAACGAGCCGCTCTTCGGCTTCGGCCACGGGTTGTCCTACACGAGCTTCGAGCTCTCCGACCTCGTGGTGGACGCCCCGGACGGCGTGGCCGCGCCGGTGACGGTGGAGGTCTCCATAACCAACACGGGGCAGCGCGCCGGGGCCGAGGTGGTCCAGGTCTACGCCGGCATCCCCGCGGAGGGGCAGCCGCCGAAGCGGCTGGTCGCCTTCGCGAAGGTGCAGGTGGAGCCGGGGGCCACCGAGCGGGTCCGGCTGACGATCGACCCCGGCGCCACCCACCACCCCCTCTCCGTGTGGGACCACACGGCGCGGGCCTTCCGGACCGTGACCGGGGACTACACCCTGTACGTCGGGACCGCGGCGGACTCCACCCCGCTCACCACGACCCTGAGGGGCGCCGCCTCCGGCGGCTAGGCGCCGGCCCGACTCACCGGCCGGCGCAGCAGTCCGGCCATGCCGAGGCCGCTGAGCACCACGAGGACGGCCAGCACCGCCGAGAGCCCGGCGAAGCCCAGGCCTCCCATCAGCGGGCCGGCGGCCAGGGAGCCGGCGGCGGCGGCCAGGGACATCACGGCGTCGGAGAACCCCTGGGCGGGGACTCGGTCGGCGGGCCTCAGCGCGGCCACGAGCAGCGTGGACCCGGCCACGGTGGCCGCGGACCAGCCGAGCCCCAGCACCACCAGGCCGAGCACCACGGCGGCATGCACGTGCGGGAACAGCCCCGTGAGCCCGGCCGCGGCCAGCAGCATCGCGAGTCCGGCCCCGGCCACCCGGGCCGGGCCGAAGCGGTCGGAGAGGATCCCCATGACGCGCGAGAGCGCGTACATCCCGGCCACGTGCAAGGAGAGGGTGAAGCCGATCAGCACTACGGTGTCCGGGTGCATCCCCAGCTCGTGGCTGGCCACGCCGGCCTCGTGCTGCAGGTGCAGTGGCGTCATGGACATCAGCCCGACCATCGCCGCGTGGGCCGAGGCCACGGCCACCACGGCCGCCAGCGCGGTGGGCTGGGCGCGCACGATCCGCCACCCCGCGGACCACCCGGCAGCCCCCGAGCCACCGCGGCGCGGGACCGCACCGCCCGGGTGACCGGCCGGCGTCGGGCCCGGCCTGTTGCCTCTCGCCGGTGCGCCCCGGCGCAGGGGTCCCTTGAGCAGGGCGATCTCGAGTTCGCGGCGCAACAGCAGCGGATCCGGGCGCAGCCCCGTCAGGATGATGGCGGCGCCGGCGGCCATCCCGGCCGCGGAGATCAAGAACGGCCCCGCGTGCGCGTGGATGCCGAGCCACCCCGCGAGAACGGCGCCCGGGCCCACCATGTTGGGACCCAGCACGGCGCCGACGGTCACGGCCCACACCACCACGGACAGGTCCCGGCCGCGGCGTCTCGGCTCGGACAGGTCCGTCACCGCGAAGCGGGCCTGCAGGTTCACAGCGGCCGCGAAGCCCACCAGGAAGGCCCCGAGCAGCAGGAGCGGGAAGGACCGGCCGAGGACGGCGGCCACCATGAGTGCCTGCCCCACGAGCCCGGCAGCCAGGCCGAGCCCCAAGGCGACCCGGCGGCCGCGCCGGGCCGCCACCCCGGCCAGGGGAATGGACACCACGGCCGAGCCGAGCGTCAAGGCGGTGTTGGCGAAGCCCGCGCTGGACTCGGCCCCGGAGAGGTCCACGGCGAGGATCGAGCCGAGGGAGAGGGTGGCGCCGTTGCCGAGCCCGGAGAAGACCTGGGCGGTGCCGAGGACGCGGACGGCACCGCGCTGGGCCGCCCGGGCACGCGGCAGCAGCGCGGGATCAGCGAGGGGTTCGGAGGCTGCGGCACCTGGCATAGGGGACATTGTGCCCGAGAAGGGGACACCCGGCGCGGGCCGGCCCCGCGGCGGTCCCCTCGGTGGTCCTCGCCTCGCCGCGGTCCCCTCCACAACTGCACTATCCTTGACGGGTGACTTCCTCCCAGGCTGACGACCAGACCACAGCTCCGGACCACCGGCCGGACACCCCGGACAACCCGCAGATCGCCGCCGACTTCCCGACCGTGCTGGTGGTGGACAACGGTGCCCAGTACGCCCAGCTGATCGCCCGGCGCGTGCGCGAGGCCAACGTGTACTCCGAGGTCGTTCCGCACACGCTCTCGGCCGAGGACATCCTGGCCCGCAAGCCCGCCGCCCTGATCCTCTCCGGCGGTCCCTCCTCGGTCTACGCCGAGGGCGCGCCCGGGCTCGACCCGGAACTCCTCGAGGCCGGGGTCCCCGTGCTCGGCCTCTGCTACGGCTTCCAGTCGATCGCCCAGTCGCTCGGCGGCACCGTGTCCAAGACCGACACCCGTGAGTACGGCTCCACCCGGCTGGAGGCCATCGGTTCTACCTCGGTGCTCTTCGCCGGTCAGGACGTGGACCAGGTCGTGTGGATGAGCCATGCCGATTCCGTGACCGAGGCCCCGGCGGGCTTCTCCGTGACCGCCCGCACCCCGGGTGCCCCCGTGGCGGCGTTCGAGAGCCCGGAGAAGAAGATCTACGGCGTGCAGTGGCACCCGGAGGTCGGCCACTCCGAGCGCGGCCAGGAGGTGCTGCGCAACTTCCTGCACCACGGCGCCGGCCTCAAGGACACCTGGACCACCAGCTCCGTGATCGAGGAGCAGGTCGAGCTGATCCGCGAGCAGATCGGCGAGCACCGGGCCATCTGCGGCCTCTCCGGCGGCGTGGACTCCGCTGTGGCCGCCGCCCTGGTCCAGCGGGCCGTGGGGGACCAGCTGACCTGCGTCTACGTCAACCACGGCCTGATGCGCCAGGACGAGTCCGAGGAGATCGAGAAGGCGTTCGGCGCGGCCACCGGCGGTGCCAGGCTGATCATGGTGGACGCCGAGGACGTGTTCCTGGAGGCTCTGGCCGGCGTGACCGACCCGGAGGCCAAGCGCAAGATCATCGGCGAGAAGTTCATCCGCACCTTCGAGAAGGCCCAGGCGGACATCATCGCCGAGTCCCGCCACGACCCAGATGCCAAGGACGTGAAGTTCCTGGTGCAGGGCACCCTGTACCCGGACGTCGTGGAGTCCGGCGGGGGCGAGGGCACCGCGAACATCAAGAGCCACCACAACGTGGGCGGGCTGCCGGAGGACATCGAGTTCGAGCTGGTCGAACCGCTGCGCGCCCTGTTCAAGGACGAGGTCCGCGCCGTGGGCTCCGAGCTCGGACTGCCGGATGAGATCGTCTGGCGCCAGCCCTTCCCGGGCCCCGGCCTGGGCATCCGCATCATCGGCGAGGTGACGCGGGAACGCCTGGACCTGCTCCGCCAGGCCGACGCGATCGTGCGCGCGGAACTGACCGCAGCCGGCCTGGACCGCCACATCTGGCAGTGCCCCGTGGTGCTGCTGGCCGATGTCCGCTCCGTGGGCGTCCAGGGTGACGGCCGCACCTACGGTCACCCCGTGGTGCTGCGGCCGGTCACGTCCGAGGACGCGATGACCGCTGACTGGGCCCAGCTGCCGTACGACCTGCTCTCACGGATCTCCAACCGCATCACCAACGAGGTGGACGGCATCAACCGGGTGGTCCTGGACGTGACCAGCAAGCCCCCGGGAACCATCGAGTGGGAGTAAGCCCCCCGTCAGGAGGCGGGCGCCGGGGAACCGGTCCGTTTCCCTCGGGGGAATCCGCGGTGCGCCTGTGTACCGTGGAATCAAGCATTGGTGCCTCGCGGCCCCACCGCACCGGCCGTCGTCGTGGGCAGGGCGGGGAAGCGGCCGGCGGCAGGAAGGACAACTGTGACTGAGCAGGACCCCCAGCAGAGCCCCGCGGCGCCTCGCCTCCACGGGGGCAGGGACACGGGCCTGCCCGACGACGGCCCCGCCGAGTCCGACTCCCGCCTCACCTTCCCAGCGTGGCTGGCCTCGCTGGGCTCGGGCACCGAGAACGACACGATGCTGCGCTTCGCCCCGTCCGGCGCGAACAGCATCGACATCTCGCACTCCCACCCCTCCGGGCTGAGCCAGTTCATGTCCGGGCGCCGCACGCGCCTGTCCACCCTGCTGCGGGACTCCGACGCCTTCATGCACGCCCGCGGTGCGGCCCGTCAGCTGCGCGGCAAGATCCAGGAGCTGGCGGAGGACCGCGGCGTCGACGTCGGGTACCTGGCCACCGGCCTGGCGACGTGGCGCGTCATCGAGGACGGCCGCTCCACGCAGATGTCCGCACCCGTGATGCTGGCCCGGCTGAGCCTGACGCTGCGGGGCGAGCAGGACGACTACGAGCTGCAGATCTCGGACCGGGCCCGGCTCAACCCCGCCCTGGCCCGCTACTTCCGGGACCACCACGGGATCGTGCTGGACGCGGACGACTACCTGCGCGCCGCCTACGCCACCGCCAAGCTCGAGCCCATGCCCGCCATGGAGCTGCTGCGCTCGCAGGGACGCGAGGTCCGCGGGCTCGTGGTGGAGCACCGCCTGCTCGTGTCCACCTTCGCCGATCTGGCGGACACCGCGTCCGTGGACGTGGTGGACTCCACCCACCCGGTGGTCTCCGCACTGTATGACGCCGGTTCGGGCATGGTCCCGCGCCGTGCGGAACTGCCGGAGACGGGACTACCGCCCGTCGACGAGCGGGACCCGTCCGCTGAGAACCTGATCCTGGACGCGGACCCGTCCCAGCAGCAGGCCCTCGACCACATCGCCGCCGGCCACGACCTGGTGGTCTTCACCCCTCCCGGTACGGGCCAGACGCAGACCGCGGCCAATGCCGTGGCGCAGCTCGCCGGGGACGGCAAGCGCGTGCTGGTGGTGGCCGAGCGCACCGCCACCCTGGACGACTTCCGGCGCCGTCTGGGCTCCGTGAACGTGGACTCGCTGGCGCTGGACATCCCGGCTGCGGCCACCCCCGAGTTGATGCGCCGTCAGCTCATCCAGGCCCTGTTGCGCGTGGAGCGGGCCCAGGAACCGGCAACCAGCCGGCTCAACGCCACCCTCGTGGAGCGCCGCCACCAGCTGCGGGACCACCTGCGCAGCCTGCACAACGTGCGGGAGCGCTGGGGCTGCTCGCCCTTCCAGGCCATGCAGTCGCTGGCCTCACTGACCGCGATGGATCCGGCGCCCTCCACCACCGTTCGCCTCAAGCGGTCGGTGCTGGACGCCACCGTCAACCGTGACGAGACCGCGGCGACGTTCATCCGTGCCGGGGAACTCGGAGCCTTCTCCCGCTCCTCCACGGAGAGCCCCTGGTACGGGGCACGGCTGCGCAACGTACAGGAGACCGAGGACGCCTACGGGCTGGCCGAGGACCTGGCCGCCGCCCTGCCCGTGCTGCGCGGGCAGCTGGACCAGGCCACCGAGCAGGCCCAACTGTCCACCGGCGGGACCTTCACTGACTGGATCCGCCAGATCCACCTGCTCTCCGCCGTCCGCGGTTCCCTGGACCAGTTCACCCCGGACATCTTCGACCGTCCGGTCACGGACCTGATCTCCGCCACGGCCTCCGGGCAGTGGCGCAAGCAGCACGGCGTCGAGATGTCCTCCATGACCCGCTCCCGGCTCCGCCGCGTGGCCAAGGAGTACATCCGTCCGGGCGTGCACGTCTCCGACCTGCACGAGGCCCTCGTGGACGTGCAGGACCAGCGCGCCGAGTGGACCCGCTGGGCCACCAGCAAGCGCCACCCCTCCGTGCCGGCCGGCCTGGAGGCACTCTCGGCCAAGGGTGCCGAGGTGGCCGGCCAGATGGCCCGGTTGCAGCGGGCCCTCGCCGAGCCGCGGCGGGAGTCGGGCCGGTTGGAGAACCTGCCTGTGGACGATCTCAGCCAGATCCTGGACCGGCTCGTGGCGGACCAGGACACGCTCAAGACACTGCCCGAACGCACTCTCGTCGGCGACCAACTCCGGGAGCAGGGCCTGCAGGAGCTCATGGCGGACCTGCAGCAACGGGAAGTGCCGACGGACCAGCTACGGGCCGAGCTCGAGCTGGCCTGGTGGCAGTCCGCGCTCGAGGCGATGATCTCCGGCGACGACTATCTGGCCATGATGGACGCCGAGTCGCTGCGGAAGATCGAGGCGGAGTACCGCCTCGCGGACACCGCCCACCTGGAGGGCGGCAGTCAGCGCCTGAACTGGAAGATGGCCCAGCGGTGGACCCGGACCGCCGGCAGGCACCGAGCCTCGGCCCGCGTGCTGCGCTCCCTGCTCAAGGACGGCAACCCGGACCCGGAGTCCCTGTCCGGCCTCGAGCCGGAGCTGCTCCAGTCCCTGGTTCCGGCCTGGACCACCTCCCCGCTGGCCCTGGCCGAGTTCCCGGCGGACATGAGCTTCGACGCCGTCCTGCTGCTGGACGCTGAATCCCTCGCCCTCAGCACGGCGCTGGGCGCGATCAGCCGCGGCAAGCAGGTGGTGGCCTTCGGCGACGGCACCTCCGGTTCACCGAAGACCTTCAACGTCTCCGTGGACCCGACGGCCTCCGTGCTGCTGCCGCGCGAGGTGGACTCGGCCTTCAGCGCCCTGATGCGGGTGCTGCCGAACGTCAGGTTGACCACCATGCACCGCGGGCTGGAGCGCAAGCTCACCCGTCTGCTGGGCGAACAGCTCTACGACTCGACGCTGGACATGCTGCCCGGCGCGTCCGAGCTGACCGGCGCCGACCATCCGGTGCGGGTGGAATTCCTGCCCGGCGGGACCGGCATGCCCGGTGCCGGCGACGAGGGCGTGGAATCCACCGTGGCCGAGGTCAACCGGACCATGGACCTGGTGTTCGAGCACATCCGGCACCGCCCGGGCGCCTCGCTGGCCGTCATCACCGCGAGCCCGCTGCATGCCCGCCGCGTGGCCGAGGCGATCCGGTTGAACCTGCCCAACAACCCGTGGGCCGCCTCCTTCTTCAACCGGGACCGGGAGCCGTTCGTGGTGGCCCCCATGGCCCGGGCCCACGGCGTGGTCCGGGACCACATCATCTTCAGCCTCGGCTACGGTCGGACCCCGCACGGGCGCGTGGTGCACCACTTCGGGCCGTTCTCGGAGGCCGGTGGCCGGGAGCTCTACGCCACCGCCCTGACCCGCGCGCGCCAGCACCTGCACGTGCTGACCTGCGTGCATCCGGACGACCTGGAACCGCAGCGGCTGGGCAATGGTGCCGCGGACTTCTACGGGCTGCTCGAGGCCTATCTCAAGGACACCGGGCACACCACCTCGCCGCGTCCGCGGGACCCGCTGGTGGCGGACCTGTCCGACCGCCTGGCTCATCGCCATGCCACCGTGCTGCCGAACTTCGCCGGGAGCATCGACCTGGCCGTCTGGAACCCCCTGGGCCTGCCCGCGTGGGAGGCGCAGACCTCCCCGGAACAGGCCGTCCCTGTCGCCATGTTCTCCGACGGGTCCGAGGCGTACCGCGGGATGACCGTGCGCGAGCGGTCCCGTCAGGTGCCGCAGCAGCTCGAGCGCAGCGGCTGGCGCTACCACGCCCTGTGGACCATCGACGTCTTCTCCGACCCGGCCGGATGCGCGCGGACCATCGCCGACTTCCTGGGCCTGCCCTCGGCCGAGGACGGCCCCGTGGAACCTGCCGGCCCTGGCCCTGCGGAGCACCTGGCCATCCCCGAGGCCGAGACGTCTGGCCCTGCGTCGGTGGGTTCACCGGAGTCCCCGGAGGGGGCAGGATCGTCCGACGCGGTGTTCGACGGTGCGGTCTTCGATGGTGCCGCCGCCGAGCAACAGCGTGAGGACGCGACCGCTGACGGGCACCAGGACGATGGCACCCGCTGACCCCGAGCGCCCGGTAGCTCGCCGTCGCGGTCCCCGACGGGCCGACGCGCCCGGCACCGGTCCGGCGTCCGCCGACGGGCCCGAGCCGACCCTCGGCGAACCTGCGGTTGGCGAGTCCTCAGCGACGTCAGCAACCTCGGGGCCATCCGTCTCCGGCCAGGGCGACACCCGGTCCGCGGACCAGCGCAACCTGTCCGAGCGTGAGCGCTGGCTGCTCGAACAGCGTCCGCCGCACTGGGACTGACGCCGGCTACGGCTCCGGTGTCACCAGGAGCGTGAGGTCCTGGTTCACCGCGGCCGCCGCCAGTTCTGCGGCTCGCTCCTCGGTCACGGCCAGGACCAGCACCGTGGCCTGTTCCGTGGAGCGGTCCTGCAGCACCTCGACGTTCGCCTCCAGCACACTTCCGTCCGTTCCCACGATGTCGATGCGGTCTCCGGCCGCCACCAGGTCCACAGCGTCGGGGCTCGCGAACCTCACGGCTACAGCCCGATGCCCGGCCGGCACCTCGGGCCTTCCGGCGGCCTCTGCGGATACAACGTCGCCACCATCGGGAAGGGCTCGGCGATGGCCTTCCTGGACCGCCGACACGGTGACGTCACCGGCCGCTACTGCTGCTGTTCCCGCTTGCTGGGATTCCGCCCCCACAGAACCGCCTGAACCGCCTGAACTGCCTGAACTGCCTGAACCGCGCGGACCGTCCGCGTCACCTCGGCCACCCGAGCCGTCCGGACCACCGAAGGCATTGACCAGGAGCAGGATGACCGCCAGGACGAGCGGGATGGAGGCCAGCGCCAGCTTCAGCCGAGTGCGCCGCCGCGGGGAGGCGGCTGATGCTGTGCCGCCGGCCGGTGGAAGGGACCGGCCGGCGTCGTGCTCCACCAGATGTGGAGGTGGGGGAGTGGCCATCCGCCGGCGCACGGCGCGGCGATACCGGCGCAGCTCACGGCGAGGAGAGGGCCGTCTCCGGGATCGGGACGATGGCGGAGAGTCCCGGGAGCGCCGGGCCGCGGCGGTGGGTGATGTCATGCCACGATCCCATCAGGACCGCAGCAGGCCCGGCCACCGTGATCACCCCAGCGGTGGAGGTACAGCCGTCATCGGTCGGCTGTGGAGGAACGCGGAACTAGGCAGCGGTACCCGAGGAGGAAGTGCCCGAGGAACCGGACGACGCCGCACTGGACCCGGATGAGGAGGCCGCGGCGGCGCCCGACGTGGACGGCGACGATGTTGAGCCGGAATCAGAGGAGGTGGAGGCCCCGCTTGAGGCGGAGCTGTCAGAGGAGCCGCCCGAGGAGCTGTCCGCGGCCAGCGTGGAGGAGGCCTGGGAGCCGGAGCCCTCGGAGCGGGAGTCGTTGCGGTAGAAACCGGATCCCTTGAACACCACGCCCACGGAGTTGAACTTCTTCCGCAGGGTGCCCTCGCACTCGGGGCAGGCGGTCAGTGAATCGTCCGTGAACGACTGGACGATGTCGAACTCATGGCCGCAGTCCTTGCAGGCGTAGGCATAGGTGGGCACCGAATGGTCCTCTCGATTTGGCACTCTCACGTTTCGAGTGCCAAGTCTACACCTGGCCGAACCACGTGAAGCCGTCGGCGGTGACGGCTCCGTCGACCGGCTCGTCGAACCCAGAGGTGGGCACCTGGCCCCGGGTCATCAGCTCGTGCCGGAACACCACGGCCACCGTGAGGGGGGCCGCGGAGGGGGCCGAGCCGGCGTCGGGCGTGGTGGTGGCATCCGCGCCGGGAACGCTGGAAGTACTGGACGTGCTGGAGGTGATGGAGGTGATGGAGGCGGAACGCTGGCGGTACAGGGCGGCCAGGAAGCGGTCGTAGTAGCCGCCGCCCTGTCCCAGACGGAAGCCGCGGGTGTCCACCGCCTGAGCCGGTACCAGCACGAGGTCCACCGTCTCCATGGTCTCCACGCCGAGGCGTTCGCCCACCGGTTCGTCGATCGGCGCGACCGAACTGCGGGCCACCTCCACGCCGGGATGCCAGGCGGTCCAGGACAACTGCCGCTCAGGCTCCGTGATGGGGACCAGGACCTCGACGCCGGCTCTGTGCAGTGCCTCGAGCAGCGCTCCGGTGTCCGGCTCGGCACCATAGGACAGCACCGCGGCGACGCGGCGGTGCTGCGCCCGTGGGAGGTACCAGTCGAGGATGGTGGAGGTCAGGTCGGCAGACTGGGCGGCGCGATCAGCCGGGTCCAGCTCACGCCGGCGGGCCCGCCACAGGGTGCGGAAATCCTGCTTACGGTGCGTCAGCACCTCCTCCGGGCTCTCGCCCCGGTTCCCGGTCAGGGACGCTGAGTACTCGGCCTCTCCTCCCTCCGGCGACGGGGAGGAGGCTGACTGGTTGAACGACTCGTTGAACGACACGCTCCCATTGTGCCTCCCTCCCGCAACCACCCGGCTTCGGGGCGACTTTGCGGGGCGAGGATGAGTACTTCTCTCTGTCTTGAAAGTTCTGCCCCACAGTGAGGCGGAAGACGGGCATCGCCTCTCCGACCTAGGATCAGGCACATGCCGCCTGCCGCCACCCCCCGGACCCATCGCTGGCCCGTGTCCCTGGAACACGGGGATCTCGTGCTGCGACCCTTCCGCCGCTGGGACCAGGAGGAGTGGACCTCGCTGCGGGCCCGCAACCGGGACTGGCTCCGCCGCTGGGACGCCACCAACCCCGAGCCGGCCACCGCCCTGAAGAGCTACGGCGAGATGGTGAAGGTCCTCAACCGCTCCGGGAAGGAGGGGACGGCGCTGCCGTGGCTGATCTGCGTGCGGACATCCGCCGCCGGAGTGCCGGTGATCGCCGGGCAGTTGAGCGTGTCCTCGATCGTGCGCGGGTCGGCGCTCTCGGCCTCGCTGGGCTATTGGATCGACCAGGCCCGGGCCGGGCAGGGGCTCGTGCCGACCGCCGTGGCGTTGGCCACCGACTACTGCTTCACCACCCTGGGGCTGCACCGGATGGAGATCAACATCCGGCCGGAGAACGTCCCCAGCCGGCGTGTGGTGGAGAAGCTCGGCTTCCGGCATGAGGGGATTCGCCGCGATTTCCTGCACATCGACGGGGCTTGGCGGGATCATGACGCCTATGCCCTGACCGCTCCCGAGGTCCCGGAGGGACTGCTCGCCCGGTGGCAGGGGTGCTGACGAGCCCGAATCTGCGGCGACACGGCAGGCAAACCGCGCTGAATCACACCGGTGTAGTTCGCGGCCGGTACCGTTTGAGGGGTGGATGCAGGCACAGGTAGTCTTGAGGAGTCGCTCAGCCTTGCACTGGGCTACCTTCCGGACATTCACCTGCACGGATCACTGGTGCTGTGTGCACTGGTGGTGGCGTGGTTGACAGCCATCTACCGGAGGGCGAACAAGGAGCCCCAGCCCAGGAGCCACCGGAGGAAGACCATGAAGCGCACCGCCCAGTCCATGCCTCGGAACAACACCCGTCCCGTGGACGACGCGAAGGAGTCTGACTCCGGCTTCCGCATCAAGTGGGACCGGACCATCATCGCCGCCGTTGCCGTGCTGGCCACCCTCACGTTCCTGGGGACCGGCATCGCCGCCGCTTTCGGCGCGGGAACCCTCTTGGTCTCCGGCATCGCCGCAGCCGTCGCCGTGGCCGGCGTGGTCGCCCTGCGTGCTCTGGCCCTCCGGGACCGCAAGAAGCGCAAGGACCGTTGGATCGAGAGCGCCTTCGATGACGCCATGAACCCCGGCCTGCCGACCGCCGAGCCCACCGCGCCAGCCACCGGACCGACCCGCGTGTTCGATGCGGCCGCCGGTTCCACCTCCGGACGTGCTGCCGCGGCTGCGCCCGCTGAGAAGCCGGCCACCGCGCCGACCACCGGGCACGTCACCGAACAGGTGTCCCGTGCCGCTGGGGCGGACGAGAGTGCCTCGGCCCTGCCGTCCGTCCCGCGACCCACCTACCTGGACGCCGCAGAGGCCCACCGGGTGGTGCCGGCTCCCATGGCCAAGCCCGATGCCCCGCAGGCCAGCCCTGGCGTCAAGCTGAAGTCCGGCGTCTCCGCTGAATACCGCGCCAAGGTCGAGGCCACGGCCAACCGCACCCTGGACCTGGACAAGGTCCTGGAACGCCGCCGGGCCGTCTGAGACCCGGACTGGCACCGATGCGCAAGGGCGCGCACCGGGACGAGGCGGAGCATCGGCAGGTTCAGTACCTGTCCTCAGCAGCCGTGAGAGGCCGTCTGGGAGAGGTCCTCGACGGGCAGGGATTTCACCTCGACCACGCCGAACTCGTCGACCTCCAGCACCGTCCCGGTGCCGGGGCCACCGGCGTCTTCCGCGTCCGCGTCACCGAGGAGGAGTCGGAGGACCTCTTCGTCGCTCTGACCGCAGAAGCCGTGCCGGACGAGGACGTCCTGGCGGCAGGCGAGGACGACGACGCCACCTGGTCGGCCTGGTTCCATCCGCATGACCCGTTGCTCACCGGCCTGGCGCTGGCGTCCGACCCGACATCAGTGGCTGCCCTCTGGGGCCGCGGCGGGACGCTGGTGGACCTGCAGACCATCAGCTATCGCCCGCTGCGTCGAGCCGTCCTGCGCGCGGTGGTGACGGGCGTCCCCGGGACGCCCGGCGCCCCTGACGCCTCCGGCACCTCGGATGCTTCCGGCGCCTCCGGGCGCCGCACCCTCTTCCTCAAGGTCATGCGCGCCGGGCTGGCCACCCGGCTCCACCATCGCCACACGTTGCTGGCGGCGGCCGGGGTGCCGGTACCCGTGGTCCTCGGCCCGCCGGTCGCCGACGTGCTGGCCCTCGAACAGGGCGAGGGCGAGGTCCTGGCCAACGCGATCATGGCGAACGGGGCACGGCAGGTGGAACCGGCCGACGTCGTTGGGATCCTGGACCGGATGCCGGCCGACCTGCTGGAACTGCCGCGGCGCGATGCCTGGTCCGACCGCACGCCCGACTACGGGCACGCCGCCGCCACCGCACTGCCGGACCAGGCCCGGCGGATCCGGTCCCTCGTGGACCACCTGCAGCGGCAGCTGGCCGTCACGGACCGTGGGCCGGTGGTGCCCACCCACGGCGACTTCTACGAGGCCAACCTGCTGGTGCAGCAGAACCGCATCAGCTGCGTGCTGGACATCGACGGAGCGGGTCCGGGCCACCGGGTGGACGACCTGGCCTGTTTCCTGGGGCACCTGGCCGTGCTGCCGGCCGTCGACCGCCGGTATGTCCACGTGGACGAGGCCCTGCGGCGCTTCCACGGGCACTTCACAGCCGGAGTCGATCCAGCGGCGCTGGCGTGCCGCTCCGCGGCGGTGGCGCTGTCCCTGGTGGCCGGCGCCCGGGACTCGGGGCGGCGGGACTGGCAGGGATCGGCCCGGCAGCGGCTGGACATCGCCGAATCGCTCCTGGACCTCTAGAGCTCTAGACCTTCAGAGCTCCAGGCCCTGAGATCCGCCTCAGTCGCCAGCGGGCTGGTAGTCCTTCTCATCCACCAGGCGGTAGCCGACGCCGCGAACGGTGGTGAACCGCGTGACGCCGAGCTTGTTGCGCAGGTAGCGCACGTAGACGTCGACCACGTTGGATCCCGGGTCGAAGTCGTAGCCCCACACCCGGGACAGCAGCTGCTCGCGGCTCAGGGCCTGGCCGGGATGGCGCAGGAAGGTCTCGGCCAGGGAGAACTCACGGGCGGACAGGTCCACCTCAACGCCGCCGATGGCCGCCACATGGCGGATCGGGTCCAGCTCGAGGTCGGCATGGCGCAGCACCGGGTCTGCCGGGGCTGAGGACGAGTGGCCCTCGGAGCGCAGCCGCAACCGCACGCGGGCCACCAGCTCGGCGAAGCGGAACGGTTTGGGCATGTAGTCGTCAGCCCCGGAGGTCAGCCCCGTGACGGTGTCCTCCCCGGAGGCCCGCGCCGTCAGGATGATGACCGGCAGGCCCGGGTCCTGGGCCCGGATCTTCTCCAGCACCGTGAAGCCGTCCATGTCCGGCAGGCCGAGGTCGAGGATGACGAGTTCGAAACCGCCGGTCAAGGCCAGGATGAGTCCCTCGCGCCCGGTGGCGGCCACGGTGGTGGCCAGTCCCTCGGCCTTGAGGCCCTTGGCCACGAACGAACTGATCCGCGGCTCGTCTTCGATCATCAGGATTTGGCTCACGCCGCACCGTCCTTGGGGTGGGAAGTCTTGCTCACTGGAGAACCTACCTGCCGGAGGTGGCCGCCGTCCGTTCCATCAAGCTCGGTGACGTCCAGATGGCCGTCCAGAGGACCGTCCACCGGACCGTCCAGCGGCAGGTCGATGTAGAAGGTGGATCCGATGCCCGGCGCGGACTGGACGTCCACGCTGCCGCCGTGGGCCTGGACGATCGCCGTGACGATGTTCAGCCCCAGTCCGGAGCCCTCGGCCCGGGTGCTGTTGGAGCCCCGCCCGAAACGCTCGAAGATGCCCTCCCGGTCCTCGGGCCGGATGCCGATGCCCTGGTCCCGCACCCACAGGCGCAGGGCGCCGGACAGGGCCTGCGAGCCGAGGGAGACCTTGGAACCCTCCTCCGAGTACTTCACCGCGTTGGATGCCAGCTGCAGCCAGGCCTGCGTGATGCGCTGGGCATCCAGGGACACGGTCACGTCCGCCGCATGGTCCAGGGTCCAGATCCGGGGTCCCAACGGGGAGGCCTTGCCCAGCACATCCCGGGTGAGGGTCCCGACGTCGGTCGGTTCGGTATCCACGAAGTCCGGCCGGCCGGACTTCGCCAGGGTGACGAGATCGTCCACCAGCAGCCGCATCCGGTCCAGTTCATCGAGGGCGATCTCCCGCACCTCGCGGACGTCGGCCGCGTCCTCGGCATCCTGCAACTCCAGGTGCCCCTGGACGATGGTGATGGGGGTGCGCAACTCGTGCCCGACGTCGTCCAGCAATTGCCGCTGGGACGAGAAGGCGCCCTGGAGACGGTCCAGCATCTCGTTGAAGGTCTCGGCCAGCTCGGCCACGTCGTCCTGGCCGGAGACCGGGACGCGGCGCCGAAGGTCCGTTCCGGAGATCTCCGCTGCCGTGGACTGCAGGATGCGCAGGGGATGGAGCAGCCGGCCCACCAGGAGCCACCCGGCCACGCCGACCACGATCATGACGCCGAAGCCGACGAGGCCGTAGGTCAGGAAGGTGCTGTCCAGGTCGCCGAGCTCGGCCGAGAAGTCGTAGGCGAGGAGCATCAGTGACGGTGCCGAGTCATTGTCGAAGTGGATGGGCACGGCGACGGCACGGTAGGTGGTCTGGGCGGTGGTGATCGTCTGGATGGCCACCTGGTCAGAACCGAGCTGGTCCGCGGCCCACCGCACGAGTTCGGGGTCCGACTCGAGACGGAGCTCCACGGCGGAGGACGCCGTCCAGCTGATTTCCCCGTTCTGGAATCCGAGCATGCCCTCGTGTTCGGCCGGCAGGGTGCGCTGCATGGCCGTGAACACCAACTGGTCGGAGGCGGAGAACGGCTCGCCGGTGGCCGGATCGATGCCCTCCTGGGCCAGGATGCGGAATTCCTGGACCGAGCGCGTCAGGGAGTCGTCGACCTGCTGGGCCATGCCGCTGCGCTGCAGGGCGTAGGCCGTCGCCCCGGAGAGCAGCAGCGCCACGGCGGTGAGGAGGACCAGCAGGGCGACCACCCGGGTGCGCACGGGCAGGGCACTCCAATCGGTGACCAGGGCCCAAAGGGTCCGCAAACGGCCGCCGGCCCGGGATTGCTCCCGGGCCGGCGACGCTGGGTGCGTTCCCGGGGGAGCGGTCATTGCCACGTTCCGGGAGTGCGGTGGCGATCAGTCGTCGTCATCATCGTCATCCTCCCAGTCGTCATCGTCGTCGTCGTCCGTGGGCTGCTGGGGTGCGGGGTTCGGCACCGGCTGGGGAGCCGGCACGGCGGGAGCCGAGCCCGAGCGGGGACCACCCGAACCAGAGCCACCGGTTCCGGATCCACCGGACCCGGCACCGGAGGACCCGGAACCGGACCCTTCCTGGGCTGGAGCGGTGGTCGACGGACCGGGCTTGGAGGAGATCTTGACCCGAGAGGACGGGGGCTCGGCGGCTGCGCCGGACGCGGACGAGCCGCCGGACGAAGACGGAGACGGTGGAGAGGACGGCGAAGAGGAGGGAGTCGCGGTGCTGGGCGGAGTGGAGGCGGCACCAGCCGAGGACGGCGCGTTGCGCTCGCTCGCAGACGGGGCATCACTGACGGCGATCATTGCGCCGAGGTCGACCGGCCTCGGTTGAGCGGAGACCACGGCGATGCCCAGGGCTGCCATGACTGCGGCCACCATCACGATGACGGTGGCCTTGAGTCCCTTCCCGGCGTTCTTCATGCCCTCCATGATCGCGCGTGATCATGAGTCCAAGATGAGAAACAGCCCCGTCCGCATGAGAAACCGGTGAAAGAGCACGGGAGGCCAGGTCAGGCCAGCCGAGTCCACCGGTGCCGGTCAGTCGGTCTCCGGATCGTTGTCCAGGCCGCTGTCCGCCGTGCCAGCCTGGCCAGTTCCAGTTCCAGTTCCAGTCCCGTCGTCGGGATCCTCCGTGCTGGCGGCGGCATCGGCCTCGAGGCGTGCCTTGGTGGCGCCCTCCTCGTCCCCGGACAGGTCCAGGGACTGGGCCAGCCCGAGCCAGGCGGCCATCCTCAGGTACCTGGCGGTGTCCTCCTTCTCGGTGATCATCCGGAAGAGGGAGGCCGCCTCCTCGGCACGTTCCTGCTCCAGCAGGACGTAGGCGGCGAACAGCTCGGCGTTGGAGGAGGCCATGGCATCCTCCGAGGCGGCGAACAGGTCAGCCGCCGTGAGGGCGGAGGACACGGCGGCCGCGCCCTTGCGCAGGGCCCACAGGCCGCGGGCACGGGTGTCCGTGAAGTCGGCCTCGTACCAGGACGCGGAGGAGTCCTGGGCCAGGGCGATGGCCTCGTCCAGCAGGGCCACCCCGCGCTCCTCGCCCAACTCGCACAGGACGTGCCCGAGCGCATGCAGGGCCTGGGGAAGGACCGCAGGATCGTTGTCCTCGGATCCCTCGTCCTGGCGGGCCAGTTCCACGGCACGGGAGAACCGCTCGGCGGCCTCCTCCGGTTTCTCCTGCCGGTTCAGCAGGGCACCGGAGGCGAGATACATGCGGGCCGCCTCATCGGTGGCACCGGCCTGTTCGAACAGGGTGGAGGCCCGGCCCCAGTGCTCCAGGGCCTCTGCGGGCCGGTTCTGGTGACGGGCCGCATGGCCCAGGTCCACCAACGCGCGGGCAAGGCCGGGCAGCCGCCGGGCGGCCTCCTCGCGGCGCACCAGACCGGCCAGCACGCGTTCGGCGAGGGCATGCTCCTCGGCCTCCAGCAACTGGTGCCCGAGGGCGAGCGTCAGGTCCGAGGCCTCCGGGACCTCCCCCTGCTCGGCCTGGGCCACGGCCACCTTCCAGGCGAGGATGGAGGCCTGCTGGTCGCCGGCGTCGTCCGCCATGCCGGCCAGCAGGGCCGCGGCCGAGGCGGCACCCTTGCGCACTCCTGCGGCGGCGTGCAGCTCGACCGAGCGCAGGGCATCGAGGATGGCAGCGGCGGAATCCCCCAGCTCATGGGCGACGACGGCCTTGAGCATCCACATGGCGGCCCGCACGGCGCGGTTGGCCTGGCCGGCGAGGACCTCGTCGGCAACCTCGGCAGACCTCTCCGGCTCGTGGCCCATCAGGTGGACGTGGGCCAGGAACATCCGCGTGGACGCCAACGACTCAGCGGGCACCGGTACGCCGGCGGCCACCCGGGCGTCGAGGATCTCGAGGCACTCCTCCAGCAGGTCGACGGCGGGATCGAACCGGCCGTCCTCGACGTGCCGGACCGCCAGAGCCACCAGCACGTCCGGCAGCACGGTGTCCACGGAGTGGGCGGACCGGGTCCGCTCGTCCTCCAGCACGCCCTCCAGCACGGTGGCCTCGAACGATTCGGGCTCACGGAGCAACATGGTGCCGAGCTCGGCCTCCAGCCGGGCCTGGTGGGGGTAGCCGGCCTCGGCCAGGACCTGGGCGCGGTCGGCGATGTGACGGGTGGCGGCGGCGTGGTCGCCGGTCAGCGCGGCCACGGAGGCCAGGGCCCGGTACAGGCTGGCGCGGTTGACCGGATCGTGGCCGCCGGGGGCCGTCAGGCCGGTCTCAGCGGCACGGGAGGCACGGGCCAGGTCCTCGGCGTAGGCGGCCTCGTAGGAGACGTCCAACCAGCCGCGGGCCGTGTCCGGCTCGCCCTGGGGTCCTCCCGTCAGCGAACGGCGGGCCAGGACCGCGTTCAGGCGGGCCGTGAGGTCCTCCGGCAGTTCCGGCGTCGGCTCAGCGCCGTCGTGCTCGGTCATCCCAGCCCTTCGTGATCCCATGTCGTTCCTGTGTGGTCTGCAACCCATCCAGTATTCCAGACGCGCCCGTCCCCAACATCTAGACTGGTGAGCATGGATTTCGACAGCCGGGTCGGCGCCTACGGCGTCGTCATCCGTGACCGTGCACTGCTGCTGAGCCTCTGGGCGGGGCCCACCGAGAACATCTGGACGTTGCCCGGCGGCCAGGTGGAATTGGGGGAGCAGCCCCACGAGGCCTGCGTGCGGGAGATCATGGAGGAAACCGGCTACCAGGCCGAGCTGGGTGAGCTGCTCGGCGTCACCAGCCGCACCATCGAAGGCGGCCACCGCATCTCCCACCCGGGACGCCCCCTGCTGACCGTCCAGGTCCTGTACCGGGCTGCCGTCGTCTCCGGTGAACTGCGTCCAGAGGTGGACGGCTCCTCCATCGACGCCGCCTGGATCCCCCTCGCGGAGCTGCACCGCCACCGCACCTCGCCGACCGTCCAGCGTGCCCTCGAGCTCGCCGGGGCCAGCCGATGAGGGCAGAGCAGGCCGGCTCCCAGGCGAGACTGTCCCGCTCGCCCCTCCGCTCGCCTCTCCGCTCGGTCACCCAGCGTGCCGGCAGCCTGATCGCGGCCACCGCGCTGGCGGCCGGCGCCCTGGCCGGCTGCACGCCCGCCCCGGGCCATGACGACCCGACGGCGGAGGGCACCCCTGCGGCCACGGCATCCCCGACCCAGGCGCCCGTCTCCGTCATCACGGGGCCCCGTCCGGAGGAACAGCTGCTGGCCGTGGTGCTGGTGCGCCACCTCGAGAACAAGGGCATCCCCGCCGCCGTGGGAGAACCGTCCGCCGAACCCTGGGGCGCGGCCGGGGAACAGCAGGTCGCCGTGGTGGACACCCTCGCCATGGCCACACACCTCGTTCCGGACCTGCTCGCCGGGGAGGTCCCGACGCCGTCCCAGTCGCCCTCGGCGTCCGGCTCCGGATCCCCGTCCGCGGCCGGCCCGAGCTCCGCTGTGAGCGCGACAGCGAGCGCGACGGCGTCACCCAGCGCGTCGCCGTCGGACCCGGCCCCGGCCTCGCCGACCGGCCATCCGACCGCCACGGGCTCACCCACGCCCCTGCCCGAGGGGCGGCCCGCAGCAGATGCCCAAGGCACCACCGCCATGGTCTCCGAGTACTTCCCCGAGGACACCGAGGTGATCGGAGCGTCCTCGGGCACCATGCGTCTGCAGGCGGTCACCACCACGGCGCTGTCCGGGCTGTACGAGATGGAGGACCTCACCGACCTCAACGGCCTGTGCGACCGGATGGTGTTCGCCCCGGCCTCCGCAGCGGCCGTGCACGGCGAACGGCTGGACGTGCTGGCCGGCTGCGAACCGGCCGAGTGGATCGAGGCGGGGGACGCTGGCGCGGCCGTGGACCTGGTGACCGGACGGGCCGACGTCGCCCTGCTGTACGGGACCGACCCGGCGATCCCCGACCACGCCCTTGAACCCCTCGGGGACGCAGGCCGGGTGCTTCCGGAGGGGCGCATGCTCATGGTGGCCGAGCCGGACGTCCTGCCCGGGGGCGCGTCGGACGCGGTGAACGAGGTCGCTGGGAAACTCGACGGTGAGATGCTGGCCGAACTCCAGCGGCTCGCCACCGGACCGGACCGCCTCCCGAGCGAGGAGGCCGCCCAGTACTGGCTCGTGTCCGCCGGACTCGAGGAGACTCCCGAGAACTGGTTCTGACCGGCTGTCCGCCGGCAGTCGCGGGAGGACCCGCAGTATCCCGCCGTCACTCCCGCGATCCGGCGGCCCGCGGTTCTAGGATGGGGCCCATGGCAAAGACACGGACCGGTCAGATCAAGCAGTCTTCGAAGCTCCTCAACGTGCGCTATGACGTGCGCGGACCGATCCTGGAAGAGGCCCAGCGCATGGAGGCGGCCGGCCACCGCATCATGAAGCTGAACATCGGCAACCCCGCCCCGTTCGGCTTCGAGGCCCCGGACGCCATCCTCAAGGACATGGTCTCCCACCTGCCCCACGCCCAGGGCTACTCCGACTCCCGGGGCATCTACTCGGCCCGGACCGCGGTCAGCCAGTACTACCAGTCCCGCGGGATCATGGGCATCGACGTGGAGGACGTCTTCATCGGCAACGGCGTCTCCGAGTTGATCTCGATGGTGTTGCAGGCGCTCGTGGACGACGGCGACGAGGTGCTCATCCCCGCCCCGGACTACCCGCTGTGGACCGGTGCCACCACGCTCTCGGGCGGCACCGCGGTGCACTACCGGTGTGTGGAGGAGGAGGGCTGGTCCCCGGACCTCGAGGACATCGAGTCCAAGGTGACGGACCGGACGAAGGCCATCGTCATCATCAACCCGAACAACCCCACGGGGGCGGTCTACTCCCGCCAGGTGCTCAACGGGATCGTGGACATCGCCCGCCGGCACAACCTGGTGCTGATGAGTGACGAGATCTACGAGAAGATCCTGTACGACGGCGCCCGCCACATCAACGTGGCCGGACTGTCCGATGACGTGGTGACGTTGACCTTCTCGGGGCTGTCCAAGGCCTACCGGGTGGCCGGGTTCCGCTCCGGCTGGGTGGCCATCTCCGGGCCCAAGCACCGGGCCACGGACTTCCTCGAGGGCCTGACGCTGCTGGCCAACATGCGAATGTGCGCCAACGTCCCGGCCCAGCACGCCATCCAGACCGCCCTGGGCGGTTACCAGTCCGTCAACGACCTCATCCTGCCGGGCGGTCGGCTACTGGAACAGCGCAACCTGGCGCAGAAGCTGCTCTCCGAGATCCCCGGGGTGAGCGTGCAGCCGGCCCAAGGCGCCCTGTACCTGTTCCCGCGACTGGACCCGGAGGTCTACCGGATCGAGGACGACGAGGAGTTCGTCATCGAGCTGCTGCGGGCCCAGAAGATCCTGGTCTCCCACGGCCGCGCCTTCAACTGGCCGGACACCGACCACTTCCGCCTCGTCACGCTGCCGAACGTGCGGGACCTGGAGGAGGGCATCGGCCGCATCGCCGATTTCCTGGAGGACTACCGTGAGCGCTAAACGGCACGTGATGGAGTTCAATCTGGACCCGTGGCGTGCGCTGCGGGCCCGCACCACGGAGGAGACACCCGGGGCACCGGGGGCGCCCCGGGGGCCGCTCGACGTGGATCCGGACACCAAGCCGGGTTATCTCGGCGGCAAGGCCGAGGGGGAAGCCACCCTCCAGGCCCGTGCCGAACGGCTGACCGAACTCCAGGAACTGCTCTACGCCAACGGCGTGGCCGGCACCCCGGACGAGCACGGGCGTGGCCGCTCCCTGCTGCTGGTGGTCCAGGCGATGGACACTGCCGGCAAGGGCGGGATCATGCGGCACGTGATCGGCGCCATGGACCCCCAGGGCGTGGAGGACGCGGCCTTCAAGGCACCCACCGAGGAGGAGAAGCAACAGCACTTCCTCTGGCGCATCCGCCCGCACGTCCCGCAGGACGGCTATGTGGGCGTCTGGGACCGGTCCCACTACGAGGACGTGCTGATCCACCGGGTCCACGGCCTGGCCTCCACGGAGGAGATTGAGCAACGCTACGCGGACATCCGTGCGTTCGAGCAGGAACTGGTGGCTGGTGGTACCCGCATCATCAAGGTGATGCTGCACCTGTCCAAGGACGAGCAGAAGGAACGCCTGGCCGAACGCCTGGAGCGCCCGGACAAGTTCTGGAAGTACAGCCCCTCGGACGTGGACGAACGCGCCTATTGGAACGAGTACATGGAGGCGTACCGGGCCGCCATCGCTGAGACGGACACCGATGACGCTCCCTGGTTCATCGTCCCGGCCAACCGCAAGTGGTACTCCCGGATTGCCGTCCAGGAGCTGATGATCACGGTGCTGGAGAGCATGGGGCTCGACTGGCCGCCGGCGGATTTTGACGTGGCGGCGGAGCAGCAGCGTCTCGCCGCCAGCTGATACCCAGTTGATACCCAACTGATGCTGCGGCATGCAGACGGACCGGGAGCCGTGCACTGGTGTCAGTGCACGGCCCCCGGTCCGTTCGTCGATGGTCGTTGGCGCTCGGTGGTGTTCGGCCTCAGCCGGTGAAGAGCGCCGAGGCCTTGATCGCCGTCTGGACCAGGCCGTACGCCAGGGCGGCGACGACGATCACGGCGAGGAAGACGGCCACGGCGCGGTAGGTGCCGCCGGCCGCCGCCTCGGCGTGGGCTCGGCTGTCCGGGGTGTTCTCGTTGCTGGTGCTCACTTGGCGTGCTCCTTCTCGCGGATCTGGTCCTCGGAGATGTGGTGCTTCTGGGCCACTGGACGGACCAGCAGGTTGGCGATGAAACCGACGGCCAGCAGGCCGACCATGATGAACAGCGAGACCGTGTAGAGGTCGGCACCGGTCTTGCCAGCCGCAGCCTGGGATTCGATCAGGCTGTTGACGATCAGTGGTCCGGCGATACCTGCCGCGGACCAGGCGGTCAGCAGGCGGCCGTGGATGGCGCCGACCTGGTAGACGCCGAACATGTCCTTCAGGTACGCCGGGACCGTGGAGAACCCGCCGCCGTAGAAGGAGATGATGACCATGGTGGCGACGATGAAGACCACCAGGTTGGCCCCGCCCATCAGGGCGATGATCAGGTACATGGCCAGTCCGATGCCGAGGTACATCATGTAGTTGTTCTTGCGGCCCCAGTAGTCCGAGGTGGTGGACCACACGAAGCGGCCGGCCATGTTGGCGATGGACAGCAGGCCCACGAAGCCGGCGGCGGCTGCCGGGGTGATCCAGTCGAAGTACCCCTGGATCATGGGGGCGGCGTTCTCCAGGATGCCGATGCCGGCGGTCACGTTGCAGAACAGCACGATCCACAGCAGCCAGAACTGCGGGGTCTTGATGGACGCACTGGCAGACACGTTCGCCGTGGTCTGCATCGGCTTGGCGGCGGCCTGGGAGGGATCCCAGCCCGCAGGCTTCCAGTCCGGGTGGGGAACACGGATCACCAGGGCGCCGAGCGCGATGACCACGGCATAGACGATGGCCAAGGTGAGGAAGGTCTGCATCAGACCGCTCTGGAGCTGCTCCGGCTCGCTGCCGCCACCGAAGAGAGCCATCAGGCTGTTGGACATCGGGCTGGCGATCAGCGCGCCGCCGCCGAAGCCCATGATCGCGAGGCCGGTGGCCAGGCCGGGACGGTCCGGGAACCACTTCATCAGCGTGGACACGGGGGAGATGTATCCGATGCCGAGGCCGATGCCGCCGATCACGCCGTAGCCGAGGTAGACGAGCCAGAGCTGACCGGTGGCGATGCCCAGGGTGGCGACGAAGAAGCCGACCACCCAGAAGCTGCCGGCCACGACCATCGACTTGCGTGGCCCGGAACGCTCGACCCACGTACCCCCGAAGGCGGCGGACAGGCCGAGCATGGCGATGGCCACGGAGAAGATCCAGCCGACCGCCACGTCACCGGCCTCGAAATGACCCATCATCGGGATCTTGAAGACACTGAAGGCATAGACCTGGCCGATGCACAGGTGAATCGCCAGTGCGGCGGCCGGGATCAGCCAGCGATTGAATTGTCGAGGGGCGACTATGGCCTCTCGATCAAGGATGTTGGGCATGTCGGTGCGGTCCCTCTCCGGGTCGCCGTCGACCAGAGGTGGCTGGTCACCCGGCGGTTGCGTTGCCTTCAGTGATGCTCATGACGTTTTCGTCTCTAACCTTGCAGAGGTTAGCTCCGGGATACCACGGGGTCAATGAAGGGGATACGTCCCCGCCGTCGGCGAACAGGGCTTGCCCTGGCCCCGGGGGAACGTGCTTAGGGTGGGGCATGACTACTCAGCAGCTTCAGGGAAAGTCCATCGCCTTCCTCGCCACCCGTGGGGTGGAGCAGGTCGAACTCACCTCGCCGTGGGAGGCCGTCATCGCCGCCGGGGGACAGCCCCGGCTCGTCTCCATCGAGTCCGGCACCATCACCGCCATGAACGGTGACTGGGAGCACGGGGACACCTTCACCGTCGATCACGCGGCCGGTTCCGTCTCGGCCTCGGATTTCGACGGCCTGGTCATGCCCGGCGGCACCCTCAACGCGGACGCACTCCGCGTGGACGCCAGTGTCCAGGGCTTCGTCCGCGGCTTCTTCGACCAGCACAAGCCGGTGGCGGCCATCTGCCACGCACCGTGGACCCTCATCAATGCCGGTGTGGTCCAGGGGCGCAAGCTCACCAGCTACCACTCGTTGTCCGAGGACCTGAAGAACGCCGGCGCCACCTGGGTGGACGAGCAGGTGGTGGTGGACCAGGGCCTGACCACCAGCCGCAACCCGGGTGACCTGGACGCCTTCAACGCCAAGATGGTGGAGGAGTTTGCCGAGGGCAAGCACGCCGGCCAGACTGCCTGAATCGGCCGGGGCAAGCGGCTCAGTCGGCCGTCTTGGCCCGGACCTCGTCGAGCTTCGCCCGGGCCCCGTTCAACCACTCCTCGCAGCGGTCCGCGAGGGCTTCGCCGCGCTCCCAGAGGGCCAGGGACTCCTCCAGGCCGGCCCCGCCGGTCTCCAGCCGGGTCACCGTCTCGACGAGTTCGGACCGGGCCTGTTCATAGCTGAGGGTGGCGATGTCCGAGGTGTCCGCCGCGGAGAACCCCTCCACGGCGGCTCCCTCCGGACCCGAAATAGTGGGGTCGGTGTTCTCGGTCGCGTCGCTCATGCGGTCTCCTCGGCGGTCGTGGTTGCGGTGATCTCGGTGTGGTCGGCAGTATCGGCAGTATCGGTGATGTCCGTGACGGTGGCACCGATCCGGCCGGCGGCCACCAGGATGTCCAGCCGGTCCCCGGCGGCGACCCGGCCAGCGTGACGGATCACCTCGCCCTCGTGCTGGACGACCGCATAGCCGCGGTCCAGGGTCTTCTGGGGGGACAGTGACCGGACCCTCGCGCGCAGGTGCCCTACGGCGTCGTGCTCCCGGTCCAGCCGGCCGGAGAGCGAGGTGCGGGCCCGCCCCCGCCACCGCTCCAGGTCCTGTGCGCGTTCGTCCACCAGGCGTTCCGGTTGGGCCATCACGGGCCGGGTGCGCAGGGCCTGCAGGGACTGGGCCTCCTGCAGCACCAGGCGTTCCACACCGGAGGCCAGGCGCATCCGGGCCGCGGAGATCGCCTCACGCTCGAGCGTGGCGTCCGGGACCACCCGCTTGGCGGCGTCCGTGGGGGTGGAGGCCCGCACATCGGCCACGTCATCCAGTACGGGGCGGTCGGCCTCGTGCCCGATGGCGGAGACCACCGGGGTGTGCGTGGCGGCCACGGCGCGGACGAGCGCTTCGTCCGAGAACGGCAGCACGACCTCCTCGAGCGCGCCCCCACCGCGCGCGATGATGATCACGTCCACCTCCGGGTGGGCGTCCAGCTCGGCGACGGCGGCCATCACCTCCCGCGGCGCGTTCGCCCCCTGCACGGCCACCTCGCGGATTTCGAAGCGGGCCTCGGGCCAGCGCAGGTGGGCGTTGCGCATGACGTCCTTCAGGGCGTCCGAGTTCTTGCCCGTGACCAGGCCGATTAGATGCGGCAGTACGGGCAGCGGCCGTTTGCGGGCCGCCGAGGTCAGGCCCTCGGCCTCCAGGGTGCGGCGGAGCTTCTCCACCCGGGCCAGCAGGTCCCCGATGCCGACCGGCCGCATGGCGGAGGCGATCATGTTCAGCCGTCCGGTCTTCGTGTAGAAGCTGGGCTTGACGCAGGCCACCACGCGGGATCCCTGCTCGACCGCGCCCTCCAGGGTGGAGGCCACGTTCCGCCAGGCGGTCACCGGCAGCGAGTAGTCCTCGTCCAGGTCACGGAGGGTCATCCAGGCATTGCCGCGGATCACCTTGAACTCGATCAGCTGTCCCTCGATCCAGGCTTCCGGAGCACGCTCGAAGTACTTCTTGAGATTCTCCGAGAGGACCCGCAGCGGCCACGGGGCATCCGGCGCGGTCCCGGAGGCGGTGGCCGGCAGGGGTGCCGGTGGCGGCTGGTCGTCCATGCGTACTGTGTCTCCTCGGTGGCAGGGTCGTCATGCCATTCTCTCTCTAGGCTAGGACGGGATACGACCGACCTGTGCCACCCTGGCTACATCCACCTGAGCGAACGGAGCCATCATGCGCACGGTACTGTCCATCCTGCTGGCCGTGCTCGCCGGCCTACTCGCGTCCCTGTCCCTCGTGGGGGCCCGGGCCGAGGCTTTGGTCTCTACCCCGGGGCCTCTGCAGCAGATCGCCGCCCCGATGTCCGAGGACCCACAGCTGCAGGAGGCTCTGCCCGGGGAGATCAGCTCGCTCGTCGAGGACCAGTTGCCGGAGGAGATGCCCGGATTCGCCCAGTCCGCCGCCTCCCGGCTCGTGGAGGGAGTCGCCAGCGGACTGGTCGAAGACGACCGCTTCCCAGCGGCCTGGTCCGCGGTCCTGGAGGAGACCCGACTGGACTGGGTCGCCCGCATCGACCGCCTCGCCACCGGGGGCACGACGCCGGCCAGCACCCCGGGTGCTGGCGGTGCGGTGGACGGCGGCGGTGCGGAGGTAGCTGTGTCCGGCACCGTGCACCTGCAGGCGGCGCCGCTCGTGGACCTCGGTCTGGACCGGCTGGCCGAGGCCCTCTCCGGGGTGCCGGGCGGCGAGGCGGTGGCGGAGACGCTGCGTGATGGCCTGGCCGCCGGCCCAGGGGCCGGGAATGAGGAGGCGGGGGAGTCGGTGCTGTCCGTGGACCTCGCCGTCCCGGATCCGGACGCGGTGCCCACGGACGCAGTCGTGCTGATCGTGGAGAACCTGTACCGCTGGCCCTGGCTGGCCGGTACAGCCGTCGTGGTGGCTCTGCTGGCGCTGTGGGCGGCACCGCGCCGCCGGAAGGGCACCCCGCTGTTCGTCGCCGGCCTCACGGCCCTGGCTGCGGGGGGAGTCAGCCGGTGGGCGCTGGGGCGGATGGAGCCCGACGCAGGCCTGGAGGGCATCGCCCGGGTTGCCGCGGACTCGCTGCTGGAGGGGATCCGTGACTACGCGATGCCGGACACCCTGATACTGATCATCGGGGGTGGGGTGGTCGCCGCCCTCGGCCTGCTCGTGGGCCTGGCCTCCGGCTTGCGTTCCCGGGGCCGTGCCGGGCATTGAGGCGTGCCTCACCCGCGGGTGGCCCGTGCCGGGTACGCCGGTAGACTGGAACATATGTCCGCCGTTCTCTCAGCAGCCGCTCCCTCAGCAGCCGCTGCCACCCCCACCACCCCCGTCCCCAACGCCGCCGGTTCGCCGGTCGCCATCGGGATGCCCCAGGTGCCCCGTGCCCGCCGCACCCGCGAGGATGTGGAGGCCGCCGCCGTCGTGAGCGGGGAGAAGAAGGTCATGCTGGCCGCGCCGCGCGGCTATTGCGCCGGCGTGGACCGCGCCGTCATCGCCGTGGAGAAGGCCCTCGAGCACCACGGGGCGCCCGTCTACGTGCGCAAGGAGATCGTCCACAACCGGCACGTGGTGGACACCCTCGAGCAGCAGGGCGTGGTCTTCGTGGAGGAGCTGGACGAGGTGCCGGAGGGCGCGCTGACCGTGTTCTCCGCCCACGGGGTGTCCCCGGCCGTCGTCAACGAGGCCGCTGAGCGCAACCTCCAGACCATCGACGCCACCTGCCCGCTGGTCACCAAGGTGCACCGCGAGGCCGTCCGGTTCGCCAAGCAGAACCGCAGCATCCTGTTGATCGGCCACGAGGGCCACGAAGAGGTCGAGGGCACCTACGGTGAGGCTCCCGAGCACACCACCATCATCAACAACCCGGAGGAGGCCCGGACCGTTGAGGTGGAGGACCCGGACAACCTCATCTGGCTGTCCCAGACGACCCTGAGCGTGGACGAGACCCTGGAGATCGTCTCCATCCTGCGTGAGCGGTTCCCGAATCTGCAGGATCCGCCCTCGGATGACATCTGCTACGCCACCTCCAACCGCCAGGCTGCCATCAAGAAGATCTCCCCGTCCTGCGATCTCGTGATCGTGGTCGGCTCCGCGAACTCCTCGAACTCCGTGCGCCTCAAGGAGGTCGCCGTGGAGTACGGGGCACAGCGTGCTGAGCGCGTGGACTTCGCCAACCAGGTGGACGAGTCCTGGTTCGAGGGCGTGGCCACCGTCGGCCTGTCCTCAGGTGCGTCCGTCCCGGAGGTCCTGGTGCAGGAGGTGCTCACGTTGCTCGCCGAATACGGCTACGGCTCGGTGGAGGAGGTCGTCACGGCCGAGGAGGACATCATCTTCTCGCTGCCCAAGGAGCTCCGCGCCGAGATGAAGAAGGTCGGGGACAACGACCGCTCCCTCGGCGGCCGCCGGACCAACACCGCCCACTGATGGCATCCGGTACACCCAGGGCGGTGCAGGAGCCTGTCCACCTGGTCCTGATGGGCATCTCGGGCTCGGGCAAGACCGTCCTGGCCGAACGGCTGGCGACGCGTCTGGGCTGGCCCTACGCTGAGGCTGACGAGTTCCACCCGGCCTCCAACATCGCCAAGATGTCCGCCGGCACCCCCCTGACGGACGCGGACCGCTGGCCCTGGCTGGAGTCCATGCGCGCGTGGATGGACTTGGAGGCCAACGCCGGCGGGACGATCTCCACCTGCTCGGCGCTCAAGCGCACCTACCGCGACCTGTTGCGCCAGGCCTCCGGCCGGGTGTTCTTCCTGCACGTCACCTGCGATCCGGCGGTCATCACGGACCGCATGGAACACCGGCTGGGCCACTTCATGCCGGCCTCACTGGTGCCCAGTCAGCTCGCGACACTCGAGGAACTCGGGATGGACGAGGACGGAGCGGTGCTGGTCAACTCCGGTAGTGTGGACGAGCTTGTCGAACAGGCGCTGACCATCGTCGCCGACCTCTGAGGCCGCCGGCCGTTGACCACCGGGAGCCAGGGCGGCAAGCGCCATACCACCATGCGCTGATGCCTCCGACCTGACCGGGCCGCCGGGCTGCGCTCCGACCCGAAGGCCCACCCATGACCATCGAAGAATGGACCCCTACCCTGGGGGCCGGACCACTGCTCGGCATCGCCGCCGCGGCGATCGTGCTGTTGCTGTTCCTCATCATGTACCTGCGGATGCACGCGTTCCCCGCGCTCGTCCTCGTCAGTGTCCTGACCGCCTTCGCCGCGGGCATCCCGGCGAACCTCGTGGTCTCCACCGCTACGGAGGGCTTCGGCAGCACCCTGGCCACCGTCGCCCTGCTGGTGGGCCTGGGAGCCATGCTCGGCCGGCTCGTGGAGATGTCCGGCGGAGCCAAGGTCCTGGCGGACACCCTCATCGGCTGGTTCGGTGAGAAGCGGGCCCCCTTCGCCCTCGGCGTCGCCTCCCTGCTGTTCGGCTTCCCCATCTTCTTCGACGCCGGCCTGGTCGTCATGCTGCCCGTCGTCTTCGCCGTGGCGCGCCGCCTCGGCGGATCGGTGCTGTCCTACGGGCTGCCGGTGGCCGGTGCCTTCTCCGTCATGCACATCTACCTGCCCCCGCACCCGGGACCGGTGTCCGCGGCCACGTTCTTCGAGGCCAACGTCGGCCTGGTGATGCTCCTCGGCCTGCTGGTGGCCCTGCCCACCTGGTACCTGACCAGCTACCTCTTCGGCCGCTGGGCCGGCCGGCGCTGGCAGTTGCCGGTGCCCTCCCTGCTCGGCCGGGCGGATGAGGAGCAGGAGGAGAACCCGCCGCGGTTCGTGACCGTGGTCCTGGTTCTGCTGCTGCCGATGATCCTGATCTTCCTCAACACCGGCCTGGACACCCTCAACCGCGGCGGCATGCTGCCCGAGGGCACGGGCGACTCCACCTGGTTCCAGGTCCTGCGCGTCCTGGGCGAGACCCCCGTGGCGCTGCTCATCACGCTGCTGGTGGCCACGGTCGTCCTGGGCCGGGCCCGCGGCACCGACAAGTCCGTCCTGGAGAAGACCCTCGAGGGTGCCCTCGGCCCGGTGTGCTCCGTCATCCTCGTCACCGGCGCCGGCGGCATGTTCGGCTCCGTGCTGCGCACCTCCGGTATCGGTGACGCCCTGGAGGGCTCCCTGTCCGACCTTGGCGTGCCGTTGATCCTCGCCGGCTTCATCATTGCGGCCGTGCTGCGCATCGCTCAGGGCTCGGCCACCGTGGCCCTCACGACGGCGGCCGGCCTGGTGAGTGCCGGAGTGGCCGCCGCGGACTACAACGCCGTCCAGCTGGCCGCCATGGTTCTGGCCGTGGGCGCCGGCTCGGTGGTGGTCTCCCACGTCAACGACTCGGGCTTCTGGCTTGTCGGCCGGTTCTTCGGGATGGACGTCAAGACCACCCTGAAGACCTGGACCGTGCTGGAGACCCTTATCGGCGTCATGGGCTTCGTGATCGCCTGGGCGATCTTCGCCCTCGCCGGCGCCATAGGCTGACCCAGCCCCTGCACAGCGAGAAGCCCCCGCATCCAGCGGCGGGCTCTAGCGATCCTCGCAACACCCTATCTTTTAGGGAGTTGCGAGGATCGTGTCGTTCGAGG
>NZ_JBHLWH010000045.1:0-98869 GCF_042433045.1 Citricoccus parietis | reverse complement strand
ACCCCTCAAGCAGTCACTGGCTCTCAAACCCAATACAGATGGCGCTCAGAACGCCGAATACTCAGTGAGCGCCTACGAGAACTACGAGGATCATTTCGTCACCTCAATGCGCAGGTGACCGTCGGTCACGAAAGCGCTCTCGTGCACAAAATTCGGCGCAGCGAAGGCTAACTTCAATGTATGGTTGCCGACAGTTAGCATTACTCGCATGATCATCGGCATTGGCGTGGACGTCGTCCTGGTAACCCGTTTCAAGCAGCAGCTGGCCAAGGCACCGGCCCTGCGGGACCGCCTCTTCACACCGGCCGAGCGTGAACTCAACACACGGTCCCTCGCCGCCCGCTTCGCGGCCAAGGAGGCCGTTGCTAAGGCCCTCGGTGCCCCGGCCGGTATGAACTGGCAGCACTGCCAGATCGACATCGATGCCGCGGGCGCTCCCCACGTCGTGGCGATCGGCACCGTAGCCGACGTGGCCGATGCCAAGGGCGTCAAGAAGTGGCACTTGTCCCTCAGCCACGACGGTGATGTGGCCACGGCGATGGTCGTCGCCGAGGGCTGATCCGTTGATCGGAGGCTTACGCCATGATCCACGCGTACACCGGCGCCGCGGTACGGGCGGCTGAAAGCCCACTGCTGCGCGCCGGTCAGGGCGAAGCGCTCATGCGTCGTGCCGCGTGGGGGCTCGCCGTCGGGGTGGTGCGCGAACTGCGCTTCCGCGGGCCCGTGGCCGGCTCCACGGTGGCGGCGCTGGTCGGCACCGGGAACAACGGGGGAGACGCCCTGTGGGCTCTCTCCTTCCTGCGCCGCCGCGGCGTGGATGCCGTGGCCGTGCCCACCGGAGATCGGATGCACGAGGCCGGGCTGGACGCCTTGCGCCGCGCTGGCGGGAGGGTGGCGGATCGCATCCCCGACGACGCCGTGGTGCTGATCGATGGTGTGCTCGGCACCGGTGCGCGCGGCGGCTGGGAACCGCCGCCGGTACCAGCGGGGATCACCGTGGTGGCTTGCGACCTGCCTTCGGGCGTGGACGCGGACACCGGTGAGGTGACCGGGGGAGTGATCCTGGCTGATCTGACCGTGACCTTCGGGGCTCTCAAGACCGGGTTGGTGGTCGGCGCCGGCGCCCATGCGGCCGGCCGGGTGGAACTGGTGGACATCGGCCTTGAACCGGGCTTGGGAGAACCAGACGTCTCCTCACTGGAGCGCGACGACGCGCTCGGGGTCTTCGCCCCGCCTGCCTGGGACGACCACAAGTACCGCCGCGGGGTGCTCGGCGTGTGTGCTGGCTCGGAGCAGTACCCGGGGGCGGCTGTGCTGGTGTGCTCGTCCGCGCTGGCCTCCGGACTGGGCATGGTGCAGTACGCCGGACCACAGCGGGCGGCCGATCTGGTTCTGACGGCCCACCCAGAGGTGGTGGCCGGTTCGGGCGTGGAGGGGAAGGCACAGGCCTGGGTTGCGGGTCCGGGGCTGGGGTCGGACGACGAGGCCCGGTCTCGGCTGTCCGAGGTCGTCGAAGCCTGCGTGGACGGTGCTCTGCCGCTGGCCCTGGATGCTTCGGCGCTGGGGCTGGTGACTCTGGATCATCTGTCTCGGTTGCGGAGCGCCGGGTGTGAGGTGGTGCTGACGCCCCACCAAGGGGAGTTGGTGAAACTGGTGGACCGGCTGGTGCCGCACCTCGCTGACGGCTTCGCGGACCTGGCGAAAGCCGACCCAGTCGCCGCCGCGCGCCGCACGGCCGAGGCGCTGGCCGTCGTCGTCCTCCTCAAAGGCTCCACGACGGTGATTGCCGCGCCCGACGGTAGGACCCTGGTGCAGAACGAGGGCGGGGCGGAGCTGGCGACCGCCGGTACCGGCGACTGCCTGGCCGGGCTGGTGGGTTCGGCCCTGGCCCGAAGCGGGCCTGGTGGACCGGGTGCGACGGTAGAGAAGGCGGCTGCGGCCGCCGGGCTGCACGGGACGGCTGGATCGACGGCGGCCAGTGACGGGCCCTTCGGCGCTTCCACGATGGCGAGCGCCGTGCGTCGCGCCCTCACCGGACGGTAGCTGGCAGTTCCCCGACCATGTACCGGCCGCACCGTTTCGGCTTGAATGAGGTGCACATGGCACTGATATGTTGCGACGTCACTGAGGCCATCTCGAGAGTGAGGGGTGCACGTGTCTGAAGAACAGAAACGCATCAAGTACCGAACCGAGTACATCAAGCGGAAGAGGTTCTCCACTCGTCAGCTGCAGATCGGGGCGATCGTCCTCGTTGTGGTCATCATCGCCGTCCTGCTCGGAGTGATCCTGACCGTCCAATAGTGCCGGTGCCCAGGCTGTGATGACGACGAAACGGGGCGGTGACCACCTCGCCGCCCCGTTTCGCTGCCTTCGGTGGTCAGCGGCTGAGGAAGCCGAGCAGGGCGGCGTTGAACTCGTCCGCATGGGAGACGTTCAGGCCGTGGGGCGCCGCGGGGATCACCACGAGCTCACTGTGGGGGATGGCCTGGTGGGTGCGCTGGCCGGAGCCCTCGAGGGGTACCACCCCGTCGGCGTCGCCGTGGAGCACCAGCGTCGGCACGGTGACCTGCTCCAGGTCCTCGCGGAAGTCCGTGGAGCCGAAGGACGCCATGCATTCCAGCGCGGCCAGTTTGTTGGCCTGCAGGCACATCCCGATCGCCTCCTGACGCTGTGCCTCGCTCACGCACAGCGTGTCTCCGGCGCTGAAGAAGTCTGTGGTGAAGCCGTCGAAGAACTTCTCCCGGTTGGTGGTCAGCTGGGCCGCCATAGCCGCGGCCTCCGTCTTCTTCAGCGGCCCCTCGGGGTTGCCGGAGGTGTGCAGCATGTAGGGCGTCACCGCCGCGGCGAACACCACCGAGCCGATGCGGTCGCTGCCGTGTTTCGCGAGGTAGCGGGCGACCTCTCCGCCGCCCATGGAGAATCCGACCAGGACGGCGTCGTGCAGGTCCAGGGCGTCGACTAGGGCGGACAGGTCTCCGGCCAATGCGTCGTACGTGTAGGGGTGCTGCGGCTCGGACTGGCCGAAGCCGCGGCGGTCATACGTGATGACGCGGTGACCGGCGGCGGTCAGCGCGCCGATCTGGTCCGTCCAGGACTGTCCGTGCAGCGGCCAGCCGTGGACCAGGACCACTGGTTGCCCGGTTCCTCCGGTGTCCTCGTAGTGCAGTTGGTTCTCGTTGGCGCCGGTGATGGTTCCCATCCGGTGGGTCCTTTCGTGGAAGGGTGCGGGAGCCGGCGTTCCTGTCTCTGCGCCGGCCGCCACTCATGACGTCACGATCAGGCCGGACCACCCGAGGGGCGGTCCGGCCTGGTCGACTGCGGGGGACCCCCGCGCGGACTACTTCTGATCGTCCTGCTGATCCTTGTCCTTCTTGCCGTCGACGAAGTCCTTGGCCTTGTCCTTGGCCTGATCGACCTTCTCGGGGTTGTCCTGTCCGTACTGCTTGGCCTTGTCAGCCGCGTCACTGATTCCCGACATGGCACTTCCTTCCCTCGTTCCGCACCGTGGCACCCGTTCTGATCGCCACGGCCTGACGCGTCCATGATGTGGTCTGGCATTCCCGGAGTCCACCCTTGAGGCGATGCCGGTCCGCACCGCTCGCGAATGATTGCCTCCCGTGGGGTAGATGAGGAACCCTGAGCCCACGTTGGCGATTCGCCCCCGACCATGAGGGGCCCCAACCATGAGGAGCGCATCATGAGCACCGAGAATCCATCCGGATCCACCACACCCCGGGGACGGCGAGATGATCTCGTCACCGCGGAGAAGCAGAAGTTCGGCGGCATGAAGATCGGCGCGGCCTTCTTCGGCTGGCTGGCCGCCACCGGCATGGCTGTGCTGCTCGCCGCAGTGCTCTCGGCCATCGGCGTCGGTGTGGGCCTGGCGACGGGCACCGACGCCGGGCAGGCCACAGAGCAAGCCACACAGTCACCCACGGCCGTAGGCATCACGGGTGCGATCATCCTGGCCGTCATCCTGCTGATCTCCTACCTCAGCGGTGGCTACGTGGCCGGGCGGATGGCCCGCTTCGACGGGGCCAAGCAGGGCATCGCCGTCTGGTTGTGGGCGATCGTCATCACCATCATCCTGGCGGTCGTGGGCCTGGTGGCGGGCAGCCAGTTCGACCTCGTGGGCCAACTGGGCAGCCTGACCGGCATGCCCATCGAGGCAGAGGCCTTGACCACCGGCGGCATCATCGCCCTGGTCGTCGCCGTGCTGCTGGCGCTGGTCGGAGCGGTGCTGGGCGGCATCCTGGGCATGCGCTACCACCGGAAGGTGGACCAGTACGGAGCCGACCACCACCGCGGCGGAGACAGCTGACCGCTACCGCTCGGCGCCGATGGCAACTGACCGTGGCGCAACCCTCGCCGGGAGCATGACCACTCGTTAGTGTCGCGAACTACAGGCCGTTTGGACATCAGGGGCCATGGCCGTCTACCGGAAGGACACCCCATGACGCTGAACCCGGATCACCCCACAGAGCACGACGGCGGAACGAAGGACGCCGCACAACAGGAGGCCGGACGCTTGGGCTCGGAAGCCCAGAGTGCGGCCCGTGACGTGGCGGGCACCGCCCAGGAGGAGGTTGCCCACCTCAAGGACGAGACGATGAGCCAGGCCAAGGATCTGGCGGATTCGGCCAAGCAGGAGGCCTCGTCCCAGTTGTCCACCCAGAAGGACCGTCTGGCCGCCCAGTCCCGCACCGTCTCCGATGACCTCGAGCGCATCTCCCGGGGGGAGAAGCCCGAATCGGACCTGGTGAACCAGGCCGTCTCGAAGCTGTCGGAACGGGCCCGTCAGGTCACGGAACAGCTGGAGTCCAAGGAGCCCATGGACCTGCTGGACGACGTCCGCCGGTTCGCGGCACGCCGCCCCGGGACGTTCCTGGCGATCGCGGCCGGCGTCGGGCTCGTGGCTGGCCGGCTCACCCGCGGAGTGAAGGACGCTCACGACGATGACAGTCACGGTCAGTCCACGCCAGCCCGCCGCGCTGCTTCCGGTCCCGCGCCCATCGAGAGGGTTCCGGGCTCTGTTTACCCGGATGACGTTCCGGCCACCGGCCCCTCCGGGGGCATCCCCCGCCCCCCGGCAGAACCACCGGCCGTGGCCAGACCTGACCTGGGCACGGGCGCACCGGCCACGGAGGTCCTGGGCACACCCGCGGTGAACGATCCCTACGGAACCGGCCGTCCCCCTTCGGGAGGCCGCCCGTGACCACCGATCCCCGCTATGACGGCGTGCCGACCGGTAGTGCCGCTGCCGGTGCCGCTGGGACGGGCCCGGCGGCACCGGGTTCCGGCTCCACCCAGGCAGCAGAACCCGAAGTTGAAACCCGGGCCCGGAATGAGTCCCTGGGTGAGATGTTCGGGAGTTTCTCGGAGAACCTGAGCACGTTGGTGCGGCAGGAGCTCCAGCTGGCCAAGGCCGAGGCGACGGTGGAGGCCAAGAAGGCCGGAACGGGCGCCGGGATGTTCGCCGGGGCCGGGCTGGCCGCCGTCTTCCTGCTGCTGTTCCTGTCCACGGCCCTGATGTGGGCCCTGGGCTCGGTGATGCACCTGGGCTGGGCGGCGCTGATCGTCGCCGTGCTCTGGGGAGTTGCGGCCGCCGTGCTCGCACTGATGGGCAAGAAGCACTTCGAACGCATCAAGGGTCTGCCCCAGACCCAACAGACGGTCCAGGAGATCCCCGCGACCCTGAACCCGGACAAGGAGACCCCATGAGCAACAATCCCGATGAGATCCGCGCCGACATCGAACGCACCCGCCATGAGCTCAGCAATGACGTGGACGCCCTGGCCGAGAAGACCAACCCGACCAAGGCCGTCCACCGCCAAGGCGACCGTGTCCGTGAACGCTTGAGCACCATGAAGGAATCCGTGATGGGCAACCCCACCGACCCCTACTCCAGCCAGCAGAGCTCCACCGGCCTTGCTGACCGTGCCCAGGCCGTGGCGGACGGCACGCAACACCGGGCCGAGGACGCCATGCACGCCGTGCAGGAGGCCCCGACGGCGGTCCGCCGCAGCACCCGCGGCAACCCGCTGGCGGCCGGACTTATCGCCCTGGGCGCCGGCTGGCTGGTCGGCTCCCTGATCCCGGCCTCCCGCCCGGAACAAGAGGCGGCAACCAAGGTCAAGGACCAGGCCGGGCCTCTGGTGGATGAGGCCAAGTCCATGGCCCAGGACATGGGTGAGCACCTGAAGCCGCAAGCCCAGGAGGCGATGGACTCCGTCAAGGACACCGCCACCACCGGCGCAGAGCACGTCAAGACCGAAGGCCAGGACAAGGCCGGACAGCTCAAAGACGAGTCGGCCCAGTCGGCGCAGAACGTCAAGGGGGCCGCCCAGGACTCCTGACCGGCACCCACGATGACGAGGGAGCGCCCCGGTACACCAGCTGGTGACCGGGGCGCTCTCGCACGTGGTGCGGTCGCCACGTCCCAGCAGAGAGATGACCTGGTGGCCCCTGGGGAGGCGGAGGCCACCGCTCCAAAGAGGCGAAATTCCGCCCAGGTTTCCATATAGGTTAAGCAACAGAGGCGCACCAGCGCCACGTGCAACGAATTCCCGCAACCGTAAGTAGAGGACCAGGATGCCCCACCCCAGCTGCCGGACCGCGGCAGTCCCGCTCATACCGATCGGGATTGAGGTGGGCCCATGCTGACACCCGAGAGCCGAGGGTCGCTGAGCGAGGCCGTTCTCGGTGCCATGCGCTCCGGTGAGACGTCGCACCTGGCTGAGGCGCCGCCGTCGGACACCGCCGAGGATGCGCAGCTCACGCTGTGGGCGCTCTACGAGCAGCACTACCGCGGCTTCGAGGACGTGGCCGGAGAGCTGGAATGGGACCCGCAGCTGATCGGCGTGCGGCGCGGCCTGGAGCAGGAGTTCGAGCGGACCCTGCGGGCCCGGATGCCCGAGGTACCGGAACCGGACGGGTTCGCGGAGAAGTTCTTCGACTTCGTGGCGGACCATGACGGCCCTTCGCTGGCGGCCCATGTCCACCGGAAGGCCACCGAGGAGCAGGTGCGCGAGTTGCTGCGGCACCGCACCATCTACCACCTGAAGGAGGCGGACCACACCACCTGGGTGATTCCCCGCCTGTCTGACCGGGTCAAGGCCGCCGTGATGGAGCTGCAGTTCGACGAGTACGGGGGAGGGGACCCAAATCTCCTCCACGCCCACCTGTTCATCCGTGGGCTTCAGGACAGCGGCCTGAACTCCGAGTACGGCGCCTACATCAACGAGGCGCCGCTGGAGGTCCTCGAGGAGAACAACGCGATGTCCCTCTTCGGGCTGAACCGCCGGCTACGGGCTGCGTCGCTCGGGTTCCTGGCTGCGTTCGAGGCCACCAGCTCCGGGCCCTCCCGCCGGATGGCCCAGGGGCTGAAGCGCCTCGGATTCCCGGAGTCCATGATCGAGTACTACACCGAGCATGTGGAAGCCGACGCGGTGCACGAGCAGCTGGCGGTGCGCACCATCTGTGGTGCCCTCCTGGAGGAGGAACCCGACCTGCATGATGACGTCTACTTCGGCGCCTGGACGTCCCTGGACCTGGAGGACCGTTACGCCGAACGGATGCTGAAGCAGTGGGCGGCGTGAGCGGCACGGGCGGCACGGGGGAGCCCTCCGCGGACCACCCCGACGTGATCCTGTGTCCCGGCGGGCCCATGCTGCTACGCGGTGATCACGTGGTGCAGGACGAGGACGGCAACGAACACCGCACGTGGCGCCCGGTCAGTGCCGTCTGCCGGTGTGGGGCCTCTGCGGTGAAGCCGTGGTGCGACGGCACGCACAAGGTCCTGCGCAAGCGCACCACCTGATCAGGGGCCGATCCGGAGGCTATGGGGATCAGGGGTGACGACCTGATGACCGGGTGGGAGCCCCGACAGTGTGCTGCGTTCCGCGGGGCAAGAAGGACAAGGCGACCATGGCCAGGGCCAGGCCGAGATGCAGCCAGTTGTCAGCATCGTTGAGGGGCACGAAGTTCGCCGGTGATTCGTGCCCGATGAAGAGGCCGTAGAGCCAGAGCACGAAGTAGATGATGCCGCCCCACAGCAGGTAGTGCCGGGCCGCCGTTCCGGTCCGCGCGAGAAGCAGCCCGGCGATGCCGAAGAGCAGATGGACGATGTTGTGCAGGATGGAGACCTGGAATATGCCCATCAGCATGGCTTCGGAGTGATGGCCCGCGAACTGCATGGTGTCGTAACCGGTGGTGATCCCCGGGATGAACCCGGCGATGCCCACCAAGAGGAAGACGACGCCGAAGGCCAGCGCGGCGATCTGGACGGGGCTGCGCTTGGAGGAGGTGTGTGCGGTGGTGGAGTTGCCGGCGGGGGACCGGTCTGGCGTGGTACTCATGATCTGTCCTTCCGAGTGATGACTTCTGGCAGGCGATCAGCCATAACTCGATCATGTCCTCGTGCCCGCGCCCCCGTGAAGGTCCGAGGTGCTGGAACCACCGATCCGCGAGATTCATCGTTGATGAACCCTAGATTCGCTTGAGATGCCCTCCGTACTTTTGGCTCGCATCTGAGTTGCGGCTCTCCGCACCTACGCCCTCTAGGGAAGGCTCACGCCTGTGTTTATCCATCAGCAGAAACTTCAATACAACTCATCGCCGGAGAAGCCAGACGCCGTGTATGCGCGCAAGCTCCAAGAGGTGATCGGTGGCCAGTACGGTGAGATCACGGTGGCCATGCAGTACAGCTTCCAGGCATGGAACGCCCATATTCCCGGCAAGTATCGGGATCTGTTGTTCAGTACCGCGGCGGAGGAGTTCGGGCACGTGGAGATGCTGGCCACGATGGTGGCCCAGCTGTTGGAGAAGGCGCCCTTGGGGATCACCGAGGATGCCATCCAGGATGATCCGGCCGTCGCAGCGGTCATCGGTGGAACCGACATGCAGCAGGCCATTGTCTCCGGAGCGGGCGCGCGGCCCGTGGACAGTATGGGCAACCCGTGGACGGCGGGGTACGTCACCGCCAGTGGCAATCTGCTGGCGGACATGACCTCCAACGTCAACGCGGAGATGCAGGGCCGCATCCAGGTGGCCCGGCTGTATCACATGACCGATGACCCGGGCATCCGTGACCTGCTGTCCTTCTTGCTGGCCCGGGACACCATGCACCAGAACCAGTGGGTCGCCGCCGTCCGGGAGCTGCAGGAAGACGGCTTGGAGGAGATGCCGGTGCCGAGCAACTTCCCGCAGTCGAAGGAGGCCTCGGAGCACGCCTATACCGCCTACAACTTCTCCGATGGCCAGACCATGGACGAAGGGACGTGGGCTTCGGGTCCGTCCCCGGATGGTAAGGGCACCTTCGATTATCAGCCCGAGCCGATGGCCGGTGTCCCGATGCCGCCGCCCACCCACCCGGACGCACGCTTCTACGGCACCACCGAACTGCCGAACTCAGTGGAGAAGGCCGCCGGCACCGTCCAGGACAAACTCAACAAGGAGTAGTCCTGCGTCCCGTCTTCGACGCTCTCGTGGTCGGTGGCGGACCGGCAGGGCTGTCCGCAGCGACGTGGCTGGGCCGGTACCGACGCTCCACGCTCGTGGTGGACGCCGGACACCAGCGCAACCTGTCCGCTGACCGTGCCCACGGACTGTTGGGTCGGGACCCCACCACCCCGCAGGAGTTCTTGGCCGAGGCCCGAGCCGGGCTGGAACAGTACTCTCACGTGGCACTGTGGCAGGGCACGGTGACCATGCTGCGCCAGGTCGACGACGGCCTGTTCCGCGCCGTCGTCGACGGCGCGGAAGTCTTCGCGCATCGGGTGGTCCTGGCCACCGGAGTGCGTGACCGGGTCCCTGAGATCGCCGGCTTCCACGCCCACTACGGCACTGACGTGCACCACTGTCCCGCCTGCGATGGGTACACCGCCCGGGACCAGGTGGTGATCATACTGGGTGCCGGAGAGCAGCTGCCCGCTTTCGCTGCGGAGTTGCTCGACTGGGCGGCCGTGGTGCGGATCATCACCGATACCAGCGGCCGGTTCATCGATGACGATCAGCGGGCCGTTCTGGACGGCCAGGGGATCGAGGTCGTGGACGGAGCTGCCGAAGCGCTGGTGGGGGCGCCCGGTGCACTTCTGGGGGTGCGGTTGGCCGGGGGAGAGCTGGTGGAAGGTGACAGGGTGTTCTTCTCCTACGCCCACGATGCCGCCAACGACCTGGCCGAACAGCTGGGGTGCCAGCTCGACCACGAGGGGCGCCTCGCCGTCAACGATTTCCAGCTCACCAGCGTCGACGGGGTCTATGCCGCAGGCGACATCACCGCGGGGTTGCAGCTGGTCCCGATCGCCATCGGCAAGGGGACCGCCGCCGGCGTCGCCTGCGCCACCTCGCTGCGGGGGTATCGCACCGAGAGCACAGCACCCACACCCGCCCCTCCGACGCGCTGGTTCACCGCTGGCTGAGGACCACGCGGACACTTTAAATCGGCGTTCCGCATTCATTGCACCCGCACTGAGCCCTCGTTAGCTTGAACGCATGTCATCACACCGACGTGTGGACGCACGCCGGATTCTACGAGTCAGGAGAGCATGCCATGCAGGACTACAACACTGTCGAGCAACTTCAGGATGCCACCGTCTACGGCACTGACGGCGAGAAGATCGGTTCCGTCGGCCAGGTGTATCTCGATGACCGCACGAACCAGCCGACCTTCGTCACGGTGAAGACGGGACTCTTCGGAGCCAAGGAGACCTTCGTTCCCATCTCCGAGGCCAGCCCGTCCCGGGACGGACTGCAGGTTCCCTTCGACAAGGCGTTCGTCAAGGACGCCCCGAACGTGGAAGCCGATGGGTCTCTGACTCCGCAGGAGGAACAGCGGATCTACGAGTACTACTCCATCGACTCTTCGGGCACCGCAGCCGGCACCGGGCAGGGCACTGCGGCCGGCACCGGCCAGGGCACCGCGGCCGGGACTGTCCCCGGCGCTGATTCTGATGCCGGGCATGACACCAGTGGCGATGCAGGCCGCGACGTCAGCACTGACACCGAGTCCGTCACCGCCCGCAATGAGCAGCTCAACGTCGGCACCGAGGTCCGGGAGACCGGCAGGGTGCGGTTGCGCAAGCACACCTATACCGACACTGAGACGGTGGAGGTCCCGGTGAGCCGGGAGGAGATCGTGGTGGAGCGGGAGCCGGTGGACCCGGACTCCGCTGAAGCGCGGCGGGAGACCGGTGACCAGGACGTGGAGGTCACCGCCCACGAAGAGGTCCCGGTGGTGAACAAGACGGCCACGGCTGAAAAGGTCACCGTGGACAAGACCCAGGTCCAGGACACCGAGCGGGTCGCCGGAACCGTGCAGCACGAGGACATCGAGGTGGAGGGAGACGACGCGGACACCGGCCGCCGCGATCGACGCAACTGATCCATCCGCTCCCTGACGTGCCGCGGCGCCCGAGCTCTCGAGGAGTCCACTCATGGGCCGAGAACTCGGGCTGCCGAGCACGATCCGTCCTGGCGCTAGGCCGGGGACGAGTTATCCGTTAGCGTGACAGTTGGGTCTAGCAGTGGGCTCTTCCGTTACGACTCTCAGGAGAATCGTGGAGCAATCACTGCGTGCCCCCATGGCAGCCCCCTCATTGACCGGACCGATCCCGGCCGGCGTCACCAGCGCTCCGCATCCCCGCCCGCGCTCGGCTCCTGATCTGGGCCAGCTGATTCTCAAGGTCGGGCCCATGGCCCATGGAGGGCACTGCGTTGCTCGTCATGAGGGCCGGCCGGTGTTCGTCCGCCACGCGATCCCCGGCGAGACCGTCGTGGCTGAACTCACCGCTGCCGATCCATCTGACCAGTTCTGGCGGGCCGATACCGTCAAGGTGATTCGCGCTTCGGAATTCCGCCGTTTGAACCAGTGGAAGCTTGCCGACTCACTCCGGTCCTATCCGGCTGGCCGCCAGCCCGTGGGCGGCGCAGAGTACGGCCATATCGTCCTCGACTACCAGCGCCGGCTCAAAGCCCAGGTGTTCCGGGACACCATGGTCCGGCTGGGCCGGCAGACGGTCGAGGATGTAGAGGTCCTCGTCCACGGGATGCACGCTGACGAACCTGCAGGGCTGCATTGGCGGACCCGCACCACCTTCGCGGTGTCCCCGGGCGGCCGGTTGTCCATCCCTGTCCACAGCGGCCAGGAGGCCATCCCGGTGAGCAACATCCCGCTGGCGGTCCAGGAGCTCAATGAGCTGCACCTGTGGGAGATCGACTTCTCCGGCGCAGCCAGCGTGAACGTCACCACGCCCGGCCACTGCCGCGAAGCCCTCATCATCATCACCCCGGTACCGGAGATCTCCGACTCACCGGAGACGTTGAAGAGCTATGCGGATGTCTGGCGGCGCCAGCTGTCCAGCCTTCCGAAGCGGGTCTCCGCCATGGTCGCCGTGCGCCGGAGCACCCAGACGATCCAGAAGACCAAGACCCAGACGTCATCGAACGGAACGGTGGAGAACCTGCAGTTGCGCGGCCGTTCCTGGGTGCGGGAGGACGTCAGCTCGGAGCGGTACGGCACCCAGGCCTTCCGCGTCACCGGTGAAGGGTACTGGCCGGTGCACCGAGACGCCCCGGCCACGCTCGTTGAGGCCGTCCTGCAGGCCGCCGATGTTCAGGATGGCCAGGTGATCGCGGACCTCTATTCCGGGGCGGGCCTGTTCTCGACGTTCCTCGCCGATGCTGCCGGCCAGCACGGTGCAGTCCTCTCCGTCGAAGCCGATTCCAGCGCGAGCCGCGACGCTCGGTTCAACCTGCAGGACGTCCCCCAGGCCATCGTGCTCGAGGGGAAGGCCGATGAGGTGGTGAGCAGCTGGTTGGATGCTCCGGCCATCGGATTCTCTCAAGGGGGACTCCACGGCCGCCGCGTGGACGCGGTGGTGATGCATCCGCCACGGGCAGGTGCCGGGCGTGCGGTGCTCAGCCGTGTTCACGAGCTCGGTCCCGGCAAGATCGTCTACGTCTCGAGCGAGACGGCGGCGTTCGCCCAGGACACCCGCTGGCTCCATGAGCATGGGTGGAAGTTGGATGCCGTGCAGGTCTTCGACCTGGCCCCGGACACGCACCGCATGACGTCCGTCGGCCTGTTCACGAGGCCGGGCGCTGGTAGCGCCTAACGGTCGAAGTGCGTCTCGGTCGGCGCCTGGCCTACCTGTCCAACCAGACTGGCGGCCAGGTCGCGGACCTTGATGTTGCGATGGCTGGAGACCTCGGTCAGGATCTTGAAGGCTTCATCCTGCGAGCACCGGTTCTGGCCCATGATGATGCCCACCGCCAGGTTGATGGAGGTTCGGGATTGCAGGGCCGCGTCCAGGTCCGCCTGTGTCTCGTGGTGACTGGCCAACCGCACCGCCAAGCGCAGGCCCTTGGAAGAGATTCCGAGGATGCTCTCGATCTCATGCCGCGAGAGGTCGTCATAACTCTGGTGATCGGAGAAGTAGATATTGAAGCAACCGGAGGCCTCGCCAGCCAGGTCGAAGGGGAAGGCCAGGATGGAACTGACTCCGGCTTCCGCAGCCAAGGTTGTAAAAGCGGGCCACCGCACATCGGTAGCGCAGTCCGGCACATACTGCGGCACCAGCTCGGCCGCGGCGGTCAGGCAGGGCCCGTCGCCCAACTCGTACTGTTTGACGTCCAATTCGTGAATCCAGCCTGCGCTCGAGGCCATGGTCGCCGCACGCTTCTGGCGCAAGACCGTCACCGAGCACCACAAGACGCCGGGATTCGTGGAGAGGCCATCATGCAACGCTGTGGTGAAGTCGTCCAGGAACGCCTGCAGGTCAGGGCTGTCGAGCAACAGGTCATAGAGCCACTCGTCTGTGGTGCCCTGCTCGGTCTCAGTCATACATACATTCTATCCCGCCACGGGTCGCGGACCGGCGGCAGGTCAGCGCCAGATCAGCGGCAGATCAGCGCGCAAGGCGCACCAGTACGCCGCGGTCGAAGACCCGGGTCTCGGCGACTCTGACCGAGCCCTCCGGGCGCCGGGCGGCCTCGGCCGCGATCGTCTCCGCCTGCGCAGTGGTGCCGAGCTGGAGCAGGCCCGAGCCGCCGTCGGCCAGATGCCGGTCCATGAGGTCCACGCAGGTCCGCGCGAGGTCCAGGCCGTCGTCGCCGCCGTCGATGGCGAGCACCGGATCCTCGGGGAACCTCGAGGTGTCCGCCGAGCGCACCCACGGCGGGTCCGCCACCACCACGGCGAAGCGCTCGCCCTCCGCCAGGGCCTCATCCAGCCGGGCCAGGCGGAAGTCGATGCGCTCCTGAAGGCCGTTGGCCGCCGCATTGTGCCGGGCGAACTCCTCGGCGGCGGGGTTGACGTCCACCATGACCAGGCGGCGGTCCGAATCCCGCACGGCGCCCAAACCGATATGCCCGACGCCGGCGCAGAGTTCCAGCACCGGGCCCGGTGCCGCCTCGGCCAGCAACTCGGCCGCCCACGCGGACTGCGCCTCGGTCCAGGGCCGTGGCTCCAGCACGCGCTCGTCAAACGAGATGGCCAGGCCGCAGAAGGTCAGGTGTCGCATGACCTTCATTGTGCCGGACCGGGAGCCGGCACAATGACCTAGGACGCTGCGCGCAGGCTCAGTTCCGGGATCCTCCGCTCCTGCTCGAGCAGTTGGAGGAGGTACTGGCCGTAGCCGGATTTGAGGAGGGGTTCGGCCACGCGGCGGAGGTCGTCGTCGGTGAGGAAGCCGCGGCGCCAGGCGACCTCTTCGGGGGCGGAGACCTTGAGGCCCTGGCGTTTCTCGACGGTGCGGATGAAGTCGGAGGCGTCGTTGAGGTCGTCGAAGGTTCCGGTGTCCAGCCAGGCGGTGCCGCGGGGCAGGATCGAGACCTGGAGGGTGCCGTGGTCCAGGTAGTGGCGGTTGACGTCGGTGATCTCGAGTTCGCCGCGGGGTGAGGGTTCCAGGTGCCGGGCGATCTCGATGACGTCGTTGTCATAGAAGTAGAGCCCGGGCACGGCGTAGTTGGACTTGGGTGCGGCGGGTTTCTCCTCGAGGGAGATGGCGCGGCCGTTCTCGTCGAACTCCACGACTCCGTAGGCGGAGGGGTTCTTGACCCAGTAGCCGAAGACGGCTCCGCCGGTCAGGTTCTGGAAGCGTTCGAGCTGTTCGCCCATGCCGGAGCCGTAGAAGAGGTTGTCTCCCAGGACCAGGGCCACGGTGTCGGTGCCGATGTGGTGTTCGCCGAGCAGGAAGGCCTGGGCGAGGCCGTCGGGGGAGGGCTGGACGGTGTAGGTGAGGTTGATGCCGAATCGGGAACCGTCGCCGAGCAGGCGGTGGAAGGCGCCGGCGTCGTGCGGGGTCGTGATGATCAGGATGTCCTGGATGCCGGCCAGGATGAGGGTGGCCAGCGGGTAGTAGATCATCGGCTTGTCATAGACCGGGACCAGTTGTTTGCTCACACCCAGGGTGATCGGGTGCAGCCGGGAGCCGGTGCCCCCGGCCAGGATGATGCCCTTCATGGTCTCGAACCTAGGGGGAGGCTGTTGGCGGGATAAGGCGGGCCAGTACTCGTCTTCTACGTGGTTTCACCGGGGGCCGTGGTGCGTTGTTTTCGACCGGCTGTTGACCCTGCTGGCCAGGGCGGTCTTCTTCGCCATGCTCCTCACTATGGGGTAACGGTCTGGGGTCTGGAGGGACCGTGTCGCGCGGATGAGCCGGTCGGTGCCTGTGACGGGTGGAAGAATGGCAGGCACTATGTCAACTGACTATCTGCCCGAGCACCGCCATCCCTTCCGGGACCGCCCCCGCCCCGGATCCGGGCCCACCGGCACCTCCAGCACCACAGGACCACTGAAGCGCAACGGACCGGCCGAGCGCGCCGCCGTCGTGGATCTGGCCGCCATCCGGCACAACGTGGCCACGCTGCGTTCCTGGGTGCAACCGGCCGCGCTGATGGCCGTGGTCAAGGCGGACGCCTACGGCCACGGGGCCCTGCCCGTGGCCCGCGCCGCCCTGGACGCCGGGGCGACCTGGCTCGGGCTGGCTCACGTCTCCGAAGCCCTCGAGCTGCGCGAATCCGGTGTCTCCGCGCCCATGCTCGCCTGGCTGCACACCACCGGCACCCCCTTCGGCCGGGCCGTGGAGGAGAACATCGACCTCGGGGTCTCCGGCTGGGAACTCGAGCCCATTGCCGAGGCCGCCCAGCGCCTGGAGCGTCCTGCCCGCGTGCACCTGAAGATCGATACGGGGCTGGGCCGCAACGGGGCCACCATAGAGGACTGGCCGGCCGTGGTGGCGCGTGCTGCCGAATTGCAGGAATCCGGCCTGATCCGCGTGGTCGGCATCTTCTCCCACCTGGCCGTAGCCGATGAGGAGGACCGCGAGGCCGAGACCGACGAGCAGCTTGAACTGTTCCACCAGGCCGTCGAGACCGCGCGCGAGGCCGGCGTGGACCCGGATGTGCGGCACATCGCCAACACCCCCGGCATCCTGCACCGCCCCGACTCCCACCTGGACCTCGTCCGCGCCGGCCTCGGCATCTACGGGCTCACCCCCTTCTCCGACCGCCCCGCCACGGACTTCGATCTGATCCCCGCCATGACCGTCACCACCACGGTGGCGCAGAACAAGGCCGTGCCCGCCGGCCAGGGGATCTCCTACGGCTACCGCTACCGCACCGCGGCGGCCACGCGCCTGGCACTCATCCCGCTCGGCTACGCGGACGGCATCCCGCGCCCGACGATCGCGGCACCCGTGGCGATCGGCGGGCAGCGGTACGAGGTGGCCGGGCGGATCGCCATGGACCAGTTCGTGGTGGACCTGAAGACCGACGACGCCACGGTGGCCCCCGTGGGAGCCACCGTGGAGGTGTTCGGGCCGGCCTCCGGGATCTCGGCCGACGAGTGGGCCGCCGCCGCCGGCACCATCAACTACGAGCTTGTGACCCGGATCGGGGCCCGGGTGCCGCGGATCCACGTGGACACCCGGCCCGGCGAAGACGTGGGTGCCCCGACGGGGGAGAGCCGGTGAGGGACCTGACCGGGGCGGCCTCGCGACGGCCCGATCCGGTGCTGCGGATCGAGGTGGAGCTGGACGGGGCTGAGGCGACACAGGCGTGGGCCGCGCACCTGGCATCCGTGCTGCGGGCCGGGGACGTGCTGATCCTGACCGGTGAGCTCGGCGCGGGCAAGACGACCTTCACGCAGGGTCTCGGTGCCGGACTCGGCGTGCGGGAAGGCATCATCTCACCGACCTTCGTGATCTCCCGCATCCACCCCTCGCTGGTGGAGCGTCCTGGTGGTACGGACGGTACGGGCGGTTCCGGCGGTACGGGCGGTGCCGGCGGTTCTGGCAGTGGAGGGCCGGATCTCGTGCATGTGGACGCCTACCGGCTGGGCTCGGCCGGAGAGCTGTCCGACCTGGACCTGGATGCCACCGTGGACCGCTCGGTCACGGTGGTGGAGTGGGGGCGCGGACTGGCCGAGCCGTTGGCCGGCTGGCCTGACGACCCGGGCGCCTCCTGGCTGGACATCGAGCTGATCCGCGCCACCGGCAGCGGCGAGCCGGGCGACGCCGGCACGCGGGCTGATGCGGAGGCCGGGACCATCGTCACCGACTTCTCCGACGAGGACGGCACCGGCGCGGATGAGACGCGCACCGCCTTCGTGCTGGGATATGGGCCCCGCTGGGCCGGAGCTGACCTACCGGGCTGAGCCTGAGTCGTTGGATCATGCCCTGGCGTCTCCACGCCAGCGTTCGCGGACGGACTCGTCCAGATCGTCCCAGGAGGGTGCTGGTGGCTGGACCAGTCCGGGCAGCCATTGCGCACGCTGCTCATACAGTGTCCGGCCCGGGTCGTTCCGGGCGAACGGCTCCGTGGGCTGATGCGAGAGAGTCTTGCCGGTGGTCGCCATGGGGTATCCCTTGTTGTCTGGTCCGTCGTTCAACGTGTTCGATGACCAGATCATCACCGGTCCTTCGGTCTCGCCTTTGCCCATGCTGTGCGGTGCCTGTGGACTTCCTGCCGCGGCACGGCATCACCAGCGCTTGGGGCGGGCCGGCGTATGGCACGATGGGCGTGATGATCACCGGCTGACGAGGAGGGCCATGACGCTGCTCCGCACGCTGGTCACGGCCGCAGCCGGCGCCTATGCGGCGAACTGCGCGCTCGGTGCCGCGGTGGCCGTCCGGTGGATTGATACGTCACGCATCCGCTGGATCCATCACGGTTTCTATCTCGTGACCGTCACGACGACGGCTGTGGCGGCTCTGGCCTGCACAGCGCGGCGGTCGCCGGCCGCCGTCGCCCTGGCCCCCGCCGCAGTTCCGTTGGTCCTCTTGCAGCGGCACGGAGCAAGGCCCCTGGACCGGCACACCCATGACGCCCTGGCGGCGGCTCCCTGCTATGCGGCCGCGCTCCTACTGGCCTGGAGGTAACCCATGGAATTCCTCGATGCCGTGTTCAACCGGCGGACCACGAACGGACCGTTCCGGCCGGACCCCGTCAGCCCCGAACACCAGCAGCTGCTGATCCGGGCGGCGGCGGCCGCGCCCTCCCAGTTCAACAGCCAGCCGTGGCGGTTCGTGCTCATCGAGGACCGCACCACGATCGAGTCGGTGGCCGCCATCAGCGGCCAGAGCATGACCGAGGTGATGGGCGCGGGCACGTTCTTCGACCGGTACAAGAAGTACTTCCGGTTCAGCCAGAAGGAGATGGACGCGGCCCGCAGTGGCATGCTCTTCGACAGGCTGCCCGCACTGCTGCGCCCCTTCACCTCCCGCGCGTTCACGCCCTCGGGCCAGTCGCTGATGAACCGGCTCCGGGTGCCGCAGAAGCTCGGAGAGGAGAACCGCAAACTGGTCGCCGGCTCACCGCTGCTGATCGGCGTCATGCTCGAACGCGGTGAGTACCGGCCCGGGGAGCTGTCCGGCTTCTACTCGGTCTTCAGCATGGGTGCCGCGATGGAGAATCTGTGGCTGACCACGGTGGAACTCGGCATGGGCATCCAGTTCGTCTCCTTCCCCATGGAGGCACCGCACCACTGGGACCGCATCGTGCGGATGCTGCAGGTGCCGGACGAGCTGGAACTGATGGCGGTCTACCGGCTGGGCTACCTGCCCGAGCGGACCCACCGGCCCGCCATCGACTGGTCCAGCCGGGAGCGCAGGCGCCCCTCCCAGTTCGTCTTCCGGGAGACGTGCACGGCTCCACAGCAGGGCTGGGACGACGACGTCCGGCCAGGTTCGGCCTGACCCGTCCCGGTCCGTCCCGGCCCGTCCCGTCCCAACTGAGTCTCACGAATTGACGGGGGACTCCGTGGATCCGGGGTCATTCGTGCGACTCAGTTGGTGCGGGGCTGCCGATGGTGCAAGGGGGCTGGCGCCCGCGATGGGGAGTTCTCCCCATCGCGGTCTGGACGCCCGGTCCGTACCGTGGTTCACGAGGAATTCACCTTCCGGTTCGGCCGCACTCGGCGCTCACGGCATCGGAGGTGCGGGAGGAGAACGTATGCGGACGCTGACCATGGACCTGCCGGGGGACTGGGTCCGGTACCCGGTGGACGGCTTTCACCTGGTGGCGACCGCCCCCGTGACGGAGTCCGCGGAGCGCTTGCTCACGGACGGACTGCAGCCCGGCGGGCCCCTGCCCGAACCCGAACTGGCCCCGAACATCGTGGCCACCACCTATGCCGGTGAGCCGGCCGGACTCTGCGGCCTGAACCGCCTCTACGTGGTCGAGGACGTCACCTGCACGGTCGGCGGCTATCCCGCTCGCCGGATGGACCTGACCCGCTGGACCGGCCGCAACAACATCTTCACCCGCCGCTGGCTGGTCCAGGAGGCGCTCGCCGAGGGCCGGGCCACCCTGGAGGTCAGCGCCAGCTGCCTGATCAGCGACTACGAGCACTTCACCGCCGTCTTCGACGCGGCCATCGCCAGCGCTCGGTTCGCTCCGGACGAGGTCCCGGCAGAGAGCGCCCCGCTACGGGCCGTGGCCTGATGTCCGCCACTGACCGGCAGGGCCGGTCCGGGCAGCCGATCGCGGACGTCGAGGCTCTGCAGCGCCACGTCAACGGGGACGGCCGCCGCCAGTCCACCAGCCCGGAGGACCCGGGCCTGCTGCGCAGCAACGACCTCGAGGTCCTGCAGTCCATCCACCATCTCGGCTCACTCGGCCGCTTCGCCACCCTGCGGAACCGCAGCGCCATCGGCCGCCTGGTCCGCGAGGGGTTCCTGACCCTGGACGGTGTGCTGGACACCGCCGGGGAGGACTTCATGGGTCCCGTCGCCACCGCCGAGGACGTCCTGGCCCTGCGCGGCCAGTGCGGCGCCGAGCGCACCCTGATGCAGTCCTGGCTCGCCGGGGCCCAGGTCTCCACCGTGTCCGGCGCGCCGGGCGCGGACGTGATGGCCGGCGTCGTGAACCAGAGCCATTCCCGGTATGCCGTGGCGCTCGCCGAGCGCGACGCCCTGGCCTCCCAGGTCTGCACGTGGGCCGGCGTGCGCACCGGGCCCGCGCTGCTGGCCGGCGAGCTGCTGGTGGACGAGGACGAGTTCACCGCCCGCGTGGCCGACCCGCTGTACCCCGCGCCGGACGGCTCGCCCGCCGAACTCGCGGAGCTGTGGGCCGAGCCGTGGTTCGTTTGGGAGTCCACGTCCTCCGCCCTCGGCGTGAACCTGGCCTTCATCAGCACCCAGAGCAACGGCAATTACGTGTTCGGTGCGGATGCGGACGCCTCAAGCGACGCCGGCCGCCTCCTCCTGCGCATCGCGCCCGTCACGGCGCGGGCTGTCTGGGAGACCCTGTGGGTGCTGTCCCACGGCGGCGGTGCCGCCCGAGCGGGGGGAGAGGTGCTGGGCGTGGCCCAGACCGGGACCCACCAGTTGCCGACGCCGGAGATGCCGGCCACCCGGTGACACCGCTGTGGGGGCAGAGATGAGTGCCCATCTCTGCCCCCACAGCGCGTGGTTAGTGGTCAGTGGTCAGTGATCGTGGCCGGCGTGGTCCTCGTGCCCTTCTTCCTCGGTGGCTGCGTCTTCGGTGGCTGAGTCTGCATCGCCGGAGTGGCCGGCGTCGCTGGCGCTCGCTTCATGCTCCGGGGCCTCCGGATGGCCGGTGACCACGGCCATCTCGACCGGGGTGACCTCCAGGTCGAACTCGTTGACGACTTCGCCAGCCTCCAAGTCGATCACCACGAGCTGCTGGTTCTCGGCGTCCGTCACGTAGGCCATGGAGTCCGCGACCTTGAGGATGGGGCCGGGCTGCTGCCACTCCTCCTTCTCCTCCCACGGTTCGATGGCCGGGATCTCGACGGTGATCTCACCGGTCTCCTCGTCGATGACGTTGAGCTCGCCGTCGTAGGTCAGCACCAGGGCCTCGCCCTCCGGCCCGCGGGCCAGGGAGCGGAACCAGTAGGAGGAGCCCAGGTCCACGGTCTGCAGTGAATCGGTCAGGGTGTCGATCAGCGCGACCTGCGTGGGACGCTCGAACTCAGCCTCGGCGTCGGTCTTCAGGTCACCGAGCATCACCGAGGAGTCCTCGGATCCGGCCAGGTTGCCGGTGCGCTGGTACTCGGTCTCGGCCGCAACCTTGTGGAACTCACCGTCGCGGTAGATGACCGGGCCGTCCTCGCACCCCAGCACCACCACGTCGCCGTTCTCGTTCGGGGCGGCCGCCGCCTCACCGTGCACACCGGTGCAGTCGGTGGTCTCGGCCAGAACTTCACCGGTCTCGCCGTTGTCCCCGGTGCTCTTCACCTGCACGGTGTTCCGCCCCTCCTCGGTGCCCTGGGTGGTCAGCAGGGTGCCGTCGAGGAGCTGCATGGCGACGCCGTGGTGCGGATCCTCCGTGGCGGTCGCCTCGGTACGCGGTTGGCCGTCCTTGAGGTGTTCCGAGGTGAACGTCTGGATGGATCCGTCACCGTCCCCGAAGAGGGTGGTCAGGCCGTGGTGGACCACCACGTGGCCGGCGTAGGGGGCGGCGAACTCGATGCCGCTGAGTCCCGGATCCGACTCGTAGTAGTGGAAGTGGTCGCCGTGGCCCTGGGCATCGATGCCCGAGTTGTAGACCTCGAACTGGTCTCCATTGGACACCATGACGTGCTGGCCGTCCCCGGCATTGTTCAGGCGCAGGAAGCCGGCCAGCTCCTCCTCGTGGACCACTTCACCGGTCTCACCATCCAGTGTCACCAGCCCGCCGTCGTGGCTGAGGACCACGCGGGGGCTCAGCGTGGGGACCTCGGCGCGGGAGTCCCGCTGCGCGGCATTGACGGGTTCAGCGGGATCTGCGCCGTCCGTGGAGTCAGCGGTGGCCGAGCCGCCGGTGGCCTCGGAGGACGATCCGCCGCCGCCGCCGGCTCCGGCGCCCGGTGCGCAGGCCGAGAGAGTCAGGGCAACGGCGGCGAAGGCGGCGACCGAGAGAGCACGGCGGGTATGAGGAGTGCGTGGTGCGCCAGAGGCGACGGTGGCAGCGTGAGCCGCCGTGGAGTGGGCAGAGGTGCGGTAGGGCGGGAGTGATGTGGTCATGGGCAGCACTCTAAATGCAATTGCGAACGAGTTGCAACATAGATGAGGCGGGGAGGTGGATTCCGTAAACTGGCGGTATGACTTGGATGGTGACCGGCGGGGCCGGCTATATCGGCGCGCACGTGGTGGAGGCGTTCCGCGAGGTCGGCATCGGCACGGTGGTGGTGGACAACCTCTCCAGTGGACACCGCGGATTCGTGCCGGAGGACGTTCCGTTCATCCAGGCAGACCTGAATGACCGGGCCGCGCTGGAAGGCGCGTTCGCCGAGTACGGGGTGGCCGGCGTCGTGCATATTGCCGGGTACAAGTACGCGGGGGAGTCCGTGCGGAAGCCGCTGCGCACCTACCGGGACAACGTCACCGGGATGGTGGCCATGCTGGAGGCGATGGAGGGCGCCGGCGTGGCGAACATGGTGTTCTCCTCCTCTGCGGCGACGTTCGGCACGCCGGACAGCGAGCTGGTGACTGAGGCCAGTGCGACCGTGCCGGAATCGCCCTACGGGGAGACCAAGCTGATCGGGGAGTGGCTGCTGGCTGATCAGGCCCGGGCGGCCGGGCTGCGGCACACCTCGCTGCGGTACTTCAACGTGGTCGGCTCGGGCACGGACCGCATCAGTGACACCAGCCCGCACAACCTGTTCCCGCTCGTCTTCGACGCGCTGGTGGCCGGGAGGACGCCGCGGATCAACGGCGCGGACTACCCGACGCCGGACGGCACCTGCGTGCGCGACTACATCCACGTGGCCGACCTGGCCGAGGCCCACGTGGCGGCGGCGCGGCGCCTGGAGGCGGGGGAGTCCGTGGAGCCTGTCTACAACCTGGGATCCGGGGCGGGCACCTCCGTCCGGGAGATCATGGACGCGATGGCCTCGGTGACCGGGATTGACTTCGAACCGGAGGTGCAGGACCGCCGGCCGGGTGACCCGGCGCGGATCGTGGCCGACGGGACACTGGCCGCGCGGGACCTGGGCTGGACCATGCGGCATTCCGTTCAGGACATGGTGGCCTCGGCCTGGAGTGCGCGGCAGGCGTGGGAAGCGCAGCAGACTGGGTAGGCGCGGCAGACACGGTAGGCGCGGTAGGCACGCTCTATCGGGTGAGGCAGCCGCTGGCGTTCCAGCGGATGTCTGCCGAGGTCAGGGCCCGCCCTGCGGGTCCGCGGCAGTCTGCTCGGCGTCCTGTGGGTCGATGGCCGGCGCCGAGGGAAGGTGCCGGGCGAACCACTCGGACGCCAGACGGGCGACCTGCTCCAGGGTGCCGGGCTCCTCGAAGAGGTGTGTGGCGCCGTCGATGATCTCCAGGGCGTTCTCGCATTGCAGCTCGGACTGGGCCTGGCGGTTGAACTCGAGCACCTGCTGATCCTCGCTGCCGACGATCAGCAGGGTGGGAGCCTCCACCGTGCCCCATCGCCCTTCGGCCAGGTCCGGCCGGCCGCCTCGAGAGACCACGGCACCGACACGGGCGCCGGGCTCAGCAGCAGCCCAGAGCGCGGCACCGGCCCCGGTGCTCGCTCCGAAGAACCCGACCGGTGAGGACATGCTCTGCGGTTGCCGGTGCACCCATGCCTCGGCTGCGGTGATCCGTTGGGCGAGTTTGGGGATGTCGAAGGCGTTTCCCCGGTCGGTTTCCTCCTCCGGGGTGAGCAGGTCCAGCAGGAGGGTGCCGAGGCCGGCATCCTGCAGGACGGACGCCACGTACTGGTTGCGCTCGCTGTTCCGACCGCTGCCGCTGCCATGGGCGAAGACCACCACGGGAGCGTTGACCTGCGGCAGGACGAAGTGGCCCTCGAGTGTCACGTGCGCGGCCGGGATGTGGGCTTCCGTTGAGAGTGGAGGCTGTTCGGGTTGCCCCGGGGCGTCGGGGGTGGGCTGGGCCATGATGTGCACCTCTCCCGGGCGCCGCCTGTCTGTGGAGGGCGTGACAGGCTCGGGCGTCCGTTGTGGTCAATCGCTGTCCCGGCCAGCGTAGGTGCGGCCGGGAGCAGCCGTGAAGACGGGATGGCCGGGGGACTGCGGAACCGGTGCCATGGCTCCGGTTGCTAGCATGCCGACGGCCGGATCTGGCATGGTCTTGGCATGCAGGACCACGCGCAGGCAGCCGTCGAGGCGTGCTCGTGGAGCACCTGAGGCACACTCGAGGCGCGGGTGAGGGGCCATCGAGACATCGAGGAAGGACGAGCGCATGAGCACTCCACGCGACGAACAAGGGCAGCCCGAGGTGAACCCGGACGACGAGAACGCCGCCCTGGGATCCGACGGCAGCGGCGAGGTCGATCTCGACCCCGACGACGACAGCGAGGACGACTACGAGCCGCAGCCTAGTGCCGGTGATGACCCGGAGGCCGAGGACCTGACGGACGCCGAGAACCGGGTCAAAGCCGGCAACACCGGTGCCGAGTCCACCGGGCCGAACCAGCCGGCGTCGGCTGCCGATCCGAACACCGACCCGGACATCATCGATTCGAAGGCCCAGCGAGATTCCGGCCGATAGGGATCGAACGCCCCGGCGCGGCCACGGGCTGGAGTCGCGGCGGTTGCAGGCTGGCGGGCACACGGTGGACGTGCGCGGCAATTTCGCGCCGCCACAGGGGGAGCACGGCGAAAACGGGAAGAAGGCGGAGACGGGGAGCCCGCCCGTGGTGCTGGTGCACGGCATCGGGATGTCCGGGGAGTACTTCCTGCCCTTCGCTCACGCGCTGGCCACCGACCACGACGTCTACGCACTGGACCTGCCCGGTTACGGCACCACGCCCACTCCGCCGCGGGCGCTGACCGTTCCGGAATTAGGTGAGGTTCTCGCCCAGGTGATCCGGACGCTGGGACTGGACGCGGCCGTCGTCATGGGTCACTCCATGGGTTGTCAGATCGTGGTGGACACCATCGTGCGGAACCCGGGGCTGTGTGCCGGGTACGTGCTGATCGGCCCCACGGTGGATCCGGCGGCGCACAGCCGGCCGGCCCTGGCCTGGCGGCTGCTGCGGGACACCGTCGGCGAGCCGGCGGCGAACAACGCCGTGGTCTTCCGCAACTACCTGCGGATGGGCCCGCTGCGGTACCTGCGCACCGCGCGGCACATGCTCGCCGACCGGATCGAGGAGGCGATCATCCGCTGCCACGTGCCGGGGCTCGTGGTCCGGGGAACCCGTGATCCCATCGCGCCCCATGGCTGGGCCGTGGACCTGGTGCGCCTGGCTCCCGACGCCGGCCTGGTCGAGATCCCCGGCGCTCCTCACGCCGTGCAGTACAACCGGCCGGAGGAGCTCGCCGCAGCCTGCGCCCCCTTCCTGGAGTCTGTGGGCCGATGAACGTCGCTGAGATCGGCGTGAACCTCGCCGCCTGGATCCGTGACTACGCCTATGCGATCCGTTGGCAGGCCGCCGGAGTGGTGCACCGATACGACGCCCAGGCCTATCGCCGGTCCGAAACCGAGAAGCCGGCGGTGGTGCTCATCCCCGGCATCTACGAGAGCTGGACGTTCATGCTGCCGGTGGCCGACGCCCTGCGGGACCACGGCTATGACGTGCACGCCGTGACGGACCTGCGGTACAACGGGGGAACCATCGAGGAGATGGCCGAGCTGGTGGACCGGTATCTCCGCCAGGAGCGGGTAGGCCGCTGCGTGCTGGTGGCCCACAGCAAGGGCGGACTGGTCGGCAAGCTGCTGCTGGCGCACCACAACGAGGGCGGGGCGATTCACGGGCTGGTGGCGGTCAACACGCCGTTCGCCGGTTCCCCGCTGGCCCGGCTGCTGCCCTTGCCTGCCCTGCGGGTGTTCCTGCCGAACTCCCCGGAGCTGGCCGAGCTGAGTGCGAGCCGCCACGTGGACCGGGACATCGTCTCCATCTACGGCCGCTTCGACCCGCACATCCCCGGGGGCAGCTGTCTGGAAGGGGCGGACAATGTGGAACTGGGCACGCGCGGACACTTCCTGCCCCTCGGAGACCGCCGGGTGCACGCCGCGATCCTGGACGGGATCCGGCGGTTGACGGGGTGATGGCGGGGTGCTGAGCCGGGTGTGGAGGTGGATCACCGTTAGTGCTGAGGGCCGGAGAAGAGGTCCCTCGGAGCCTCGGGCGCCTTCTCGGCCAGTCGGTCGACTCGACGCAGGGAGGCCAGCCGCAGTTCGCGCGTGAGGCGGATGGTCGGCTTCAGGGCGAAGCAGATGGATCCGAGCAGGAAGCACCATGTACCCGCCATCTTGGTCGCCTCGCTGAAGAACAGGACACTGCCGACGATGAACAAACCGGCGGCGAGGAAGTCCACGGCGGTGTGCAGAACTTCGAAGATGGCGTAGACGCGGGCCGTCTGACCGGTGGTCTCGCGGTCGCGGGGGTCGAATAGTCGCATGGAGTCCTTTCGTGGTGTTCGGCCATCGGGGGCGGTCCCCGTAGGTTACTGGCTCTGTCCCCTTCGTAGACTGGACCCCATGCCCGACGACTCCTCCCGCCCCCTCCTCGCCATCGACGCCTCCGCCACCGCCAGTGTGGCCGTGGTGCAGGGCGGCGAGGTCCTCGCCCGCTACGCCTCCACCGAGACCAACACGCATGCCGAGGTGCTCACGCCCGCGGTCCGCCGGGTTCTCGAGGAGGCGAACGTGGAGCCGGGTGATCTGCGGGCGGTGGTGGCCGGCGTCGGGCCCGGGCCGTTCACCGGGCTGCGCGCCGGGCTGGTGACGGCGCGTTCGCTTGCGTTCGTGTGGGGGCTGCAGGTGCACGGGGTGATGAGCCTGGACGCGATCGCGCTGCCTGCGGCGGTGGAAGCTTTCCGAGCGGGCGTCGAGGAGTTCGTGGTGGCCACCGACGCTCGCCGCCGTGAGGTCTACTGGGCCCACTATGCGTCCGTGGGCGGGCAGTTCCAGCGCCTCCACGGGCCCTTCGTCACGGCCCCCGCCGAGGTCACCCCGCTGCCGGCCTACGGCGCCGGGGCCGGGCTGTACCCGGATGCCCTCGCCGCGGTCGTCGAGTTCTCCACCGCCGTGCCCGACGCCGGCTCGCTCGGCCTGGTCGGCGAGCTCGCCCTGCGCCGCGGCCGGGGGATCCTGCCGGTCACTCCGTTGTATCTGCGAGAGTCCGACGCCAAGGTGCCGGGCCCGCGCAAGCGTGCGGGCACCGGGGAGCGGTAGTCGTCTTAGTCTTCTGTTGACGAGGCGGGCCGGGGGGACTTCGTGGACCCGTGATGTTCCATGGGTTCAGAGGTTCCCTGCGGCGCCGACCCCGAAGGGTCGTCTGCCGGGCCGGTTTCCTGCTCTTGATCGACGGCGCCGAGGTTCTCGCCGGCTGGGCGCTGGCGGCTGATGCGCAGGTAGCGCAAGCGTTGGGCCGTGCTGGCCTTGGCGGCAGCGCGGTCCTTGGCGTCCAGGGGGTCCGGGCCGAGGACGGGATCGTCGCCGGCCTGGTACCGGTCCGTCCAGACCTGGATCAGGGTCCACGCCACGGCGGTGTAGGGCACGGCCAGGATGGCGCCGAAGATCCCGCCGACGATCGTGCCGATGGTCAGGGCCAGCAACACGATCATGGCGTGCAGGCTCAGCGTCCGGCCCATGACCACCGGCTGGAGGAAGTTGCCCTCGATCTGGTTGACCAGGATGACAACGGCCGTCACGATCAGTGCCGTGGTCAGTCCGTTGGTGACCAGGGCAACGAGCGCGGCCATGATGCCGGTGGCGGTGGCCCCGACGATGGGGATGAACGCGCCGATGAAGATGATCACGGCCAACGGCAGGGCCAGCGGCACACCGAGGATCGCCAGGGCGACGCCGATCAGCACGGCGTCCACGAGGGCCACGGTGGCGGTGCCGCGCACGTAGCCGCCGAGCACCTCGGATGAGCGGTCGATGGACTCCGCCAGCTTGGCCCGGGTGCCGCCCTGGAACCAGCGGAGGGAGAAGTTGGTGAACTTCCAGCCGTCCTTGAGCAGGAAGAACAGCACGACGATCATCAGTACCAGGCCGGTGAGGAACGTGGTGGCCGCGGAGATCCCGGTCAGGGTGCCGCTGGCCAGGCCGCTGGCGAAGTCACCACTGGCGAAGAAATCGGTGACCTGCTGCGTGGCGTCGTCGACGACGGAGGCGTCCACCGGCAGGGGTCCGGACGTGACCCAGTCCTGCAGTGCCTGCCAACCTTGCAGGGCCGAGGAGACCAGGGAATCCCACTCGTTGATGACCGCCAGGACAACCCCGGTAACCACCCCTCCGACCACCACCACGATGCCCAGGAAGGCCGTCAGGGTGGCCAGAAGGTGGGACCAGCCCTTGCCGACCAGCCACCGCACCAGAGGAGCGACCGCGGAGGCCAGGATCAGGGCCACCAGCGCGGCCAGGACCACGACGCTCACGCGCAGCAGCACCCAGATGATGCCGACGGCCACGGCGGCGATCAGCAGCGTCTGACCCGCACGCGCCCCGATCCGGCCCATCGGATCTGACCACGGACCGGCGCCGGGGGCCTCGGGCCGACGTGGCGCAGATTGCTCCTGTGTGCTCATGCGGACGCTCCTGGTTCAGCAGTTGGACGTGTGGTGCACTGCCCACTGTAAGTCCGCAGGGCAGCGACTGCAGCGTTGACCTACCGTTAGCATGTGCACCAAACCGACGACACCACGTCCCGAAGGAGCCACTGATGACGACGACACCCGCACAGTTCCCCGATCCGGAGGAAGAAGCAGAGGTCCTCGGACAGGGAAACGCCGCGGAATCGGCCACCGGCGCGGAGACCGAGACCATCGGTGCCACCGGTGATGCCGAGGACCCCGCACTGGAGAAGGACCCGGCCGACTGGGTCAGCGGTGACGACCCGATGACCGAAGCGCAGCGCTCCTACCTGGACACCCTCGCCAAGCAGGCCGGCGAGGAACTGCCCGCGAACCTGACCAAGGCCGAGGCCTCCGAGCACATCGACCGGCTCCGGGAACAGCAGTCCTGACCGGGGTCCCGGGCGGCGGCACCCCTCCCGGCCTTCCCCTCGGTGGTGGCCTGCCCCCACCGCTGCCCCATCTGCTGCCGCACCCGCTGACGGGCCAGCCGTTCGCCTCGCCCGTGCCGCCCGGCACCGGCTGGCCGGAGGACCCCGCGGGGCCTACGACGCCGGCCGCCACCTCGGCCGCACAGGTCCGGAGGCTGGCGGGCACGGCACAGTCCCTGGCCGACGTCGACGCACGGGTCTCGGTGTGCCGCGCCTGTCCGCGGCTGGTGGACTGGCGGGAGTCGGTGGCGGTGGGCAAGCGGAAGGCGTTCCTCGGTGAGCCCTATTGGGGCCGGCCCGTGCCGTCCCTGGGGGACGAGCAACCGCGCGTCCTCGTGGTGGGGCTCGCCCCGGCTGCGCACGGCGGGAACCGCACCGGCCGGATGTTCACCGGCGACCGCTCGGGGGACTGGATCCACGCCGCCCTGTACCGGGCCGGCTATGCCGCGCGGCCGACGTCGGTGTCAGCCGGGGACGGGCAGCGGCTCAGGGGCGTCCGCATGGTGGCCCCGGTGCACTGCGCCCCGCCGGACAACAAGCCGACGCCGGCCGAGCGAGCCGCCTGCGGGCCCTGGCTGGACCGCGAACTGCAGCTGGCGGACTCAGTCGAGTCGATCCTGGTGCTGGGCGGTATCGGCTGGCAGTCACTGCACGCCGCGGCGCTGCGCGTGGGCTGGAGCGTGCCGCGGCCCCGGGCGAAGTTCGGCCACGGGGCGCAGACGGTGTTCACGGTGCCGGGGAACGGTGTCAGCGACGGCCCCGGCGCTGTCAGCGCCGGCCGTCCGAGGGAGGTGCGCGTGGTCGGCTGCTACCACGTCTCCCAGCAGAACACCTTCACCGGGCGCTTGACGGAGCAGATGCTGGACGAGGTCATCGCGCTGCTCTGACCGGCCACCCCACCCTGGTTATGATCACGCTTGCGGTCGAGAATCGCCGATGCACCCACCCGCCATCGTGATCGTAACCGGCCTGTGGATAACTCCTGCGGCGTTCGTCGCGCACGTTCATGCTGATGTCCATGGACGTGACACTGGAGACCGACGGGTGTGAGGGGCCCGAGGACCGCGCGTATCCAGCGGGCCTCGACAAGGTGGTGTTCACCGCGGCAGAGGCCCGTGCGGCCGGGATGACGGACTATCAGTTGAGGCACCCGGCCCTGGTGACGGCGACGCCGGGGATCCGGTTCTGGGACGTGGGGGAGAGGCCCTGGCCGCAGATGGTGCAGGCAGTGTCCTCCCTGCCGGGGGATCACTACCTCAGCCATTCGACGGCAGCCCGGCTCTGGGGCCTCTGGATGCCGGCGTCCCTGGAAGAGGACCTGCCGATCCACATCACCGGTCGCAAAGGGGTCGCCGGGTCGCGGCGGAGACCCGGGATCGTGGGGCACAAGGCGAAGCTGCATCCCTCGGACGTGGTGGAGGCCGACGGGCACCGGTTGACGACGCCCGAACGCACGTGGTTGGACCTGGCGACGCAGATCCACGATCCGCTGAGGCTCGTGGCGGCCGGTGATGCCCTGCTGCAGCGGCAGGATGGACCGCTGCGGGGGATCGAGGTCCTGGGCCGACCTCACCCGCTGGCCACCCTGGCGGACATCGACGCGGCCATGGCCAGGCGGCGGCGGACCAAGGGCATCAACGCCGTCCGGCGGGCGCGCGAGCTGATCCGAGCGGGAGTGGACTCGGCAGCGGAGACCCGCGTGCGGATGCTCATCCTGCAGGCCGGTCTGCCCGAACCGGTGGTCAACCAGGAGGTGTGGCTCTCGCCCACCCTGAAACGGCGTCCGGACCTCCACTATCCCGGCTGGCGGATCGCCATCCAGTACGACGGCCGTCATCATGGCGAGAACACCCAGCTGAACAGCGACATCCACCGTGACAGCGACTTCACCGACCACGGCTGGGAATCCGTCAAGGCAGCCGATGACATCTACACCGCCCGGGGCGAGCAGCTGTTCCTGGAACGACTGCGCCGAGCGATCCAGCGTCAGGCCTCAGTCGACTGACCGTGACTATGCGGTGACGTCGAAGAGGCAGTTACGATCACGCCTGCGGTCGAGTGCATCGGCGATTCTCGACCGCAAGCGTGATCGTAACGTGGGGGGGTGTGAGCTTGATGCGGGATCAGGCCGCCGGCTCGATCACCCCGCAGGCCAGGCGGTCGCCCGCATCGCCGGCACCGGTGGTGTCCTCGTCCGGACCGTCCGGGGCGTAGCGCTCGGGGATGTTGGCGAAGTTGTCCGGGGCAGAGTGCACCATCATCGCGGCGCCGTCCTCGTCCTCGAAGTCGTCGAGGCTGATCCGGTCGGTCCGGAAGGTCAGGTGGGCGTCCCCGGACTCCTGCACCAGCAGAGTCGGCAGGTCCCCGGCGTGGTCCGGGTGGTCGGCCTCCTGGGAACCAAGGTGGCCGCCGGCGGACTTGAAGGCGCCCGTGTCCTCCGGGTCGTCCGGGGCGGCGCTGTCCGGCTCGCACTCGCCGATCCCGTGCACGTGCAGGCCGTAGAACCCGGGGTCCATGCCGGCGGCATCCACCTGGATCTCCATGACGCCCTCGACATCCCGGATCTCCGCCGTGCCGAGTTCGCCGCCGTCGGCGTCCTGCAGGGTGGCGGTGAAGCCGGCCGGCGTCGCCTCCGAGGTCTCGGCGCCCGCGGTGGCGCCGGGACTCATGGACTGGGTGCCGCCGTCGGGTGCGGTCTCCCCGGGGCTGCCGGTGAGCCCGGGTGCCGGGGCGGACGGTTCAGAGCCGCCGTCCGAACACGCGCCCAGGGCGAGCATGCCGCCCAGGCCCAGCAGGGCCGCCGTCGTGCGTATCAGGGTGGTCTTGCGGGCAGTGTGCTGAAGCATGGTGTTCCCTCTCCTCGCGCCGCTGCCGCCGACTGGTGATGGAGCTGCCGACCGCATCACGGCATGGCACCACCCACGGTACCGACGACGGCGCGCTGAGTCAGGGGTTCAGAGGTGCCGTCATCACGGTCCGATGCCGCGGCCGGTGACCATGCCCCTGGAGCGTCGACTCGACCAGGTGCACCTCATCCACCGTCCAGATCCGGGAGTTGAACGTCTCGAGCACGCGGATCCACCGCGTGGCATTCGTGCGGCCCGGGCGCGCCAGCGTCAGGTGCGGATGGAAGGCCTTGCCATCGGGCACGACGCCGGCCCGGTTGCCCGCCCCGCGGGCCTTACGCGCCAGCCGGGTCAGGTCCTCCGCGCCGTCCTCGACGCCCAGCCACACCACCGCGGCGCTGTCTGGATGGGGGAACGCTCCGGCCCCGTGCAGGCCGCAGGGGAAGGACTCGACGCTCGCAACGGCGTCGTCCAGGTTCTCCTCGAGCGGCTCGAGCGAACGGTCCGGGACGGAGCCGAAAAACGTGAGGGTCAGGTGCATCTGTTCCGGGCCGGTCCAGGTCAGGCCCGGACGGACGGAGAGGAACTCGGCCAGCTCCTCGCGGACGTCCTCGGGCGGGTAGACGGCCACGAACATACGGGTTCCCATGGACGATTCCTATGCCACGCAGGGGACGGAAGACAAGACGCCGCAGCCGTCCGTCAGGCGTCGGGTTCCCGGGCCTCGCGGGAGGACGCCACATCGTCCACGATGATGGCGATGTGGCGCAGGCTGGTGATCAGCGAGCCGTAGATCGGCCACGCGGACTGCGGGAGCTCGTGGTCGTCGGAGAGGTCGTTGGCCAGCGCGGTCAGCCGGTCGTCGATGGGCTCCACCTCGGCATCTGGGTCGGCGATGGCGCGTCCGCAGTCGCGCACGATGGCCACCCACTGAGTGCGGAACCGGTCGTTCCACGGGCCCTCAACATAGGAGGCCTGCCGCAGGGTGCGGGCCAGGTTGAGCAGGTGGGAGATGCCCTCGTCCACGCGGCCCAGGATGTCCGCGTAGCCGCTCCCTTCCTCCGTTGCGGGCGCAGGATGGTGATCCTTGGACAGGCCTTGTTGATGGAGGTAGACCCGGGGATTGGCTCGGTGGCTCTCCCGGGCGGACCGCACCAGAGTCCAGGCCGCTGCCGTGTCCTGCTCCATGGACCGGGCCTCACCGATCCAGTCGTCGGCGTTGTCCGTGTCCCAGTCCTGCGCCAACTGGTCCGCCATGTCGACCAGGACTCCTCCCATGCGGCGGTTGACGGAATCGACGTGGCGGGCCGCCTGCTGGTCCCGCAGGGGAGGAATGATGAGCAGGTTGACGGCGATGCCGACGGCGACGCCCACGCCGACCTCGATCATGCGATCCACCAACAGGGGTTCCTGATCCTCGAAGCCGCTGCTGAGCAGGAAGATCGCCGTGGTGGCGATGGCCACCCCCTCATCCCGGATCCAGCGAAGGCGGGCCGCGATCAGACCGATCAGCAAGGCCAGGGCGTAGGTCCACACGTCCACGCCGAGGTAGTTGCCGATGACGAAGGACAGGCCGACGCCGATGACCGAGGAGACCGCGGACTGCGTGCCGCGTGAGATCGACTGGTAAACGGTGGCGTGCACGGTCAGCAATGCCGTCCACGGCGCGAGGAACGGCATCTCGGTTCCCAGCACCGTCACCGAGAACCACCACGCGAACGACGCCGCGATCACGCTTTTGACGGTCTGGGACGTGGCGGTGAAGAAGGCCGGAGTCTTCACCCGTTCCCACACCCAGTCGAAGCGGCCGCCCGTGCGGGGTTCCTTGCCCGTGCCTGCCTTGGCGCCCATGCTCACCCCCGCCTCATTCGTCTTCACGTCGTCACCCTAATCCCGATGCCGGGTCAGCGGTGAGAGCCGTGGTCCGGGCCTGAACAGCGGTTCATAGAATGGTGCGCATGCCTTGGCCCGTGGACCCCAGTGAAGCCGAAGCCGCCGACCCCGTGCTGCCCGCCGGATATTCGATGCGGCCCCTGGAGTGGGCCGACCTGCCGGCCGTGCACGACCTGGAGCAGCGGCTCTTCCCGCTGGACGCCTGGCCGCTGTCCTTCTTCGAGGAGGAGCTCTCCCACGCCGTCCCGGAGCACGACGGCGGCACGCGCGCCTACCGCGTCGTCGTCGGCCCGGATGCCGGACCGGGAACCGCGACGGATACTGTCGCCCGGATGGAGGCCGGGACCGAAGCGGAAGGTGAGGCGGACGCGGGGGAGGCCGCCGGCGTCGTGCTGGGGTATTGCGGGCTGATGTGCGTGCCACCGCTGGCCGATGTGCAGACGATCGCCGTGGTGCCCGAGGCCGAGGGGCAGGGCCTGGGCACCGCGATGCTGCAGTGGATGGTGGCGGAGTCCGGCCGGCGCCGCGCGCGGGACCTGCTGCTCGAGGTGCGCGAGGACAACCCGCGGGCGCAGGCGCTGTATGCGCGCTACGGCTTCGAGCACATCCACACGCGGGCGGGTTACTACCCGGGGGATCCTGCGGGCGGTACTGGGGCTCGAGCCGGTAGTGGCCGGGTGGACGCGCTGATCATGCGGCGGCGGCTGGTCTGACCGACCGTCTCAGGGCGTCGCTGCGGGCCTGGATGGCCCCATGGTGACAGCAGCGCGCCTACTGGTCGATGACTTCGACCTCGACCTGCGGCGTCGTCTCGTCCTGTGCGGCGTCGTCCGTCGAAGCGTCGGTGGAGAACCCCTGCCTTGTCGACCGGTGCCTGTCCCACACCCTGACGATGATGTTCACGGATTCCGGCTTCCCTGCCACGTTGTTCATGTAGGGCGTGACCGTGAGCCTGAAGGTGGCGGTATTGTCCTGGCCCGTTGCGACCCAATACGAAGCCTGGGGATCCTGGCCGGCGTCGACAGTCCTCCGGGAGATCACCCGACCGTCTTCCGACTTCATCGGCTCCAAGGTGGCCTTGAACGTCACACAGGGATCGAACGACCTGCCGTTCTCGGGCTTCCAGGCGGTGCGGACCCACGCACTTCCGTCCCAACCGAAATCGGCAGCGTAGATCCTCATGGGCAGCTCCCATTTCTCCTCCGGGGTGGAGCACCAGGAGCCGGTGGAGACGGTGGCCTGGACGGTACCCTGTTGCGACCACAGGGCACTCGCGCCGGTCAGGCCCAGTCCGCCCAGGAACACCACCAGGAACAGCACGACGGCGGTGCGCCAGGTCCGGCGGGAAACGCCCCCGGTGCTGTGGTCGGGGTTCATGTCAGGACCTTGCCTTTTACGGAAGCCGCATCGTCTTTCGTGAGAGCCGCTTCGAGTTCCGAGGAGGTCTCCTCGATCAGCTTGCGGTCCCGCGCCTCCCGGCGGTCCTTGAGGATGCCGCGGACCATGGAGAAGACGCCGAAGCCGATCAACGCGACGGCCAGAGCCGTGATGACCCAGCTGCGGTCGGTCTGCCCCAGGGCGTTGGCCAGGAACCCGACGTAGGGGACGGCGTAGAAGAGCTCGCCGCGGACCTGGATCTCCATGACGGGGGTTTCGTCGGCAAGGTCGTTGTTGTCGCCCTGCGTGATGAGCTGGGGCTCGCCGTCCTGACCGGGGGTGAAGCCGATGATCCGGTGGGTGACGACGTCGGGCCGGCCGGACTCGATCTGGTAGGTGACCACGTCTCCGGTCTGCAGTGAATCGAAGTCCGTGGGCTTGACCACCAGGAAGGTCCCCGGCGGGTAGCTCGGCGCCATGGAGCCGGTGAGGACCGAGTAGGTCTGGGACCCGGTGACCATCGGGATGATGATCAGCACGATGGCGGCCAGGGAGAAGACCACCAGGAGCAAGGAAGGAGACGGCCTGGCCGATCCACTGCAGACCGGCCGGGGCAAGACGCTTCTCATGGTGCGTGGACATGGCGTGCAGCTCACCTCACCTGTTCGACGTGGACGGGGATGGTCACCGTGGCGGACTTGTCTGACAGAGACCCCGGTGTCTTCGCCGACAGGCTCAGGCGTAGGCAGAAGGTCCGCGAATCGCCCTGGGCCACTACGGCAGAAGATGTTGCCTGGAAGGTGGCATCGGCACACTTTCCGGCGGCGCTCTGGACGGTCAGCGCCTTGGACAGTTCCACATTGTCCGAGGTGGCCCGGTCCGACCTCAGTGTTGACCGGAGGGTGAGCCCCGAGGTGGCCGTGCTGTTGTTCGTGAGCTTCAGCGTGGCGTAGACGGGCTGATCTGGCGTCAACTGAGCGGTGGGACCCTCCAGGGCAACAGTGGTGGAGGTGCCGTCAGTCAGCATCGGTGAAGTGTTGACGTCCACCACCAGATTGGCCGACTGCACAGTGCCGGCGCCGGCGGCGGCCGAGACGTTCCACAGTGCCCACGTTCCGCCGACACCGAGGAGACCCACCACCACCGCGAGACCGAGGACCGCAGTGGTCTGCAGCATGCTCTTGATGCGCATCTCTACTCCTCATGGGTCGTGCGGTGGTGGCGGGTGCCTCGGGGTCAGTTGACCGGCGTTGGGTTCTTCTGCGTCAGGACGTACTTGATATTGCTGAGGTCGAGGGACGCGTTCATGGCGTCCTTGCCGTTGGCGTCAAACCGGACCGTGGCAGACACCGTGTACTTCCCGGGAGCGACGGTGACCGATTGGTCGTACCGGTCCATGACGGTGGTGCCTCCGCCGACACCCTGCTTGGTCACGGTGAACTTCTGAAGGGTCAGGTTGTCGAGGAGTTCGGATGACAGGGTCCCGGTGCTCATGGACAGCACGGCCTCCAGATTGCCCTCGGCGCTGACATTGATGACCTGCGTGTAGGTCATCTGCTCCTCTGGAACGATCTGGTAGCCCTTGATGGTTTCGCCCGTGGCGACGGTTCCGGACTTGAGGTTGGAGGTCCACGCGCCCGGTTCCGCGGCCAGGTTCATGTTGCCCGTGGTGATGGTGCCGGCGCTGGCGGACTGGTCCATGTTCCAGGTGGCCAGCGTCCCGCCGCCGCCGAGGAGGAGGGCCACGCCCAGGCCGGTCACGATGGCACCCTTGGTCATCTTCTTCATTTGTAAACCCCTTGTATGAGAACGATCTTCGCCGGGGCTGGCGGGGATGCCAGCGCCGGCGTCGATACTGAGACGGCTGTTCGGAAAACGGGCTTCCGGCCAGACGGGGATGTCGTGGCGGCAGCTCGCTTCCTGATGGCTCTATTTGAGTCCCGGCCCCTCAAATCCGTCCTCGGGATTTGCGACGATTCGCCACAAGGTTTCCCATAGATTCGCGACTGCTGTCTTGAGGTTCCCTTTGGTCGGTGTGACCAGAGTGGTTCTTGAGCAAAGCTTTGGGAAAAGTCCGGCGTGCTCCTGCGGAAAGGAGGGCATCATGGCGCTATGACCACTGCACCAGTACTCGATGCTGATGCGCTGGGCCGGTTGGGGGAACAACTAGGCGATACCGACATGCTGTGCCGATTCATCCGCCGTTACGAAGCCATGCTGGGCCAGCGCGTCGAGCGACTTCAGCGCGCCCTCACCGCCCAGGACCATGAGGACTGGATGGATGCCGTCCTCAGCCTGAAGACGTCCTCCGCCATGGCCGGCGCAGAGGCACTGTCCACCCTGGCTGCCGAGCTGCAGGAGGACTTCGCCAGCCGCCCGCCCACGCCCGTTCGCTGGCCCGCCGTGGAACGCCTCGCCGAGATCATGGAGTGCCTCCGGCGATTGGCAGCGGAGACGGCCCGCCAGCTGAGGATCTTCCTCCAGCAGGTTCCCTCGGCTTCTTGACGCCGGCTAACCGACCAGCTGCGGGCTGCCCGCCATCCGGTAGCCGATCCCGCGCACCGTCTGCACCCAGCGTGGAGACTTCGGGGCGTCCCCCAGTTTGCGCCGCAGGTTGCCCAGATGCACCTCCACGGTCCGCTCGTCCGCAGCGGAGACGTAACTCCCATGGTCCGGCTCGTCCCCGCGGATGATCCGGGACAGCTCCGCCTTGGACCGCACCACCCGGCCGCTGCGCATCAGCGTCTCCAGCAGCAGGAACTCGGTCGGCGTCAGGGGGATCGCGCGCCCTTCCGTCTCCACATGGTGCAGGTCGGGGAAGAGCCTCAGCCCGTCCAGGTCCAGGCCGGCATCGGTGCCGGGCACGGACACCGGGCCCGACGTCGGCCCGCCGGCCGCCGCTGGAACCACCGGTACTCCGGCGGCCGGGGTCGCCGGCGTCGCACTGGGTGCCGTGGCGGGAACCTGGCCGTGGTTCGCGGAAGGTGTCGGGGCCGGCGTCGAGCCCCTGGTGGAAAGGATGGGGGCGGCACTGTCCTGACCGGAGGCCTGACCGCCGCGGGGGCGGCGCATCATGGCCTCGATCCTGGCCCGTAGCTCGCGCGGCCGGAACGGCTTGGTGAGGTAGTCGTCCGCACCGGCGTCGAGACCCATCAGGGTGTCGATCTCCTCGCTGCGCGCGGTCAGCATGACCACATAGGCGTCGGTGAAGCGGCGCAACCGGCGGGTGACCTCGTAGCCGTCGATGTCCGGAAGGCCCAGGTCCACCGTCACCAACACGGGATCGAACTCGTGGACGGCGGTGACCCCGTCGGTGCCATTGGCGGCGGCGATCACCTCGAAGCCGGACTGGCCCAACAGGGCCACCATGAGCCCGCGGATGTCCTCGTCATCCTCGACGACGACGGCGACACGACGATCCTCCACGCGAAACACCCCCAAAGCATTGTTTGGTCTAAGGCTATCGTGTAGTAGGGGCGTCTCATGCCCCGCAACGAACGGAGCCCTGCCGTGTCACTCGCTACCCCGACAACACTGCCCCCGGCCGAGGCCGCCGAGGGGCGCAGGCACTTCGGTCAGTTCTCCCTGCGAGGACGCGTGCTGCTCTCTCAGATGCCGCTGACGCTGTCCGTCGCACTGATCGTGGTGGCCGTGGCGGTGTTCCATCCCCACATCATGACGGATCACCCGTACTTCCTGGGCGGAGTGGGCGGGGTGGCCCTGTTGACCGTGCTGGCCGGTGTGGTGCCCTGGGGTCGGCTCCCGCCGGTGGTCTACTGGGTGATCCCGCTCCTGGACTTCGTGGCCATCGCCCCGATATGGGCCTCCGCGCGGCACGGCCTGGACGGCATGGTCATGCTCTCGGCCTTTCCCGTCTTCTGGCTCGCCTGGTCCGGGATCTACCCGGTGATCGGCGTGATCCTGGGCTTCGTGGGCAGCGCCGCCGTCACGTGGTGGCCGTACCTGCCGGGTACACCCGCCTTTGCCGAAAGCCTCATCGACTACGACCTGCACCGGCCGGTCGTGGTGCCGTTCATCATGCTGGCCCTGGCCGTGGCGGCCAGTGTTCTGACCCGCAGCATGGACCGTCAGCGCCGGGATCTCGGCGCGGCGCTGGATTCGTCCAAGACGCAGAACAGGCTGCTGCAGGCGGTGGTGGAGACCTCGGACGTCGGGATCCTGGTGGTGGACGGGGACGGCCACGACGTCCTGATGAACCAGGCCCAACGGCGCACCCATTTCATCGGCCTGCCGCCCGGCCGGGACGACGGCGCCGAACACGAGCTGCTGCTCTTCGAGGCGGACGGCGTCACGCCCATCCCGGCAGAGGATCGTCCCGTGACTCAGGCTCTCCAGGGTCATGACTACCGCGGCCGCATCATCGCGATCGGCACGGACGGCGCCCAGCAGCACCTCTCCGTCTCGGCCTCCTCGATGTATGACGAGGAGGACAACTTCGACGGCACCGTGGTGGTCTTCCAGAACGTCACGGATCTGATGGACGCCATCCAGACCCGGGATAGGTTCGTGGCCGAGGTCTCCCACGAGTTCCGCACGCCGTTGACCTCGATCATCGGCTACCTGGATGTCGCGCTGGAGGAGGACCTGGACCCGATCGTGCGGAAGTTCCTGAATACCTCCCAGCGCAACGCGGAGCGACTGCTGGGGCTCGTGACGAGCCTGCTGGACTCCGCTGCGAACAGTTCCAAGGTCACGGTGCAAGAGGTCAACCTGGCGCGGCTGGTGCGCAACAGCGCGGAGTCCGTGGAGGTCCAGACCAAGAAGGCCGGGCTGAGCCTGCAGGCGGACCTCCCGGACCGGATGGACGCGAAGGCCGACCCGGTCAAGATGGGCCAGGTGGTGGACAACCTGCTGTCCAACGCCATCAAGTACACGCCCTCCGGCGGCTCCATTACCGTCTCGCTTCGCCAGCTGGGTGGTGTGGGCGGCGTGGACGGCGGCGGGGAATGGGCCGAGCTGGTGGTCCGGGACACCGGTTTCGGGATGACGGCGGCGGAACGGGGGAAGCTCTTCACGAACTTCTACCGGACCGAGCACGTGCGCAAGGCGGCCATCCCGGGCACCGGCCTGGGGCTGGCCATCACGCAGGGCTTCGTGCGGGCCCACGGCGGGGAGATCCTCGTGTCCTCGGAGAAGGACGTGGGCTCCACTTTCACGGTCCGCATCCCGCTCTGCGGCCCCGACGCCTGAACCCCTTCAGCTGAGTCACACGTATTGGCCCTGATCACGGGTGAAGAGGGGCAATTTGTGAGACTCAGATGGAACGGGGAAGTGTGATCGGAGAAATCAGGCGAGGAGGCGCCAGCTGCCGGGCTCCACGCGGGAACCGACGCGCAGTCGGGCGGCGCCGGCCTCGTCCCAAGGCTGGCCGTTGGTGATCAGGTCCGCGCGCTTGGACCAGTCGGTGCAGACCTGCGGGATGTAGGCGTCCTCCTGGCCCATGAACACGCGGCGGCGGAACATGGCGCGCTCGATCACCGGGGCGGCCACGGGGTACGCGCCGCCCACCTCGATGGTCAGCAGCTGCTCCCGCGCCTGATCGCGGCCCGCCTGGGCCGCATGCCACAGGAGCGCGGACTCGGCGGAGAGGGGCTGCGCGACGGCGGCCAGTCCCACATCCAGCGCAGGGTCGCCTTCCGGGGGCAACGGCAGGAGGTCGGTCGCGTTGTGCCAGGTCCCGAAGGCCGAACCATCGGGCAGGACGACCGCGCCGGCGCCGTTGACGATGGTGTTCCGCCAGGGGTCTTCCGGATCCAGGGTCTCGATCAGGTCGGCGAGCACGCCGGAGGCCCAGATGGCGAACCAGTCCGGGAAATCGGCGGACGTGGTGCGCAACTCGTCATCGGCAGCTTCGCGATAGGCATGCACGACGAGCGGATCGCATCGGGTGATGGTCCACCGGGAGACGGCGTCACGAATCGGCAAGGTTTCCACCCACTCTCTTCTGTTGCAGGTGCCTTCCGCAGCAGGGGATTGCTGTATGTGTCAAGTTTACTCTGTGGTACGCCGAAGCCGCGCACTCTACCGGCTTCTGCGTAGTGGTCAAGTGCGGACAACTCTGACCGACGGCGTGACTAGGTGGCGCGATGGGGTGGGGCACGGAAGGCCTATGCGCTAATCGACCGCCGGGGCGTCGGGTTGTGCATAGGGTCGGCATGGTTGAGGCACAGGTACTGAGCGCAGGGGCGCCGGACGGGGGCGGGAGCGCTCCGCGTCGGCACCCGACGCTCGAATCCCTGTGTTCCCACCTCGAATCGATCCTCTGGGGGAGGGCGGCTGAGCAGCTGCTCGCCGCCGGACCTACCGCCGGAGCTGCCCCTGGGACCGTCGCCGAGAACGGGGCCGGGCCTCGCACCCTGGTCCTGTTGCCGGCGTGGGACTGGCGTCTTCCGGCGATGGAGATCGGCCGGAAGGGTCGTGACCACGAGTCAGGGGAGACCCTGCTCATGCCCGTTCGCCTGGATTGGGGCGGCAATGACGCCCTGATCCGCGTGGAAGGGCCTGAGGGCCCGGAACGTCCGTACCGGTGGACGGCACACTCCATGGGGTGGGCAGATTCCGGTGACCTGAGCCACCCGGGTGAACTTCGACCGAACAATTCTCAGCGGGCGAAAAATCCCTCGCGTGTCACGAGCTTGAACGCTATAGTTTCTGACGGTAACTATTCCGCCCCCGGGATCCACCGCTACACCGTCGAAGGTCTCCATGACCTCGTGCGCGCAGGCCGTCATTCCCAGTGGCAATTGCTGTTCAGTCTCGAACCGTTCGTCACCGCCACCGTTCACAAGGCCCACTCCGCAGTGAGCCATGAGATCGGCGCGCTCTCCGGACGGGTCCAGGCCGTGCTGCACGAGACGGGGATCGAACAGGTGGTGAACGTCATGATGGTAGGGGAGACGGCAGTGGATTCTGCTGAAGACGCCAGCGTGTCGCGGTTATTGGAGCATTGCCTGCGTCCAGACCGCTTCGCCAAGGTGGATCCGTTGATGTACCTCAGTCGCAATCTGCGTCGCGATGCCGAGGACCACATCCGCCGTGCTATCGGCGACCCCCGCATCGGGCCCAAGGTCCGCCGCGTGGCCGCCCAGATGCCCGGTGCCACCCTGGACGAGATCGTGGCGGCCTACCGTCTCGAGCACCCCCAGGACAAGCTGTCCACCGCGCGGGCCCAGGCCGCCCTGAACGTGGGGTCCGATCCGATGGCCCGGTCCGTGCTGATCGACCCGGAGACGAACAGGGGTGCCCGTTGACCACCATCGTCTGCACGTCTCGTGGCCCCGTTTCCCCCGGCGGCGCCGACCAGCTGGATACCGAGCTGATCACCACGGCGGACGCCGCCCTGGAGACCTCTACCCTGGATCAGCTGCGGATGATCGCCAGCGGTCGCCCGTCCCCGCAGCGCACCGCCCTGCGGGACGACTTCATCGCCTCCCGCCGCAAGCTCTACCGGCTGCTGGCCCACCGCCTGTGCCGCACCCTCGGCATGCCCTACGCCACGCACCGCGAGGACGTGGAGCAGCTCGTGGCCATGGAGGCCGTGACCTTCGTGGAGGAGCTGCTCGCCACCCCGGCGCAGATCGAGGAGATCTCCAACTGGGAGGGCCTGCTGCACGTGCGGGCCCGCGCCACGGTGCGCGCCTGGGCGGACCGCCACCTGTCCCCGGCCTCCGGGATGATCTCCCTGAGCCGCCGCGTGCGCCAGCTGAACCAGCTGCGGGATGAGATGCGCGCCGCCCACGGCCTCGAGCCGACCGACCGCGAGGTGGAGGCCGAGCACAACCTCCGCATGGCCGCCACCCGCAAGGACGCCGCCAAGCAGGGCATGCTCTGCCACGCCGGCGAGCTCAACCTCACGCGCCCGGCCGCGGACATCCACGATCTCGAGCTGGCCGCCATGACCCCCGATGGTGGACTTCTGCACCCGACTGAGGGGCCGCGACTGGTGGCCGCCGTCATCGCCAAGGCGAGGACCATCGGCGGGGTGACGGCCGACGTCGCCGCCTGCTGGCTCTCCGGCGTCTACTCATCCGAGGGCGACCAGCGGGTGCTGACCCCGCGCGAGGTGTCCGAGCAGCTGGGACTGCCGCAGGCCTCCGCCGCGGCCCAGATCCGCAAGGTCCGTACGCTGGCCAAGCGCGTCCTGGCCGATCAGCTCGGCATCCACCACGCCTGACCCCTCCGCTTTGAGGGTAGAGATCACTAGTGATCTCTACCCTCAAAGCGCGTTAAGAGGCGCGCGGGTGCGTGTGATCAACGTCACATAAGCGGATGACGCAATGGACAAAGTGCCGCACACACCTTGTTCGTGCGAGCAGAGAACCTTCAGACCGATTCCGCGTGCCGTGACCTCATCGACCGATGGGCCGCCGGCCACCTGAGCGAACACCAGACCCGTCAGCAGATCGCGGGGATCCTCACCGGGTCCGGCATCTCCCACGAGGTCTCCCGGGAGTACCAGACCTGGCACTACGGACTGGCCTCCGGACCCCAGCTGAGTCAGGACGTGGCCGCGGAGTTCGACGAGTTCCTGTTCCGCCGGATCACCGAGGAGGGACCCGAGGCGTTCTTCGACCTCGAGCGCGCCCGCGGTGCCTCCATCACGGGCTGGGCCCGGCAGACCCTGCGCGCCACCCGCAAGTCGGTGCTGCGCAACATCCACAACCGCACGGCGGCCCGCCAGGAACTCGTGGCCCCCACCGGCGCGGAGGACGGCAAGGTCACCGCCGCCGCATACGCGTTCACCCAGGCCACGGCCCCCGGCATCGGTGTGGACGGGCTCGGCACGGAAGACGCCGGCCTCGCCCAACGCATGATGTTGGAGGAGGCCACCGAGTGGCTGCGTTCCAAGGCCTCGCACCACCGCGGCATCGCCCGCACCGCGGCCGGCTCGGCCGCCCTGAGGTTCGCCTTCAACCTGCCGGAACCGGTGCGCCCCGAGGTGCGCGTCCGGCGTCGGGCCCTGCCGTTGCTGGAGGCCGACCCCAAGGCCGCGCACCGCTCCGCGCAGGCCATGCTCGCATGCCTGAACCGCATCCACGGCTGGCAGGGCCTGTTCGACCATGCTGATCAGGATCTGATGGCCCTGTGGGACGACTACTCCAAGGCCCAGCTGTTCGAGCTGGTCTCCCGCGACCCGGCGATCGCGCACACGATCGCCGTGGAGGCCCTGGCCGACCGCGCCCGCCCGGACCGCCCCTCCGTGCGCGCCTTCCGCGCCGCCGTCAAAGAGTTCGCCCCGGTGCTCAAGAACGGCCGCAAGCCCGCCGGCTGGCGCACCTGCGTCAACGCCGTGGTGGACGCGTTCCTGGCCGAGGAGTTCGAGGCGTTCTCCGCCTTCGACACCGCCGGCGCGGCCACCCACTCCGAGAAGCTCGCCGAGCGCGAGCAGACGCTGGCCGGCGCGTGGGACGCCTACCAGGCGATGGTCCGTTTCCCGGAGGCACCGCTCGGCACCACCCACCAGGAGGTGCGGGACGGCCTGGACGGCCTCATCCGCGGCATCCTCGGTGCCGGCGTGGAGATCCCGGGTGCCGGTCTGTCCGCTGGCGGCACCCCGGGCACGACGTCGGCCGGTTCCCTCGCGGGAGAGCGTCACCTCCGCGCGGTGTGAGTTTCCCCCCGGGGCCTACGCACCGGCGGGTTTACCGCAGGTAGTCCAGCAGCGAGGTCTGCAGGGCCTGGGCGGAGACGGCCAGTGCCGCTTGGTAGTTCAGCTGCTGCATCTGAAGATCGACGGCGGCCTCGGCCAGGTCCGCCTCCTCCGTGGACATCCGCGTGGCCTCGAGCTCGGTGAGCCGCATCTGGGTGGCCTGGAGGGTGCGGCCCACGGTGGCGTGGCGGGCGCCGGAGGCGGTCAGGGCGTCCGACATCTGCTGGCGGGAGTTCTCCAGGGTGCCGATGGACCCAGAGAGGTCACCGCCGGAGCGCAGCGCCTCGGACAGCTTGTCCAGGACGGTGAACACGGAACTCGTTCCCTCGGTGTCAGCGCCGAAGGCCTGCTCGCCCGGGACATCGACCTGGATGGTGGTGCTGTCCGAGATCCGGCGCTCCACGGCGGCACCCGGGGTACCGGTCCACGTCGGAGGGGTTCCATCAACATATGCGGCGCTCTCAGCGGAGGTGCCGGCGAAGACATTGCGGCCCAGCACCTGGGTGTTGGCCACCGAGAGCAGCTCGGTGCGCAGCTGGTCCACCTCGGCCGCACTGGCGTCCCGGCCGGCCTGGTTCACGGTTCCGTTGGCCGCGGCCAGGGTGAGGTCCTGGATGCGGGCCATGATGTCCAGCCCGGACTGCAGGGCCGAGTCGACCGTCCGCATCCAGGTGTCCGCGTTCTGCAGGTTGCGATCGTACTGGGTGGTGCGGGCGATCTCGGCGCGGGCGGCCATGGCGGTGCGGGTGCCGGCGGGATCGTCGGAGGGGCGGGAGATGGCCTGGCGGGAGGCGGCCTTGTTCTGCAACTCGGCCAGCGTCTTGGCGGAGTCCTGCAGGTTGGCGCGCGTCGCAGCCGTCGTCATGGACGAGGTCACACGGTGCATCATGGTCATCTCACCTTCCTTCCGGGGTGTTCTGCATCAGTCATCGGTACAGTCGGGCGCAGTTTTTCACCCGGTCTGTCATTCGGTGGGAAACCCCGTCCTCAGGCGGTTCAGCGGCCCACCAGACCCACGCGGTTGATCAGGGTGTCCAGCATCTCGTCCACGGCGGTCAGGACCCGGGCCGAAGCCTGGTAGGCATGCTGGAAGGTCACCAGGTTCACGGCCTCCTCGTCCCGGTCCACAGAGGCCATGGACTGCTGGGAGGCCCGCGCCGAGGACTCGCTGCCCACGGCCAGCGTGAGCCCGTCCAGCGCACTGCGGGACTGGGAGCCCACGCCGGAGACGTAGCCTGACCAGTCGCCGAGGACCTCGCCGCCCGTGGCGGAGATCTGGTCCGCCACGGAGCCGTCCATCGCACCGGCGCCGGCGGCCGCGTGGAGGATGGCCTCCGGGCCCGTCACCAGGATTCCCAGGTTCTTGGCCGCGGGGTCACCGTTGACCTCGAAAAACGTGTGGCCCGTGCTGCCGTCGGCCGCTGCAGCGGTGGAGTACACGGCATTGGTGCTGGTGGCGATCGCCTCGGCCGTCTCGTTGTACTGCTCCATGGCCTTCGCGAGGGGACCGGAATCGGACAGGACGGCCACGCGGCCGGCGAGCGAGCCGCCGTCGAGCCCGGCGGAGCCCGGCCGGTGCTTCCACTGGACCATCGGCAAGTCGTCCGCGTCCTTGCCCACTTCAAGACCGTGGGCGGTCTCCCCGGAGACCAGCGCGTTGCCACCGACCAGGAACTCGCCGGTGCCGTCCGCGGCGGGCCGCAGCTGACCACCGGTGAGGGCGGAGAGCTGCTCGGCGATCTGGTCGCGGAAGTCCAGCAGCTCGTTGGTGGAGCCGCCGGCGGCACCGGTGGAGCGGATGGTCCCGTTGATCTGGGCCAGCTGCTCGGCCAGCGAGTTGACCTGGTTCACCTCGGCGGCCAGCCCGGCCTCCTGGGCGGAGTACTGGTTCTCCAGCTTCTGGAAGTCGGAGCTGAGCCGGCCGGTCAGGGACTTGGAGGCCTCCAGCAGGGCGGTGCCCGCACCGGTGTCACCGGGGTTGTTGGCGTAGTCCTGCCAGGCGGCGTGGTAGGCGCTGATGACCGTGGAGACGGAGGCGTCACCGGGTTCGCGCAGCACGTCTTCCACGCCGGAGAAGGCCTCAGCGCGGACCTGCTGGTACCCGGACTGGCCGAGGGCATGGCGGACCTGGGTGTTCAGCATCTCGGAGGCGGAGCGGCCGATCCCGGCCACCTCCACGCCCTGACCCGCCCCTGTGGGGTTGGTGAACAGCCCGGTGGGCTGCACGCCCGGCAATGACTGCAGCTGCGCCGACTGGCGGGTGTAGCCCACGGTGCCGGCGTTGGCCGTGTTCTGCGCGGTGATCGCGATCTGCGCGCGGGCGGCCTCGAGGCCCCGCGCGGCGGTGTTCAGCGAGTGGAAGGTGCTCAGTCCCATGATGTCCCTATGCCTGCCGTTCAGCCCTGGCGGTCGATGATGGCCGCGCCCGAGGTGGGGGCGGCGGAGCCGGCGGCCGTGTAAGTGACGGCGGGGCCGGTCTGCTGGCCGGCCTCCTGCAGGGAGATGTTGGCGGCCTTGAGGAAGCGGGCGTTCTCCTCGGAGACGGTGCGGATCTCCTCGGCCAAGCTCACGATAGCCGCGTGGTGGTCCTGGAGGATCCCGGCCCACGGCCCGTCGGCGGGGGCGGCGGTGAACAGTTCGCGCAGGGTGGGGGAGCCCTCGGTGGTCATGCCCCACTGCTGGGCGAGGGAGGAGGAGAGCACGTCCACGGTCAGCTGCGTGGTGGAGAGCTGGTTCTTCAGCGCCTCGATCTCCGCGGTGCAGCGGCCCAGCCAGCGGGACTCGCCGTTGGTGACGAGCAGGCGCTGCGTGGTGAATTTGTACAGCAGGTTCTCCAGGATGCCGCGCTCGCGCCACAGCTCGTTGGACAGTTCATCTGCGTGCATTCTCGTACCTTTCACACCGCCGGCGGGTGCCGGTGGGACCTCTGGTGTCCCGGCTGATCCTTGTTATCGGTACACATGGACCAACTTTTGACCCCCGGCCGGCGATTTCTGCGCATGTCCTTCTCCGTGGGTGCTTTCGGGCACCTGCTCTAGGACAGCATGTCAGCAGCGATGGAGGGTAGCCGGGCATGAGAACAGCACGGAACGACCTGGTGGAGCAGAACATCCCCCTGGTCGGCTACGCGGTGTCCGAGATGCACCACAAGTACCCCATGGTGGAGCGGGATGAGATGGTCTCGGTCGGCCTGGAGGGCCTCGTCCTCGCCGCGGACACCTGGGACCCCGACGCCGGCACCCAGTTCTCCACGTGGGCCCACCTCAAGATCCGGTGGGCCATCCAGGAGTTCCTGCAGCACCTCGACTGGATGGGGCGCCGCGGCCGCGACAAGGCCAAGCGGCTGGAGAAGGCCCGCGCGCAGCTGACCCATTCCCTGGGACGGATGCCGGAGGACTCCGAGCTCGCAGTGGCCTTGGGCGTCTCCGTGGAGGAGCTTCGCGTGATGGTGGCCGAGGGGTCCAAGTCCCAGACGCACCTGGACGACTCCCTTTCGGAGGTGTTGGCCGCGGCCGACGACGGTCCGGAGAAGCAGGTGCTCGACGCCGAGAAGAACCTGTTGCTGCACCGTGCAGTGGAGGCTTTGCCGGAGCGGACGCGTCAGGTGATGGAGATGCACTACTTCCAGGGGATGGCGCAGGGAGAGGTGGCTGCTGCATTGGGCGTCTCAGATGCGACCGTCTCCAAGGAGAAGAAGCGGGGGCTGGCCCTGCTGCAGGACGTGCTCGGCTCTGCTCTCTCTGTTAATCCTGCTGTTCCCGTGGCAGCCTCTGTGCCCGCCGCCGGCCGGGAACAGTTCCTGGCCGCCGCCGGGGGAGCGATGCGCGGCGGGATCGTGCCGCAGGTACGGCGTTTCGCGTAGCAATTCACAACTTCAGAAAAGTTTCGGCCGGGGTGAAAAAACTCCCGGGCCGTGCCGATAAGTCTGGTGTCGGGTCCGCAGGAATGGGTCCGCGGACCAGAACCCCACACTTTGCACCAAGGAGAAATGACATGTCTGTCATCAACACCAACGTCGCCGCCAACAACACCTACCGCATGATGAGCATCGCCTCCGAGGAGAAGGCCTCCTCCATGGAGAAGCTGTCCTCCGGCTTGCGCATCAACCGCGCCGCAGATGACGCCGCCGGCCTGTCCATCGCCGAGGGCCTGCGCTCCCAGTCCAACGGCCTCGAGGTCGCCGCCCGCAACATCGGCGACGCCATCTCCATGGCCCAGACCGCTGAAGGTGGCCTCTCCGCCGCCCACGACATCCTGCAGCGCGTACGTGACCTCGCTGTTCAGGCCGGTAACGATGCCCTCAACACTGAGGCGCGAGCGGCCATCACTGAAGAAGTCACCGCCTTGACGGATGAGCTGTCTCGCATGTCGGAGTCCATCAAGTTCAATGGCAATGACCTGCTGAACGGCACCAACTCCTACAACTTCCAGGTTGGTGCCAATGGCCTCACCGGCGGTGATCCTGATGCGGATCCCGTCGTCCCCGGCACCAGCAACGATCAGATCACCCTCGATCTGACCACCGACCTGGGTGCCATCGCCTCGGCTATCAGCGGCGACGCTGCAGCCGACCCCGCTGTCCCCGCCCTGGACTTCTCTACAGCCGCTGGTGCTGCTGCCGCAATCACGGCTTTGGACGGTCACATCAAGACCGTTTCTGAGGAGCGCTCCAACATCGGTGCCGTGCAGAACCGCCTCGAGCACACCCTGAAGCACGTCAACGTGACCGCCGAGAACCTGACCAACGCCGAGTCCAACATCCGCGACGTGGACATGGCCAAGGAGATCGTGAAGCAGTCTGCCGCCAACATCAAGGAGCAGGCCTCCCAGGCCATGCTGGCCCAGGCCAACCAGGCCTCGCAGAACGTCCTGCAGCTGCTCCGCTGATCCTGACAGCAGCGGCAGCTTCACACACGCACCGCATCTGACACCCAGAGGCGGTCGTCACCGGGGAGAATCCGGAGGCGGCCGCCTCTGGGGACGGTGCATAGGCACCACACCGGGTGGTCCAGCAGTCACCGGACCGCCACAGAGACACCGACAGAGACATCGACGAGGAGTGGACCGGCACCATGGCAGGCATCAGCTTCGACGGACTGGCCTCCGGGCTCAACACCACCGAGCTCATCGGTGCCCTCATCTCCGTGGAACGGGCCCCCGTGACCCTCATGGAGAACAAACTCGCCGAGAACGAGGCCCGCATCTCCGGCCTGCGTGCCCTCAACTCCCAGATCGCCTCCCTGGCCGAGCTGGCCAAGGAGTACTCCACCGCCGCCGCTTTCCGCCCGGCGACCGGCTCCTCCACGAGTGAGAACGTCACCGTCACCGTGGACGACGGCGCCACCCCGGCCACCCTGGACTTCCGGGTGGACGCCGCCGCCTCCAAGCAATCGGGCGTCTCCGCACCACTCTCCGACTGGAACGGTGAGACCCTCAGCATCACCCGTGCCGACGGCACCACCGCGGACTTCACCGGGGACAGCCTCACCTCCCTGGTGGACGCCGTCAACGGCGATGCCGAACTGGGCGTGGACGCCACCCTGATCAAGGCCGGCTCCGATCCCGAGGGCAAGACCCTCTATCGTCTGCAGCTGACCAGCCGGGACACCGGTGCCGAGGCGGCCTTCACGGCCACGGCCAACGGCACCGACATCTTCGGCGCCGGCGGAGCCGTCACCTCCGCCGCCGCGGATGCGCAGATTACGCTGTTCCCCGGGACCGGCGCCGAGCAGGTGGTCACCTCGGCCACCAACGAGTTCTCCGACTTGGCGACCGGCGTCTCCGTCACCGTGACCGCGAAGGCCGTCGGGGAGACCGTTACCGCCTCGGCGGCCAACGATCCCCAGGCCGCCACCGAGCGGGCCGAGAAGCTCCTCAAGCAGATCAACGGCCTACTGAACGCCATCGGCTCCGTCACCACGGTGACCCCGGGCTCCGGCAGCTCCGGGTCCACCACGAGCGCCGGCATGTTCGTCGGCGACTCCACCGTCCGGTCCATCAACGACAAGATCTTCAGCGCCGCTGTCCGCACCGAGGACGGCACCTCCCAGGCCTGGTTCGGCGTCCAGCCCGACCGCTACGGCCGGCTGGAGATCGACACGGAAAAACTGAAACAGGCGCTCACCGATGACCCGGCCGCCGTCGGGACCGCGCTGGCCGCCCTGGCCGGACGCGTCCAGGAGGCCGCCAGCTCCATCTCCGACAAGTACGACGGCATCCTCACGAAGTCCATCGAGTCCCGCGTGACAGAGAACCAGCGCACCCAGGAGGGGATCGACTCCGCACTCCGCCGCCTGGAGATGCGCGAGACCACCCTGCGCGCCCAGTTCACCGCCATGGAGCTGGCCATCGCCAAGGCCAACTCCCTCTCGACGTACCTCTCCGGCCAGATCAACACCAACAACGCCGCGGCTAACCAGCAGTAGTCCCGGCACCGAAGCATCCGCCGTCTCACCCCCGAACCACTCTGACCCCCAGGAGCACACCATGTTGGGCACCACCCAGCGCAACCCCATCGAGGAGATGCGGCGCCGCGAGCTGATGACCGCCACCCCGGCGCAGCTCACCATCAAGCTCTTCCAGCGCCTCATCCTGGACCTGCACCGCGCCGCCACGGACCTGCAGCAGGGCCAGACCGGCGCGGCCAGCGGCCACCTGATCCACGCCCAGTCGATCCTCTCCGAGCTGGACGGGACCCTGGACGTTAACGCCTGGGCCGGAGCCGCCGACCTCAAGTCCCTCTACACCTTCTGCCTCCAGACCATCGCCTCCGCCAACCAGAACTCGGACGCCAACGCTGCCCTGCGCGCCATCGAACTGCTGACCCCCGTGGCCGAGGCCTTCGAACAGGCGGCCAAGTCAGCATGAGCCTGGCCACCCCCTTCCGCCGAGGCTCCACCGCCGTCACCGCGGCCAGCGCCGCCCACGAGTCCGTCCTGGCAGACCTCGCCTGGGAGACCCTGGCCAACGACCTCGAAGCCTGGCTCGACGCCGGACACCCCGCCCCGCTGCCCGAGGAACTCGAGGCCCGCCCGGCCGGAACCCCGCCCGAGCACCTGCAGCGCCGCATGGCCCACCTGACCACCCGGCTCTCAGTGGCCCTGCGGAAGATGCGCACCGAGCAGGACGGCATCGCCCGGTCCCTCAAGGCCACCGCCCAGGCGCAGCGCATGACCAGCGCGAACCGCGGCGCGACCGCCGCCTACCTCGACACCGGAGCCTGAGAGCGCCACCGGCCCGGCCGGCGTCGTCCCCTTCGGCCGCTGTGATGCCCCCCATGTTATGAGTACGCCAACGGTCGAGACACGCCAGCTCAGCCACCCGCAAGCGTGCTCGTAAGGGGAGGCGGACGGCACCCCCGCGCAAAACGCGCCCCCACCCCGCACCTGCCCGCATAGGGACTTCGGAGCGTCCGGAAACAGAACCGGCCGCCCGAGTCCGCCGTTCTGCGCATGTCTCCTTCCCGAAGGCGAAAGAGGCAGCAGAACAACGAGTGCACTCACGGGCCCGCATCCCCACACGGGCCCAGGGGAAGGGGAACGGATGTCCGTCACGGTCAACGCGCTGGAGTCGGCGCTCGACGGCCTGGCCGCGCGCCAGCGTGCCATCGCCAACAACCTCGCCAACGTCAACACGCCGCAGTTCCAGGCCACCAAGGTCCAGTTCGAGGGCCAGCTGGCTGCCTCGATCGCCGCCGGCGACGGCCGCGCCGCCCCCACCGCGGCGCCCTCCCTCGAGCCGACCCAGCTGAACGGCAACAACGTCAACGCGGACACCGAGGTGCTCTCCAACGAGGCCACGGTGCTCAGCTACCAGTTCGCCTCCCAGGCCATCAAGTCCAAGCTCTCCGGCGTCTCCACGGCCGCGAGGACCTCCTGATGCCCGCCTTCGACGCGATCGGGATCGCGGGGACCTCCATGTCCGCCAACCGCCGGTGGATCGACGCCACGGCGGACAACCTGGCCAACATCAACACTGTGACCAACGCGGACGGGGACGCCTTCCAGTCCCGCTACCTCGAGGTGGCCCCGGCCGCCGGGAACCAGGGCGTGCAGGTCACCTCCGTGCAGTACGGGGACGCCGAGGGCCAACTGAGCTACGAGCCCGACCACCCCGAGGCCAACGAGGAGGGCTACGTCCGCCGCCCGGACATCGACATGGGCGTGGAGATGGGCAACCTCATCATGGCCCAACGCTCCTATTCCCTCGCCGCCCAAGTGGTGGACAAGGCCAAGACGGTCTACCAGGCCGGTATCGAGATCGGACGCAACTGATGCCCATCGACTCCATCGGAGCTATCGCGAGCATGCCAGTCATGCCCTCTCTGCCGAGCACGCCCGCCGTGAACCCCACCAGCCCGACGTCGGCCGCCACCGCCGGTGCCCCCGTCACCGATGCGCTGGCCGGCGTCACCGGGACCACCGACACCCCGGGCGCCGATTTCAGCTCCGCCCTCGCGGGCCAGGTCGACTCCCTGCAGGCCCTGCAGGGGGAGCGGGACACGCTGAACCTGCAGGCTGTCACGGGGGACCTCGAGGACATCCACCAGGCCACCATCGCCGCCGCCGAGGCCTCCGCGACCATGGACCTGATGGTCGCGCTGCGCAACAGCGGGCTGCAGGCCTTCAACGAACTCATGAGAATCCAGGCCTGACCCCATGAGCCTCTCCACCTCGTCCCTGCCCTCGGGCCGCCGCGCCGCCTCCGGTGCTGCCGGCTGGTTCCAGAACCTCGGTGCCAAGCTCTCCGAGATGTCCATCGGCCAGCGCATCATCGCCTCGATGCTGGCCGTGGCCCTCGTGGCCGGCGGTGTCTTCGCCGCCACCCAGGCCGCCAAGCCCACCCTGTCCCCGCTGTTCACCGGGCTGTCCTCCTCGGACGCGGCCGCCGTGGTGGACCAGCTGAAGTCCGCCGGCGTGGAGTACGAGCTCCACGACGGCGGGACCACCATCCTGGTGCCGGACGAGGCCGTCTACGACCAGCGCCTCTCCGCGGCCGCGGCCGGCCTGCCCTCGGGCGGCGGCACCGGCTACAACCTGCTGGACGAGGTGGGCATCACCTCCTCCGAGTTCCAGCAGGACACCACCTACAAGCGCGCCCTGGAGGGTGAGCTCGCCGCCACCATCGGCCAGATGGACGGCGTGGAGCAGGCCTCGGTGAAGCTCGCGATGCCGGAGGAGACCGTCTTCGCCTCCGAGCAGGGCACCCCCACCGCCTCCGTGTTCGTCTCCAGCCCGCGCGGGGACCTGTCCAACCAGCAGGTCCAGGCGATCGTGCACCTGGCCAGCGCCTCGGTGGAGGGCATGGACCCCACTGACGTGGCCGTCGTCGACTCCACCGGAAAGGTCCTCTCCGCCGTGGGCGAGGGCCCGCTGGACACCGCCGGGGGAGAGGACGAGCGCTCCGGTGCCGTCACCGCCAACGTGCAGAAGGTCCTGGACAACCTGGTGGGCCCGGGCAACTCCACCGTGGCCGCCACGGTGGCCACCACCCGCTCCGCCTCCGAGACCGTCTCCGAGGAGTTCACCACTCCGGAGGGCGGCGTGCAGGCGCTCACCGAGCAGACCGCCACCGAGGACTACACCGGCGCCGGCACCCCCGCCGGGACCGGCGTGCTCGGCCCGGACAACGTGGCCAACACGGGCGCCGGCGCCACCGGCAACGGCAACTTCACCTCCGGCTCCGAGTCCCGCACCAACGCGGTGGACAAGACCACCACCTCCACCACGACGCCGGCCGGTGACGTCGAGCGCCAGACGGTCGCCGTGGCCGTGGACTCGGCCGCCGCGGGCGGCCTGACGGACGCCCAGGTGACCGAGCTGGTCTCCACCGCGGCCGGGCTGGACCCCGAGCGCGGGGACCTCGTCACCGTGGAGATCATCCCGTTCTCCACCGCCGGCGCCGCCGAGGCCGCCCAGGCCCTGGCGGACGCGGAGGCCGCGGAGGCAGCCGCCGCCCAGGACCGGCTGGTGCGGGACATCATTCTCTACGGGATCGCCGCCGCCGTCCTGCTGGTCGGGTTCGTGGTGTGGATGATGCTGCGCCGCCGCCGGACCGTGGAGACCCTCGAGGACCTCGGCGAGACCGCCCCGGCCCCGGCCCTGCTGGACCGCTCCACCGGACCGGACACCGGCCAGATGCCCGTGATCGCCACCCCGGAGCCGCCCACCCAGGCCCTGTCCTCGATCATCCCGGTGCCGAAGCCGCTGGAGCCGCTGCCGGACGGGCCGAGCGCCTCCCAGAAGGTCCACCACGCGGCCCAGACCGACCCGGCCAAGACCGCAGAGATGATGCGCGCCCTGATGGAAGCGAAGGAGATGGCATGAAACCGGACCTCAAGCTGAACGGCGTGCAGAAGGTCGCCGTGCTCCTGATGGACCTGGAGCCCGAGGTGGCCTCCCAGGTGATGTCCCACTTCAACGAGGACGAGGCCCAGGAGATCTCCGCCGAGATCATGCGTATGAAGAGCGCCGATCCGGACACCGTGGACGCCGTGATGGCGGAGATGGCCGTGATCGTCGAGTCCGGGCGCACCCCGGCCCGCGGCGGCGCCCACCTGGCCCGCCGGCTCATCTCCGGGGCCTTCGGCGAGGACAAGGCCGGGGACGTGATGGAGCGCGCCGCCGGCGTGCTGGCGGGCAAGGCCTTCGAGTTCCTGGAGACCATGGACGCCACCCAGATCCTGGCACTCATCCACGAGGAGACCCCGCAGATCCAGGCCGTGGTGCTGTCCAACCTGGACCCCCGCACCGCCTCGGCGGTGCTCTCCGGGCTGGACGAGCCGGTCCGCAACGGCGTGGCCTTCCGCATCGCCACCATGGGCACCCCGAGCACCGAGGCCGTCCGCGTCACGGCGGAGATCCTCAAGTCCCGGGTCTCCTCCGTGGCCACCGCCCGCGAGCAGGCGGCGATCGGCGGCGTGCAGTCCCTCGTGGAGATCGTCAACCGCGCCGACTCGGCCACCGAGCGCGGCGTGCTGGAGTACATGTCCGCCACCGACCCCGAGCTGGGGGAGGAGGTCCGGAACCTCATGTTCACCTTCGCCGACCTCATCAAGCTGGACGACGTCTCCCTGCAGCTCGTGCTGCGCTCGCTCAAGATGGACGTGCTGGCCCGGGCCCTGCGCGGGGCCAACCCGGCGCTGGAGCAGAAGATCCGCCAGAACATGTCCTCGCGCAACGCGGTGGCCCTGAACGAGGAGGCCGCGGCCGTGTCCAAGCTGCGCGCCTCCGAGGTGGAGGAGGCCCGCGGCGAGGTGGTCCGCGAGGTCCGCAACCTCGAGGCCTCCGGGGATCTGAACCTCTCCAAGCAGCAGCAGGACGAGGACGAGTATGTCTGAGCAACTCGCCGACCGCAGTACCGATCTGAATGCTGCCGTGCGCTCCCTGCGGATCTCCGAGTACCACGCGGCCCCCGTGGAGGTCGTGTCCTCGCCCGTGGTGGACGCCGCCGTGATCGAGGGCCGCTCCCGCGGCTACGTGGACGGTCTCAAAGCCGCCCAGGAGCACGCCGACGCCCTCGAGGCCACCCGGAGCGCCGAGCACGAGCGGCTGGTGCGCAGCACCCAGGAGCGCACGGAGCAGACCCTGGCCTCGCTCGGCCACGCCGCCGCGCAGCTGACCGCCTCCATGGAGCACGCCCTGGACCGGGCCGAGGAGACCGTCTTCGAGATCGCCTGCCAGGTGGCCGAGATCATCCTCGGCGCCGAGCTCTCGGACGCCTCCGTGGCCGCCCGCGCCGCCATCCACCGGGCGCTCACGGCCTCCACACCCTCCCCCGTGCACGCCATCCGCCTGCACCCCGAGGCCGAGCGCGCGGCGGCCTCCGCCGCCGGGCTGCCGGCCGGCGTCGTGCTTCAGGCCGATCCCACCCTGCCGCGCGGCGGGGCCGTGGCCGTCTACCGCGACGGCTGGCTCGAGGCCGGCGTGGAGGACGCCCTGGGGCGCGTGCGCGCCTACGCCGCCGAGGAGAACCCGCGATGAGCACCACCGTCTCTACCGCGACCGCCGTCTCCTCCGCCACCACCCGCGCCTTGTCCACCTCCCGCGTCTCCGCCCTCTCCGCCGAGGACCTCGCCGCCTGCCTGAACCGGCACGTCGAGTCGATCCGCCGGCTCGCCGCGCCCGTGGCCCACGGCACCGTGGTCTCCTCGCGCGGGCTGCAGGCCACCATCGGCGGACTCGCCGTGGCCGTCGGTGACGTGGTCACCGTGGGCGGCGCACCCGGGGAGCCGGGCGCAGTGGAGGCCGAGGTGATCGCCGTGCACCGCACCGAGGCCACCGTGATGCCCCTGGCGGACGGCTGGGCACCGGCCGCCGGCACCCCCGTGCTGCGCGCCCACCGCGGCGGGCAGGTTCCCGTGGGGGACGGGCTGATCGGCCGCGTGGTGGACGCCCTGGGCCGGCCGATCGACGGCAAGGGCCCGATCACCGGTGTGCAGTTCGCCGGCGTGCACCGCTCCGCGCCGAACGCCCTGGAGCGGGACCCGGTCAACACCCAGCTGGGCACCGGCGTGCGCGCCGTGGACACCTTCACCGCCCTGGGCCGCGGCCAGCGCATCGGCCTGTTCGCCGGCTCCGGCGTGGGCAAGTCCTCGCTGTTGTCCATGATCGCGCGCGGCACGGACGCCGAGATCTCCGTCATCGCGCTGGTGGGCGAGCGCGGCCGCGAGGTCCGCGGCTTCCTTGAGGACGACCTCGGCCCCGAGGGCCTGGCCCGCTCCGTGGTGGTGGTGGCCACCGGCGACGAGCCCGCCATGATGCGCCGCAAGGCCGCCTTCACCGCCACCCGGATCGCCGAGCACTTCCGGGACGCCGGCCGCCACGCCGTGCTGATGATGGACTCCCTGACGCGCGTGGCCATGGCCCAGCGGGAGATCGGCCTGTCCGCCGGCGAGCCCCCCGCCACGCGCGGCTACCCGCCCTCCACGTTCTCTCTGCTGGCGCAGCTGCTCGAGCGCGCCGGCACGGACCGCGGCGGCTCCGTCACCGGCATCTACACCGTGCTCGTGGACGGGGACGACCACAATGACCCCGTGGCCGACTCCGCCCGCTCCATCCTGGACGGCCACCTTGTGCTCGAACGCTCCCTGGCCGTGGCCGGGCACTACCCCTCGATCGACGTGCTGGCCTCCATCTCCCGCGTGGCCTCCGCCGTGACCGGGGGAGCGGACAAGGCGAACCTCACCGCCGTGCGCCGGGCGATGGCCGAGCGGCGAGACGTGCAGGACCTGGTGGACGTGGGCGCCTACGTGCCCGGCACCCGGCCGCTGGCCGACGCCGCCCTGGCCCACCGCGGCGAGATCGACTCCTTCCTGCGCCAGGACATGGACGACTCCACCCCGCTGACGGAGGCGTGGGGCCGGCTGGGCCGGCTCGCCGGACTGCTCGGCACCGGTGCTGACGGCGCTCCCGGTGTCACCGGGATCGCCGGCCCTGACGGGCGGGCCGCCTGATGGCCGGGTTCCGGCTCGCCAGCCTGCTCAAGGTCCGCCGCATCCAGGAGGACCAGGCCGCCGCGCAGCTCACGCAGGCCCGTCACTCCGCGCGCGGCGTGCAGCGCCGGGCCGCCGACGAGCGGGAGCTGCTCGAGGACCTCGGCGGTCAGGCCGCGCTCGCGGCCGCCGGGATCGCGCGGGCCTCGGCCGCCCGCCAGCTGGCCGAGATCCGCGCCGCCCAGCAGGTGGCCGACGGCGAGGTCCAGGCCGCCGAGAAGGCCCTGATGCTCGCCCGGCAGTCCCGGCGCAGCGTCGAGCTGCTCAAGGAACGCCACGACGCGAGCCTGCGCGTCCTTGAGGCCAAGGCCGAGCAGCACGCGCTCGACGAGCTCGCCTCCACCCAGCACGCCCAGAAGACCAGCGCCCAGCACGCCCAGAAGACCCGCACCGAGGGGGAGTCCTGATGCCCATCGCCGCCGTCGAGGCCCGCATGGCCCAGATCGAGTCAAACCTCACCGCCCTGGCCCCGCAGGCCCGCACGCCCCTGGGAAGCGCCGGTGCCACCGGCCTGACCGGCACGGCGGGCGCCAGCGGCATCATCGGCTCCAGCACCGGGGCCGTCCCGGGCAGCGCCGCCGAGCAGGCCGCCCAGGACCAGTTCGCCGCCCAGCTGCGCCAGGCCCTCGGGGGAACGTCCGCCAGCACCGCGGCAGGTGCGGCGGCCGCCGGGACCGGTGCGGCCGGCGTCGGGTCCACCGCGGGCGCCTCCGCGGCGTCCTCAGCCCACTCCGCCAGCTCCTCCGGAGGCACCGCCTCCGGGAACGCGATCGTGGAGACCGCCAAGAAGTACCTCGGCACCCCCTACGTGTGGGGCGGCAACTCCCCGTCCCAGGGCTTCGACTGCTCCGGGCTGGTCAAGTACGTCATGAACGAGCTCGGCGTGGACATGCCGCGCGTCGCCCGCGACCAGGCGAAGGTCGGCACCGAGATCGGCTCCCTGGCCGAGGCCCAGCCCGGCGACCTGCTCGGCATGCGCAACGGCAAGCACATCGCCATCTACCTCGGGGACAACAAGATCCTGCACGCGCCCCAGCCCGGCGAGGACGTCTCCATCCGCTCGTTGTTCTCCTGGGATGACATCGACACCATCCGCCGCGTGGCCCCCGCCGGCGGCTCCGGCGCGGCCTCCAACGCCGGCTCCACGCGCGCCGCCTTCGAGCAGCTGGCAGGAACCTCCTCATGATCGGATCGCCTGTGAGTTCCATGATCCCCGGCCCGACGCCGGACTCGTCCCGTTCTCCGTCCGGCTCCGGTCACGCTGGCGGCGGCTCCCGCGGACCGAGCTTCGCCGACCACCTGCGCGACGCCTCGGCCCCGGCCGACGCGTCGACCGGCGCGGAGCCGGCCTCCGTGCTGCCGGAGGGCTTCACCCCGTTGCGTGAGGGGCGGGAGTTCACCCGGCCGGTCTCCTTCGACGCGGTGGGACAGCAGGCGGACCAGGCGGGGCAGTCGGACCCGGTTGCCGGTGCCGAGTCGTCCGCCGAGCTCGCCGGATCCGCGGAGTTCCCGGCGGCCGCCGGTCCAGAGGAGCTTGAGGGCCCCGAGGGACTCGAGGCGCCCGCCGAGGCCAGCGACGCGCAGCCGATCCCCGCGGTGCCGGGCGCGGCGAATCCCGCCGTCCAGGCCACGATCATCACCGCGGCTGGGAACCCCGCCAGCACGGTCTTCAACCCGGGGCGGAACCCGGCCCACGCGGGGCAGGGGCCGTCATCGCCAGCGGTGGTGTCCGGGGGCCCCGTGCAGACCACGGCGGGTGCCACCGGCAGTACAGCCGCCACACCGGCCACCGCCGGCCCCTTCTCCGCCACGGGCCGGGCGGCCGGAGACCCGGCTGCCGCTGCCACTGCCCCCGCCACTGCCACTGCCTCTGTCACCGCCACTGCCACTGCCTCCGCCACGAGGTCCACCCCGGCGTCCCAGCAGTCCAGCCCGGCCAGCGCGACGGCGGGCAGCCAGAGCACGACGACGGCTCCGGCCGCACCGATCACCGCCGCACCGATCACCGCTGCCGCAGTGCCGGCGACGGCGGCGACGGCGACCGTGCCGGCCCCCTCGGCCGAGTCCGCGGCCCCGGCCCCGTCGGTGCGAGCCTGGACCGTCCAGCAGCTCTCCACCCCCGTGGTGCAGGCCGCCGGCCGGGCCGTCTCCCTGCCGGACGGCACCCACCTGGCCACCGTGAGGATCAGCCCCGAGGCCCTCGGACCGGTCACCCTCGAGGCCACCAGCCGGGACGGCGCCATCCGCCTGGAGATCACCGCCGCCACCGAGGCCGGCCGGGAGAACCTGCGCGTGGTGCTCACCGAGCTGCGCCGGGAACTGGCCGCCGCCCAGCCCGGCGCAACCCTGGAGCTGTCCTCCGGCGCCAAGGACGCCGCGCCGAACGGCACCGGCTCCTCCCCGGGCGGACGCCCGGGTGAGGGGAAAGACCGGGAGGGGGCCGGCGTCGGACACTCCGGAACCGGGACCGAGGGACCCGGTGCCGAGACCGCCGCGACCGGCACCGAGCGCCAGCCCGGAAGCGGCGACCGGGACGGGGACGGGACGGGAGGACTCGATGTGTACGCCTGACCCGGATCCCGGCGCATAGGGACCCCGAGTACACCTGACCACTGAACCGACCGCCCCCACCGAAACGAACACCGACGCGAAGGAGCCACGGATGCCAGACGCCATTGCCCCGGCAGCCACCGGCGCACCGACCACCACCCTGGATGCCGCGCGCCAGGCGGCCACCACGGCCACCGGCCCCAAGCAGGAGCTGGACGGCGAGGTGTTCCTCAAGCTGCTCGTCACCCAGCTGCAGAACCAGGATCCGTCCTCGCCCATGGACACCAACCAGATGGTGTCCCAGGCCGCGCAGCTGTCCATGACGGAGACCATGAACGGGATCGCCGAGACCCTGAAGTCCCAGACTGCCGCGAGCTCCATGTCCACCGCCGCCGCGCTGATCGGCCAGGACGTCCAGTGGCTGGACCCCGGGACCCTGGAGCAGACCTCCGGGACCGTGACCGGCGCCCTGTTCCAGGACGGGGAGACCCGGCTGGAGATCGCCGGCTCGGACACCACCGTGACCCTGGCGCAGATCACCGCGCTCGCGGCCCGCGCCACCGACGACGACTGACCCCTTCCCTCCACCCGTCACACCACCCGCCGAACCACCCGCAGGACATCATCAGGAAGGCATCACCATGCTTCGTTCACTGAACACCGGCGTCTCCGGCATGAGCGCCCACCAGCAGATGCTGGACGTCACCGCCAACAACATCGCCAACGTCAACACCACCGGCTTCAAGGCCGGCACGGTCACGTTCCAGGACACCCTGTCCCAGATGACCCAGAACGCCGGCGCCCCCGGCACCGGCCTCGGTGGCACCAACCCCGCCCAGGTGGGCCTCGGCGTGCGCACCGCCGCCGTCACCACGGACCACGGCATCGGCGCCATGATGAACACCGGCAAGGCCACCGACCTGATGATCGGCGGCGAGGGCTACTTCGTGGTCTCCAAGGGCGGCGAGCAGCTGTTCACCCGCGCCGGATCCTTCAACCTGGATGCCGCCGGCAACCTCGTCACCCCGGACGGCGCGCAGCTCAACGGCTGGATCGCGGACGCCGCCGGTAACGTGCAGGCCGGCGCCGGCGCCCAGCCGCTGACCATCGACGCCATGGCCACCGCCCCCGCCCGCGCCACCACGGCGGCGCAGCTCGGCGGCAACCTGCCCGGCGACGCCCAGGCCGGCGACGACGCGCTGGTGCGCGAGGTGACCGTCTACAACAACCTCGGCATTGCGAGCCAGCTGACCCTGACCTTCACCCCGGCCGGTAACCGTTCCTGGAACGTCACGCAGGGAACCGACGGATCGGGCCCGGCACTCGGAACGGTGTCCTTCGATGAGAACGGCCAGCTGACCAGCGGCGACACCCTCACCGCCGACGGCGTCGCCGTGAACGTCTCCGCCCTGACCGGCTACGCCGGCATGCAGACCGCCACGTTCACGGGCCAGGACGGCGCCGCCGCGGGCACGATCGTGGGCTTCTCGATCGCCCAGGACGGCACCATCAACGGCACCTTCTCCAACGGGGACATGCGCGCCGTGGGCCAGGTGGCCATCGCCTCCTTCGACAACCCGGCCGGCCTGGAGAAGGTGGGCTCCTCCGCCTTCCGCGCCACCGTCAACTCCGGCGTGCCGACCCTCGGCGCCCCCGGCGACGACGGCTTCGGCGCACTGGCCGCCGGCACCCTGGAGGGCTCCAACACGGACCTGTCCAAGGAGTTCACCAACCTGATCATGGCCCAGCGCGGCTTCCAGGCCTCCGCCCGGATCGTGACCACCTCGGACGAGGTCCTCTCCGAGCTGACCAACCTGAAGCGCTGACCCAGCTGAATCACTGACCGTCCGGGACGAAAAATCGGCGGCCGGCTGACCGATAACCACTGCAGAACACTGCAGAACACTGCGGAACACTGCGGAAGGAGTGACCATGATCCTGTTGACCACCCTGCGGGGAGACCGCTTCGGGCTGAACCCCGACCTCGTGGAGGAGATCCGTGCCAACGGCACCAACTGCGTGGTCACCATGATCACCGGCCGGTCCTTCACCGCCGCCGAGGACGTGGACACCGTGCACCACATCCTCAACGAGCACCGGGTGGAGGTCCTGCGGCGGGCCTCCACCCCCGCTGACGCCGACGGTGACCCCGCAGGCGACGCCGCCGGCGACCCTGAAGCTGAGCCCGCTGAATCCGCCGGCGGGCGCCCCCACCACGGTGAGCACCCCGACTACCTGACGCCCGTCCCCAGCAAGGAGCAGTAAGCCGTGGACCCCTTGATGATCATCGGCGTCATCGCCGCCTTCGCCTCCCTCTTCGTCATGGTGATCCTGGAGGGCGGGACCATCTCGTCCCTGTTCATCCTCGCCCCGATGATCATCGTGTTCGGCGGCACCATCGCCGTCTCGCTGATGGGCACCACCCTGGGCGACCTGAAGAACGTCGGCAAGATCTTCGGCTGGGCCTTCAAGGGCAGGCTCCGGTCCCCGCAGGAGGTGATCGACGAGGTCTCGGCCCTCTCCGCCAAGGCCCGCGGCGGCTCCCTGCTCGAGCTCGAGGCCGAGGCCGAGAAGACCGAGGACCCGCTGATCCGCTCGGCCATCACCGGCCTGGCGGACGGCCTGGACTCGGACGCCCTGGCCGACCTGCTGGAAGCCCAGAAGGGCACCCGGCAGAACGAGGTCATGACGGTCTCCAACTGGTTCTCCCAGATGGGCGGGTACGCGCCCACCATCGGGATCGTGGGCACCGTGGCCTCCCTGATCCACGTCATGGAGAACCTGGCGGAGCCCGAGAACATCGGGCACATGATCGCCGCGGCCTTCGTGGCCACGCTGTGGGGCCTGCTCACCGCCAACTTCTTCTGGCATCCCATCGCCACCCGCATCCGCCGGCTGTGCGAGCTCGAGCAGGCCAACATGGAGGTGATCGTGGAGGGCGCCCTGTCCATCCAGGCCGGGGTGAACTCCACCGCCCTCACGGACCGGCTGCACTCCCTGATCCCGGACTACCGCCTCGGCGCCTCCGGGAAGGGCAAGGGCAAGGGCAAGGGCACGGGCACGGCGGACCACGACGGCGGCGGCTCGGCTTCCAGCTCCACGCACCTCGGGACCGGGGCCACCTCCGGCAAGGGCAAAAAGTCCAAGGCGGCCTAGGTGGCCCGCCGACGCAAGGGGAAGGGTTCGATCGACGCCCCCCACATGGACGAACGCTGGGCCGTGTCCTACCTGGACATGATGACCGTGCTGTTCCTGACCTTCGTGGTGCTGTTCTCCATGTCCTCGATCGACGCGGGCAAGTACGAGCAGCTGAAGAACTCCTTGGCCAAGGGGTTCGGCCAGGAGGAGACCGAGCTGGATGACCGGGTGGCCGGGATCGAGGCCATGCAGGACGGGCCGGACCCCGACGAGCAGAACCCGGCCTCGGCGGAGGAACCCGGCGTGCCGCAGACCGCGGGGGAGAAGCTCGAGGACATTCAGGCCGGCGTGCAGGCCAACCTCACGCGCTCCGGCCAGGAGCGCGCCGTGGAGTTCGACCACGTCAACGGCGCCCTGGTGATCCGCATCCTCTCCGGCGAGACGATGTTCGATCCGGACGACGCGAGCCTGTCCGACTCGGCGACCACGCTGCTGGCCGGGATCACCCCCGTGATCGAGTCCGAAGGCGGGTCCGTGGCCGTGGAGGGCCATGCCGACTACCGCCAGCCGCTGAACTACGAGTCCAACTGGGAGCTCTCGGCGGACCGCGCCGTCCAGGTGGTCCGGCACATGGTGGACGCCCAGGGCTTTCCGCCGGAGCTGGCCTCGGCCACCGGGTTCGGCTCCACCCGCCCGATGGAGGGGCAGCGGGACATGCTGGACCGCAACCGGCGCGTGGACATCGTGGTGCAGACGCAGGATGACGCCGGAGCCGACGCGGGAGCGGACGCCGGAGCCGGCGGGGACGCTGTCGAGGAGGCCGACGAAACCTGACGGCCGGTCGTCCACCTCGGGCATAGGGATCTGCGAGAACAGGCAGCATCCCGCCTGAGAGGAGGAACCGATGGGTCCAGAGGACCTCACCACGGACGACATCATCGATCCGTTGACCGGGCAGTCCATCACGTCCGGGGAGATCGCGTCGTCCGCGCACTACCTCCCCTATGACTTCCAGCGTCCCACCACGCTGGCCCGTGAACACTCGCGCATCCTGGACGTGGCCTGTGACACCTTCGCTCGCCAGTGGTCCTCCCAGATGACCACCCGGCTGCGCACCAAGACGTCGGTGACCCCGGTGCTGGCCGTGCTGGCCACCTATGACACGTACACCGCCTCACTGCCGGCCACCACCTGCATGATGCTCCTGCACTTCGCCGGGATCGAGACCCGCGGCGTGCTGCAGATGCCCGTGGAGACGGCGGCCGACTGGGTGTCCCGCATGCTCGGCTCGGACGGCGAGTCCCTGCCCGCCAACCGGGACCTCACCGGGACGGAGATCGGCGTGCTGCGCCGCACCCTGTCCGGCGTCATGGAGGACCTGGCCTACTCGTTCACCGGCGTGCTGGACGCGGCCCCCGTGCCGGAACTGGGCGTGCACTACAACCCCGGCTTCGCCCAGGCCGCCGGCCCCACGGACCTGATGATCGTGGCCGCCTTCGTGGTCACCACCGGATCCGGCGCGCCCGAGAGCTTCACGCTGGCCCTGCCCGCGGACGTCATCCTGCCCCGGCTGGGCTCCTCCAACCCGGTGGACACCGAGCAGGACGCCCCGCGCCTGGCGATGGAGCAGCTCACCGCGACCCCCCTGGAGGTCCGGCTGGAGACGAACCCCCTGCCGATTAACTCCATGGACCTGCTCAAGCTCTCCGTGGGGGACATCCTGCCCCTGACCCACACCTCGAACCGCCTCTTCAACCTCACCGTGGACGGCCAGAGGCTGGCCACCGCCGTGGACGTGGTGGACGGATCCCGCAAGTACATGAAGATCGTTGAAACGGAGTTGGACCAGTGACCGATTCGAATGCCGCCCTGCCGCGCATGGACACCGTCACCAAGATCGTGTCCGCCACCGTGGCCGCCCTGCCGCTGGCCGGCCGGATCGAGACCCGCGCCGTGTCCGCCACGGAGCAGCTGCCGGCCACGGGCCAGCCGCTGGTCTTCCGCTCCGTCGGCTGGCCCGGCTCCGTGGTGGTCGGGCTGACCGCCGCCGCCCGGCTGCCCGACCTCGTGGCCGACGACCCGGGCGCGGCCCTGAAGCCCGCCATCGACTCCGGGCTCTCCACCGCCGGCGCGGTGGGCCCCTCCTCCGTGGAGCCCGCCCTGGCCGGGACCAACCCCTTCGCCGCCTCGCTGGGCGAGTCCGCCCCACAGCTGTTCGCCGTCACCGTTGACGGGGTCGACGCCCTCGTCCTGGCCGTGCGGGAGGGGGCCTCCTACGAGCGCCCGTCCCGCAACACCGCCGTGGACGAGGACTTCCTGCGCAACGTCCACCGCATCCGCGGCGTGGACATGGAGCTCTCCGTGGTGATCGGCCGCACCACCCTGACCGTGGCCGAGCTGCTGCGCATCAAGCCCGGACAGGTGCTCGAGCTGGACCGCGCCGCCGGCGCGCCGGCCGACGTGCTCGTCAACGGCCGCCACCTGGCCTCCGGCGAGGTCGTGGTCCAGGATCTGGACTTCGCCGTGAAGATCACCGCCATCCGGGACGAGAACGCCGAGGTCCTGGGCTGATATGGGTTTCGGCCAGATTCTGCAGGTCGTGCTGTCCCTGGGCATCGTCGCCCTGGCGCTCTACCTCTCCACCCGCCTCGCCCGGCGCCGTTTCGGCGCCGGGAGCGAGTCCGCGCTCCGCGTGGTCTCGCGTCAGGCGGTGTCCCGGACGCAGAACCTGGTCGTGGTGGAGGCCAACGGGCAGCGCCACCTCGTCGCCTTCACCGAGGGCGGGGCCCACACCGTGGACACGTGGGAGGCCCCCGAGCCGGTCCCCGCCACCGTTCCCGCCGCCACCGACCGCGCCACCACCTCACTCACCGGCCAGGCCGCGCACCGAGCCGAGGGCACCGGCCCAGCGGCCGCCGGTGGCTTCGCGGCCAAGCTCGCCGCCCTGACCGCCGGCACCCAGTGGTCCGGCCTGGGCGGGAACACCGGACCCGCCACCGGCCGACGCGCCGAGGGCACCCGGCCGTGAACCCCTCCGTCTCCCGGGTGTCTCGGGCGCCCGTCTCCCGCGTGCCCCGAGCACTCGGCGTGCTGGCCGCGGTGCTGCTGGCCGTCGTCGTGCTCTGGTGGCTGAGCGTGGCCGGCGCGGCGCCCGCCGCCGCGGACACGCTGGACCCGGCGCCGGACGGTGCCGGCGGCACGGGCGGTGCCGCCGACCAGGGTCTGAGCATCGAGATCAACGGCCCCGACGGCACCCCGTCCTCCTCCGTGCTGACCCTGCTGGGCCTCGGCGTGCTCATGGTGGCCCCGTCCCTGGTGCTGATGTGCACGTCCTTCACCAAGGTGTTCGTGGTGCTGGCCATGACCCGCAACGCGCTGGGCCTGAACACCACCCCGCCCACCCAGGTGCTCGCCGGGATCGCGCTGATCCTGACCATCTTCATCATGCAGCCGGTGATCGCCGAGATCATCGAGGTCGCCATCACCCCCTACGCGGACGGCGAGATCGTCTTCACCGAGGCCGTGGACCTGGCACAGGCGCCCCTGCGCGAGTGGATGCTGCCGCTCACCCGCGAGGAGGACATCGCCCTGATGACCCGGTCCGCGGGACTGGAGAACCCGGCCACGCCCGCGGACACCCCCCTGACCACGCTGATCCCGGCCTTCGTCATCTCGGAGCTGCGGGCGGCGTTCATCATCGGCTTCGTCATCTTCGTGCCGTTCCTCATCATCGACCTCGTGGTCTCCTCGGCCCTGATGTCCATGGGCATGATGATGCTCCCGCCGGTGATGGTGTCCCTGCCCTTCAAGATCCTGCTGTTCGTCCTGGTGGACGGCTGGGGCCTGATCATCAGCTCCCTGGTGGGCACGTACAACGGGGCGGGGGGCTGAGATGGACCAGAACGCCGTGGTGGACCTCGGGGTGCAGGCCCTGCTGATGGCCGCCAAGCTCTCCGCGCCGGTGCTGATCACCGCGCTCGCCGTGGGCCTGCTCATCGGCCTGCTGCAGTCCGCCACCCAGGTGCAGGAGATCACCCTGTCCTTCGTGCCCAAGGCGATCGCCGTGGCCATCGTGCTGGCGCTGTCCGGGTACTGGATGATCCAGGAGATGGTCACGTTCACGCAGTGGGCCTTCGACCAGATCCCGAACCTCATCAACGGTTGACCGGGGTCTGACATGGACGTCACCGTCGACATGGCGTGGCTGCAGGCCTACCTGCTGGTGCTGCTGCGGATCACGCTGTTCATCGCCATCGCCCCGCCGTTCTCCAACGCCTCCTTCCCCTGGCGCATCAAGGGGCTCGTGGCGTTCGGCCTCGCCGTGCCCTTCTCCTCACGGGTGGAGGTGCCCGACGGCGGCCTGGGCACCGGGGCGCTGCTGGCCGCCGGGACCGCGGAGGCGGCCACCGGTGCGGTGCTGGGCGTGCTGGTGATGGTGGCCTTCGGCGCCGTGGCCTCGGCCGGCTCCCTGATCGACCTCGCCTCCGGATTTCAGATGGCCACCGCGTACGACCCGGGCTCCATGGTCAACGGGGCCCAGTTCACCCGCCTGTTCCAGAACGGGGCGATCGCCCTGATGCTGGCCGGCGGGCTGCACATCCCCCTGTTCATGGGCCTGGGCACCTCCTTCGACGCCATCGCGCTCGGGACCCTGCCGGACATGTCCACGGCCGCCGCCGCGGTGGCCGCGGCGTTCACGGGGATGTTCGCCGCCGCCGCCCAGATCGCGGCACCGCTGATCGCGGTCCTGTTCCTGGCCGACGTCGGGCTCGGGCTGCTCACGCGCGTGGCGCCCACGCTGAACGCCTTCTCGCTGGGCTTCCCGCTGAAGATCCTCGTGACCCTGGCCTTCGGCGGCCTGGTGTTCGCCGCGCTGCCGACGGCCCTGGACCAGCTCAACGACTCCGCCCTGGAACTGATCCGGCGGGTCTCGGGATGAGGGGCCTTGTGAGGCGACGGGTGAGGCGGCGATGAGCTCCGAGGCCGGTGAGCGCACCGAGCAGGCCTCCGAGCGGCAGATGCGTGATGTGCGCAAGAAGGGCAAGCTCGGCCGCTCCGCGGAAGTGTCCGCGTGGGTGGTGGTGGCAGCCGTGGCGGTGATGATCCCGTTGACGCTGGTGTCCGCGCAGGCGGCGGCCACGGACGCGCTGTTCCAGGTGGGGCGCGCCGCCCGCTCGGGGGATCCGCAGGTGGCCCTGCAGGTGCTCGCCCAGGCCGGCGGGGCCCTGGGCGGGGTGCTGCTGCCGCTGCTGGCCGTGGCCATGCTCGCCGCCGTGGCCACCCCGTTCTTCCAGGGGCCCGTGACGTTCCGGTCCATGGCCCCGAAGTTCGACCACTTCAACCCCGTCTCCGCCGCGAAGAAGATCCTCGGCCCGCAGGCGTGGTGGAACGCGGCCAAGGCGCTCGTGAAGTCCGCGGCCGTGGGTGTGCTGATGTACTGGGTGATCCAGGCCGTGGCCACGAGCCTGATGGGCGCCGGACTGCTGCCCCTCGAGGCGGTCACCGGGATCGTGACGGGCTCGGCGCTGCAGCTGCTGTGGTTCTCCGTGCTGGCGGGGCTGGTGATGGCCGCGGCGGACGTGCTGGTGGTGGCCAAGCGCAACCGCAAGCAGACCCGCGTGACCAAGGACGAGGCCAAGCGCGAGCACAAGAGCTCCGAGGGGGACCCGCTGGTGAAGTCGCAGCGGCGTTCGCGGCAGCTGTCCATGTCCCGCAACCGGATGATCTCGGACGTCTCCAGCGCGGATGCCGTGGTGGTCAATCCCGTGCACGTGGCCGTGGCGCTGCGCTACAAGGCCGGGGACGCCGCCCCCGTGGTGGTGGCCGCCGGCAAGGGCGAGGTGGCCGCGCGCATCCGCGAACGGGCGGCCGAGGCCCAGGTGCCGCTCGTGAAGAACATCGACCTGGCGTGGATGATGCACGACCACTGCCGAGTGGGCGCCCCCGTGCCCACCGAGCTGTACGGGGCGGTGGCGATGGTCATCGCGTTCACCCTGAAGCTGGACGCCAAGCTGGTGCGCCGCCGCGCCGGGCGCATCCACGAGTTGAAGGACATCCGACTCCCCGAGTTCGAGTGATTCTCCGCCTGAACCTCCCAACTCTCCCCCTGAACATCACAACTGAGTAGCACGATTTGGCCCCCGATCCACGGCCCCGGGGCCAATCCGTGCAACCTCGTTGGAGGGGTCAGGGGCCGACGGTGAACGGCATCCACGACGACTGTCGCTGTTGGCGCTCTATGGCAGTGGTCAGACGGTAGATGAAGGCCTGCCACCCCTGGCGGGTGAAGACCGCGGAATCGACGCGGAGGGGTTCCCAGCCACGCGCCCGGATCTGTTCGTCCCGATGCATATCGGATCTGTATTGCTTCTCGAGCGTGAAGTGGTGATTGCCCTCGTATTGCAGGGCGATCCTCTGCTGCAGCAGGGCCAGGTCGATATCGCACTCCCATCCGTCGGCGAAGCGGATCCGCGGGTTGGTCGCGGGCTCGTCCCAGCCGCCGTCGACGATCTTCAGCCTGAGCCGTGACTCCGGCTCGGAGTCGACCCGCTCACGGAGCAGGTCCACGGCCAGGCGCAGTTTCCTGATACCCGGGGAACCCTTGCGTCGGCCCAAGACCTCGAGAATGGAGTCCTTGGTGGCCAGGGGGTTGGCGCCGATGTACTTCTGCGGCCGGGGGAATCCGTCGTCGCGCTGCAGGAGGGAGTCTCCAGCCGCGACCAGCTCTTCCACGGTCAGCCGCTGCGAAGCCAGATCGACCCAGGTCCATTCCGGCGAGGTGATGCGAAACCCGTCGATGTCCCGCACATCACGGACGCCGGCGCGGATGAAATGTCCCACCGCCCCTCGATATCGGGGGATCCCGGCCTTGCCCCGGACGCGGGACAGGTGCAGCTGCGTGGTCTGCATCCTCGCCGGCAACCACAGCCCCCACGTCTCGGCGGCGGTCTGGTGGCTGATGACGAGGGACGGATCCTGCCGGGAGAGCGTGCGTGCCAGTTCTGAATTGCTGACGTTGGCCGTGGCCGCTTCCAGGGGCGGGGGAGTGATGCGCAGCCGGTGAAACGGAATCTCCAGCCCGGACCGGTAGAGACGGTGGCGCGAGAGGCCGAGCTTTCGGCCCTCAGCCAGGGTGAAGATCTCCAGGGTGGGCTGCGCATCGGTTGGGCTCATACTCCCATTGACTGACACGGTGACCGATCGCCGAGGGCGGAGAGGGGCCAGCCGTGGACGAATCCGGGACCGTGGTCTCCTGTGCAGTGACGGACCGGGAGCGTGACCCTTCCACCGGCCCGTCAGCCCGACAACTGAGTCCCATGAATTGGCTTTGCTGACGCGTTCCAGGGGGCAATTCATGGGACTCAGTTGTAAGGGGGTCAGGAGGGGAGGCGGCCTTCGATGAGCTCCGCCGCCGCCGCGGACTGCGCCGGAGTGCATTCCCCGCCGTAGCCGGCCGAGTAGCCCTGGCCGTCCACCACGCCAGAGCGTTCGGCGCCCATCAGGTCCGCCATGCAGTCGGCCATGTGCTCGGTCCCGGAGGAGGTGCCGTGGGGGTAGATCCGGTCCATGTCCGACGCCAGGGCGTCGGCGTCGAAGCCGTAGGCGCGGTACTGCAGGATGTGCGCGCACTCGTGCAGGGCCACCGCCCGGGTGCCGGCGTGGTCTGTGGGCCACTGCAGCCCGACCTTGATGAACACGCTCGGGTCCTCGCTGCGGCCGGACAACGGGTGCCAGTCCACCGTGTAGCCCGCCTGCCCGCCCGAGCCCGCATGGACGGAGGTCGGCACGTCCGTGCACCACGGGGACATCAGCTGCCGGACCCGGCCGGCGGCCGAGGCTCTGTCCACCTCGGCGCGGTCCGCGGTGCCGCCCAGGGTCACCTGGGGTGGCCCGGCGGCCACGGGCGGCGTGGCGAAGGCGGGCAGGAACACCACCCCCAGAGCCGCGAGGGACAGCAGCAGCCACCGGGTCGTCCGAGCCATGGCTGGCCCTCCTCGCTGGCGGTCCAGCCGCCGCCGTCTGGCGCGGACCGGTCCGTCCGTCACCACGGTTATCCGCACGGAGGCGCCGCGATTTTCCACCCGCCGCGGCAAACCGGACCCCCGTGGTCCGCTCCCGGGCATAGGGGACCGCGGGGGAGACTCTGGGCCGGACGCCCCGCCTCCGCACCACCGCGCCCCGCACCCGCACCCGCACCACCGCAGCATCCCGCACCGAAGGAAGGCAGCCTCCGTGAACCTGGAGAAGCTCAAGCCGCTGGCCATGCCCATCGGCTTCGTGTTGATCGTGCTGCTGCTGATCGTCCCGGTGCCGGCACCGCTGCTGGACGTGCTGATCGTGGTGTCCATCTCGCTGTCCCTGGTGATCCTGCTGAACACCATGTTCGTCAAGAAGCCCCTGGACTTCTCGGTGTTCCCCTCGCTGCTGCTCGCCGCCACCATGCTGCGGCTGGGCATCAACGTGGCCTCCACCCGCCTGGTGCTGGGGGAGGCCCACGCCGGCCAGGTGATCGACGCCTTCGGCCAGGTGGCCGTGGGCGGCAACATGGTGATCGGCTTCGTGGTGTTCCTGATCCTGGTGATCATCCAGTTCGTGGTGATCACCAAGGGCGCCGAGCGCGTCTCCGAGGTCGGTGCCCGCTTCACCCTGGACGCCATGCCGGGCAAGCAGATGGCGATCGACGCGGACCTGGCCGCCGGCCTCATCACCGAGGACCAGGCCCGGACCCGGCGCGGGGAGGTCACGGCGGAGGCCGACTTCTACGGCGCCATGGACGGTGCCTCGAAGTTCGTCAAGGGCGACGCGATCGCGGGCATCATCATCCTGGTGATCAACCTCGTGGGTGGCGTGGTGGTCGGCATGATGATGCACGGCATGGACGCCATGGAGGCGCTGGAGACCTACGCGCTCCTGTCCATCGGCGACGGCCTGGTCACCATCATCCCGTCCGTGCTGATGGCCACGGCCACCGGCATGATCGTCACCCGGTCCACGGCGGACGACGACCTGGGCACCTCCACCACCAAGCAGCTCTCCCAGTTCTCCACCCCGCTCGTGGTGGCCGGCGTGGCCGCCATCGCCATGGGCCTGATCCCGGGCATGCCGCTGCTGACGTTCCTGATCCTCGGAGCGGCCCTGATCCTGGCGGGCCGGGCGGCCAGCAAGGCGCGCGCCCAGGAGGCGGAGGACGCCGAGAAGACCAAGGCGGCGGACGCCGTCCAGCCACCGAAGGATCCGGGCGCGGACCTGATCGCTCGCATGCGCACCTCCCCGGTGGAGGTGCACCTGGCCACGGACATCGTGGACCTGGCCAACGGCTCCCCGGATGACCTGGTGGCCCGCATCCGCGGGGTGCGCGAGCAGATGGCCCTCTCCCTGGGCCTCGTCATCCCGCAGGTCCGCACCCGGGACAACGTCGAGCTGCTCCCGGGCACCTACCGCATCCTGATCGCGGGCACCACCGCCGCCGAGGGGCAGGCCCCTGCCCGGCGGCTGCTCGCCCTCGGCGGGGACCTCGCGGCCCTGCCCGGCGCTCCCACCCGGGAGGCCGTGTTCGGACTGGACGGCAAGTGGATCCCGGAGGAGATGCGCACCACCGCCGAGATGGCCGGATCCGCCGTCTTCGACCGCACCACCGTGGTGACCACCCAGCTGGCCTCCGTGCTGGAGCGCCATGCCGCCCGGCTGCTCTCCCGCGCGGACGTGCAGACCATGCTGGACGCCGTGGCCGCCGACTCCCCGGAGACCGTGGAGGACGTGGTGCCCGCGCTGGTGCCCGCCTCCACCGTGCACCAGGTGCTGCAGGGCCTGCTGTCCGAGGGCGTGCCCATCAACGACCTGCCCCGCATCCTGGAGACCATCGCCCAGCGCGCCGGCACCTCCAAGGTGGTCGAGCACCTCGTGGAGGCCAGCCGGCTGGCGCTCGCCCCGGTGATCGCCGAGCGGGCGAGCCTGGACGGCGTACTGACGGCCGTCACCCTGGACCCCGTGTTCGAGCAGGGGCTGCTGGAGGGACTGCGCACCGGCCCGGAGGGCTCCACCATCACCGGTTCCCTGGACGTCTTCAACCGCCTGGCGGACGGGGTGCGTACCGCCGTGGCCTCCCGCGTGGCCGAGGGGGAGCAGCCCGTGCTCGTGTGCGGGGAGTCGCTGCGTGCCGACCTCGCCCGCAAGCTGGACTCCTGGTCCGTGGACGTGGCGGTGCTCTCCTACACGGAGGCGTCCTCGCAGCCCGGAATGACGGTGCGGACGGCAGCGACCGTGGGCGGCGACCGTGCGCTGGCCTAAGTCCGTCTTCGCGGACTCCCTCGAGGAGCTCGCCTCTGAGGCCGAGTTGCACTTCCGGCCTGGCACCACCTACTCCATCTACAGCCTCCGCGTGGAGGGAGACGAGGACCGCGTCACCTATCGCGCGGACGCCCTCCCGCCGCGGTCCCCGGGTACCAACCGGACGCGCTCCGCCCCGGGGGACGGGCGCACCCGGGTGGGCCGCAACCTCGGGCACGACGCCGGCCCCCAGACCGAGCCCGACGGCCACCGGACCACCGGTGGAGACACCGGCGGAGGCACCGGCGGACGCGTCGGCGGAGGCGTCGGTGCCCCTGCCGGCACGGCCACCCGGCCGATCGACGGGCGCATCGCCGAACCTGGAGCGGGCCCCCGCGCCGTCCGGCAAGGACAGGCCGATTCGCGCGGAGGGCAACCGGCAGGCCAGCCGGCCGCTGCCGGGGGACGCCACCGCGGTACTGCGGGACGCCCTCGGCCCACGGGCGCCGTGGGAGCCATCAACCCCGAGACCGTGACCGAGCTCCCCGGTTGGGCCCCCGAGGCCATCCCGGCGCAGGCGCTCCAGGCCGCCTACGGGCTGCTCATGGACGGCTCCGGCCCCGACGCCGAGGCCGGTCCCACCCCGGTCACCGGGCCGTCGACTGATCAGCCGGCCCAGCACCCGGCCCAGTACCCCGGCCTGCACCCGGACCCGCGCGGGACCGCGGCCGGACGACGGGGCGGGCCGGCCGGCGTCGTGCCCTGGTTCTCCACCGAGGACCCGGACCTGCGCGAGATGCTGGAGCACGCCTCGCCGCAGGCCGAGGGGCTGACCGCCGCGGCGGACACCGGCGATCCGGACGCCCCCCTGGACTCCTCGGGGCGCCGCCGCACCCGGCTGGTGTTCGCCGGGCTGCTGGATGACGCCGTCGAGGCGGCGGAGCGGGCCGGGCACCGGAGGTGGTCGGCGGCCGGCATCCTCAACGGGGGACGGCCCGGGGCCACCGTGGTCTGCTACGGACTCGGCGACGGCTCCGACGTGGGCACGCTGGCCCAGGGCCTGTACCGCTACGCGCCGATGCATCTGGTGCTGGCCGTGGACCCCTCGCGCAAGCATGCCGACACCCAGGCCTGGGTGGGTCAGCTGGCGAAGGTGATCGGGCCGGCGTCGTACGTGGCCGTGCCGCGTACCGTGACGGGCACCCCGGCCACCGTCCGGGACCTGGGCTACCGGCTCCACACGCCCTCCGAGGCCGCGGAGATCCTGCGCCGGTGAGCGCTGCGGAACCGGTGCAGAACCGACCGCTGAGCGTGGAGGTCTGCGCATGTCACAGGGTATGAACCGCAGTATGAACCGCACGCGGACCGAGTACCCCCAGGAGGCCACGGTGCACGACCTCCCTGCCCCTGACGATGTCTCCGGCGGGTTCCCCGGCAGCGCCTCGGGCGGCACCACGGAGACGTGGCAGGACATCGCCGGCCAGTACCGTGCGGACCACCGCGGACCCTACTCCGCGCTGGACGCGGTGGACGAGGTGCTGCTGGAACTGGCCGAGGCCCTGTCCGACCGCGCGGCCCGTGAGACCCGCGCCGGCGAGCTGGCCCTGGCCCGCCGGACGCAGCGCTACCGGCGCCGCGTGCACGAGCTGTACTCGCTGTCCGAGACCGTCTCGCAGGCGCAGATCGCCGCGTCCGCCCTGGAGCTGGGCGCCCCCGCCTGGCTGTACGAGGGGGAGGACGGCCGCGCCTGGCACCGGGAGATCGTGGCCCTGAACGACTATGCATCCTGGTCCGTCGGTGTCTATGGTGGTTCCGACGCTGGCGAGTGGGACACCGCCGGCCCCGACCTCTGAGGACGTATAGCACGGATCGTCTGATCTGTCGATGGGTAGAGGTCCCCATCACCGCCGGTGGCGGGCGTACGGCGTGCTCCCTAGCGTGGAGAGCATGTGGAAGAACGCCGAGATCGCCTGGGGTGGAGTGACCGTCCTGGACGGCACCCCGGCGGAATCCACCACCCTTCTCGGCTCCGTCTCCGGGCTGCTGGACGTCCCCGCCGGCGTGAGCGTGGACGTCCACGGCGTGCTCGAGGACGCCGTGATCTCGGGCCCCGGCACCGTGCGCGTCAGCGGGCTGATCGCCGAGCTGGTCCGGCTGGGCTCCGGTGAGGTGCTCGCCAGCGTCGGCTCCGTCCTGGCCCCGTGTTCGGCCGAGGGTGCGTGGCGCGTGCTGCAGCCCTGTGGCACCTGGACCGAGACGGCCGAGCTGGTCTTCCCGACGCCGGCCGTGGACTCCGCCGCCGCCCTCGCCTCCGGCCTCGGTGCCGGTGAGCTGGCCGTCGACCTCCGGTGGTGCCCGGTTCCCCGCGACTGAGGCTGCCTCTCCCCTCATGGAAGCGGTCACTGTCGAACCGCCCGGTGCGTGTCCCGACGTGTAGCGATCTCGCGATAGGCGGAGCCGGGCGCTCGTAGAATGGAGCGCATGCCTGCCTCCACCGCACCCCTCGTCCTCGGCATCGAATCCTCCTGCGACGAGACCGGCTTCGGGATCGTGCGCGGCACCGAACTCCTGGCCAACGCCGTGGCGTCCTCCATGGAGGAGCACGTCCGCTTCGGAGGCGTCATCCCCGAGATCGCGGCCCGAGCCCACCTCGAGGAGTTCCTCCCCACCCTGCAGCAGGCCCTGGACACCGCCGGGGTCACCCTGGACGATCTCGACGCGATCGCCGTGACCTCCGGCCCCGGGCTGGCCGGCGCGCTGATGGTCGGGGTGGCCGGCGCGAAGGCCCTGGCCCTGGCCGCCGGCAAGCCGCTCTACGGCCTCAACCACCTGGTCGCCCACGTCGGCGTGGGCGTGCTGGACGAGGTGCGGACCGCGGTACCGCCGGCCGCCAGCGGGGCCCGGCCGGCCGGCGTCGTGCTCTCCCCGGAACCGACCGGGCTCCCGGAGAGCCTCGGTGCCCTGCTGGTCTCCGGCGGGCACACCGAGATCCTGCAGGTCAACCGCCTCACCACGGACGTCACGCTGCTCGGCTCCACCATCGACGACGCCGCCGGCGAGGCCTATGACAAGGTCGCCCGGCTCCTGGGCGCCGGCTACCCGGGTGGACCCGTGATCGACCGGCTGGCCCAGCAGGGCGATCCGAAGGCCTTCCGCTTCCCGCGAGGACTCAGCGCTCCGAAGTTCGTGGGCAGTGCGGAAGAGCCAGGCAAGCACCGCCACAACTGGTCCTTCTCCGGGCTGAAGACCGCCGTGGCCCGGTGCGTCGAGCAGTTCGAGGCCGCCGGGGTGCCGGAGGAACAGATCCCGACGGCGGACATCGCCGCGTCCTTCCAGGAGGCGGTCGCGGACGTGATCACCGCCAAGGCGGTCCGCGCCTGCACGGAGCACGGCATCACCCACCTGCTGCTCGGTGGGGGAGTGGCCGCCAACTCCCGGCTGCGCTCGCTGCTGGCCGAGCGATGCGCGGACGCCGGGATCGGGCTGACGGTGCCGCCAGTGCGGCTCTGCACGGACAACGGGGCCATGGTCGCCGCGCTCGGGGCACAACTCGTGGCCGACGGGGTGGCACCGTCCAGCCTGGACTTCGCGGCGGACCCCGGCCAACCGGTGGAGAGCATCTCGCTGGTGGCCTGAGCGGCGCGGGGATGGGGAGTTCTCCCCATTGTTGCCCCTTACCGGGGCCTCCTAGTCTGGAGGAGACGAGGAAGGGTGGCGCTCGCACATGAGTTCCTACTGGATTGATCTGGACGGATGCCAGCAGGTCATCAATGACCTTGAGGGGATCCTCTCCAACGACAACAAGCATTTCACTGGCCTGGACGTGGACAAGGACTCAGTGGACACCGGGACCTACGGGACGGACGAGACCGACCAGGTCTTGGACAGCGCCAATCGGACCAATGCTGCCTACGACCGATTTTATGATGAGCAGTTGATTCCACACTACGAATCAATCGAAAGTGACATTCGCAGCCTCCTCGACGCCATGCGGGACGTGGTTGTCTACTACGCATCAGGGGATGCTGCGATGGCTGCTGATGCCGCCGGCGCGGAGCATGTATACCCGGAGTTCCGCACCGGGGGAGAACACGGTGAGGTGGACACCTCAAGGCCCACCCCCGAGGATCCCGATAACGGAGCATGGGAGTTCACGCCGCCTTCCGATGCCGAGACACCGGGTTCCTACAATCCCGAACCCTTCGCCATCGCCCATGATGCCCAATAGGGCAATGACGGATAAGGTGCCATGAGATTCGAGACCATACGTTGGCATGAGGCGTCAGTCCCTGACAACATCCTTCCTGAAGAGCATGACAACTTCGTGTCGTGGGCTGTTCCTCTACCGCCCTCCTCTCGCGTTGTCGTCGGTGCGGAAAGCACCATGGAAGCCGTCCGCAATACCCATGATGTCCTCATGGACGTCGTGCGCCAGTGGTCCCGCTTCAAGGACGTCTACGGGGGTGCTGACAAGGAAACGGTCTTCGAAGCCATGACGCCGGTGGCCGAGAAACTCGGTGGACTCCTACACGGTGCCGAGATCTTCGCCTCTGCGGCAACGACCTTTGACGCGGCCATCCAGACGCAACAGGGCAAGAAGGAGCCGTATGACTACTGGGCTCGGGGTTGGCTGACCCGCCTCTACGAGTATGACCGGGACAAGAACAAGGTCTATACCGGGGAATGGGACGAGGAAGACTACGTCCGGAAGCACGGCCAGACGCCTCCGGAACACCTCAAGGCCCTAGACCAGGAGCGTTACGAGCACCAGCAGACGGCCATCGACATCTACCTGACGATTGAAGAGGCCCGAAACGCTCTGGCCGATGCGGTATCAGCCATCGATCTGGACGAGCTGTCCAAGCTTGCTTATGTCAACCGGACCACGGCCCTGGACATTGTGGAAACGCCCGAGGAACTCTCGGTGCTCCTCCAAGGAAGCCATTTCTTCGGCGGGATCGACGGACTCTCGGAGGCCGACTACCTGAAGATCGCCGAATCCGTTCCGCTCGAAGACCTGCCCTACGACTACATGGACGCCGACGGCGTGAAGTGGTCCTACAACGAGGCAGGCGAGCTGGTCCGATCCGGCTCCGCGGAGGATCCCTACCTGACCTATGCGGTCCAGCTGGCGATCGCCCAGGACGAGGACTACAACGACATCGAACTCACCAATGTCACCGCCCCGGACGGTTCGTCGTTCGCGGATCCCCCGAACATGGTGGAGTACCTGGCGGCACAGGGTATCAACGTTGCCAGTGGGAAGATCGAGGGCGTGCCCAAGAGCGCGATCTTCGACGCCGCGTACAAGAGCATCGGCCTGGATGCTGCCGGCAAGAAGTTCTTCGACGTCAACGTCACCGTCATTACGGGTCTGGTGTCCAGCGGGTGGAACACCAAGGAGTTCGAGAAGGAGTTCTCGGAACAGAACCCGCTCCTCAGTGATGAACAGGTCACCACCCAGACTCGCCGGGTTCTTGCCCAGGAGATCTTGACGTTCATGGCCTCGGGCGCCGTCGACGCTGGAACGGCTGCCGGTGTCACTGCTCTGGGGGTGGGCGGTGTGCCCGGTTGGCTCCTCGTCACCCTGATCTCCTGGGGTGGTGGCCAGTTGACCACGGCGGTCATCGACGAGTCCTTCGACGAGACCTGGACCGAGGAAGAGCGCCAGAAGGCGTACGCCGAAGGGGACATCGTCTGATGGCCCTGTCCCTCCCACCGCGCTGGACCACGATTGCTCTTCCCGGGATGGACGTGGCGATGCTCCCACGTGTCGAAGGACGGCCGCTTCGGCCGACCCTCATGGTGTTCCGATGGGGCGAAGGTCAGGGAATCGGCTCTCGCCTCGACCTCCGCCGTGCTCGAGGCCACGATGCGTGGCCCGTTGGTACGGACCACTGGCGCGAGGGGGCTTGGTTCGGGCTCCGATTCCTGCGTGTCTCCACCGTTCACGAGTCTTCGGCTGCGGCAGAGATCCGCTGGATGCTCTGGCCGGACACGGACGGTACCGGTTCGGCCACGGTGGATGTCTGGAATCACGACCCGGTCCTGTGCCTCATCGCTACCGTGGGGCTGGAGGACCTGCCCCTGATGGACGGCATCCTGGACACCCTCGTCGGGCGCATTCCCGAGGACTGGGAGCCTGCCGTGCCGCGGGGCGGTCCCGAGGACGAGTTCCTGCGCGTGGATGACAGGCCGGTAGCCGCCACCACCGGCGACCCCTCGGATGGCTTCGCCGAGTCGGACGGATGGGATGCGGTGCCGTTGGCCGTGATCCAGGATCCCCTGCTGGAGTTGCTCCGCCATCACCCCGAAGGCAAGTCCTGGGGACGTCTGGACTCCGAGGCCTCCCACCAAGCCACAGAGCTCGGTTTGGCCGACGCGGACGGGTTGCGTTGGGGACAGTGGGCATCACGGGTGGCCAGAATCCTCCAGGGGCCCGAAGACACCGCTAGTCTCACAGCGTTCAGCGGCGAGGGCCGGGAGGTTCGGCTCGAACTCTCACGCCGGGCGGATGCCACGGTGGTGGTCGTCCCGAAGGGGTGGTCGCCGGCTCGGATCGGAACGGTCTCGGCCACTCGCGGTGGTGAGATGATGTTCCGCGCCATGGGCGTCGTACCAGCCTTCTCCGGCCGACTCGAGCAGGAACTGGTCTCCCTCAGTGACCTGGTCCGGCGCTCCATGGACCCGGGGTATACGCTGCCAGCACCCCTGGCCGGTCATCAGCGCTGGCAAGACCTATGGGCCCACGAGGGGTTCGGCCTATGGCTCGTGGAGTCAGACCGTTCTCGAACTCCTGCGTCCGTCCTGCCTCTGATGATCCTGAACGCCGGTTCCCTGGGGACCTACCTGGTGACGCCCGCCGGTGCTGACGATGTGACGGTGCGCCCGATCCAAGGAGCCCAGCTCTTCACCTTGCTGATGCCCGATCTGGCGGGCTTCGTCCCGGGCCCCTATCAGCGTCAGTTGTTGCAGGGCACGGGACCCGAGACGGCATCCTAACCCTCGATCGACACCCGCGTCCGGGCCACCGCATCGGCGACGACCGCGCGGAGGGGAGCGCCGTCGTCGTGCGTCACGCCCGTGCCCGACGCCGGCCCGGCACCTTCCGCACTACCGGCACCGCTGGCAGTCTCCACCGCCGCAGCCACCCGCCGCTGGTGCGCCGCCGCGCCGCCGCCGGCGAGGATGTCCTCCACGCCGGCCAGCTCGGCCGAGCAGCCGAGGCGCTCGGCCACCGGTGCCAGCCGGGCCAGCTCGGCGCGCAGGTGCTCGGAGACGAGGGTCTCCTCGCCGGCCGCGTCCAGGATGATGATGGCGTCCTGGCCGTAGCGGGCGGCCCTCCACTTGTTCTCCTGCACGTGCCACGGCGGCATGGTGGGGATGGTGCCGCCGGCCTCCAGGGTGTCGGAGAAGTCCTGCACCAGGCACTGGGTCAGGGCGGCGATGGCGGCGAGCTCCTCGAGGGTGGCCACGCCGTCGCACACGCGCATCTCCACGGTGCCCAGCCGCGGCACGGCGCGCACGTCCCAGCGGCACTCGGTGACGTCGTCGATCACGCCGGTCTTGGTCAGGTCCGCCACGCACTGTTCGAACCCGGACCACTCACGGAACTGGAAGGGCAGTCCGGCCGTCGGCAGCTGCTGGAACATCAGGGTCCGCTGGGACTGGTAGCCGGTGTCCACGCCCGCCCAGAAGGGGCTGGAGGCGGACAGCGCCAAAAAGTGCGGCACGTAGTTCACGAGCCCGTCCACCACGGGCATGGCCTTGCGCACGTCATCCAGGCCCACGTGCACGTGCACCCCGTAGATCAGCATCTGCCGGCCCCACCACTGTGTCCGGTCGATCATCTTGCCGTAGCGGTCCGCCGGGGTGACCTGCTCCAGGGTCGGCTCCGCGAACGGGTGCGAACCCTGGCAGTACAGCTCCACGCCCATGGGTCCGGTGACCTGCTGGACGGTGCGGGCGGAGTCGCGCAGCTGCCCGATCCCCTCGGACACCGAGTGGCACACGTCCGTGACGAGCTCCACCGTGTTCAGCAGCAACTCCGGCTTGACGTGCGGGTGCTCCTGCCCGAGGTGCAGCTCCGCCTGGTCCGCGACTCCGGCCAGCACCTGGTCCGCGACCGGCTTCAGCGTGCCGTCGGTGGCGTCCACCAGTGCCAGCTCCCATTCGAGGCCCAGGGTGGACTGTTCGGACCGTGCGAAGGGAAGGTTCATGGACTCATCCTAGAACTCCAGACAGGGCTCTCACGGCCAGACAGACAGGTGAGGGACAGGTGAGAGATGAGCGGGGGGTGGGCTGAGGGCCTGGCAGGGATCCCTACGATGGTCAGGTGAAGACCTCATCCCGCCCGCGCCCGTCCGCCGCTGCCCCCACGGCTGTCCTGACCGCTGTCCTGGCCGCAGCACTGGCGCTCACCTCCTGCACCACGCCCGCCGGCCCGGACGGCAGCGGAGAAGGCACGACGCCGGCCCACGGCTCCGGCACGGACGGCACCGGGGGTGCCGGGGGTGCGGGTCAACCAGAACCGAGCGCCCTGGAGCTGGCGCTGGACGGTCCTTCGGCGGACCTGGAGGAGGCCGCGGCCGACGCCGTCGCCGGAATGGACACCGCCGAGAAGGCCGGGCAGGTCCTGGTCGGCCAGCTCGGGGCAGAGGGGACCGATCCGGCCTCGATCGAGGAGCTGAACCTGGGCGGGATCATCGTCATGGGAGACGCCGTCCCGGTGGCCGCGGACGGCACCCATGACGTGGAGGCCCTCAAGACGCGACTGGCCGAGACCCAGGAGGCGCTGAGTGCGAACCGGGACTGGACCGGGATCATCAGCGTGGACCAGGAGGGCGGGCTGGTGGCCCGGATCAAGGAGCCGCTGGCGGAGTGGCCCACGCCGATGAGCTACGGTGCCGCGGCCGCCGGGATGGCGGGTGCGCAGGGTGCCGACGGTGAGGACGGTGGCGAGGGCGAGGACGCCGCAGCCCAGCTCGCCACCGACGGCCACGCCCTGATGGGCGCCCAGTTGGCGGAGCTGGGTTTCACCCTGGACTTCGCGCCGAGCGTGGATGTGACGATCGGCGCGGGCGATCCGGCCATCGGGGCGCGGTCCTTCTCCTCCGACCCGGAGACCGTGTCCGCCCTCGGCACCGCGGCCACTGCCGGTCTGCTGCATGCCGGGGTGCTGCCCGCGCCGAAGCACTTCCCGGGCCACGGCTCCGTCACGGACGACTCCCACGTGACCGCCCCCGTGCAGGACGCCTCCGTGGCAGACCTGGAATCCCGTGACTGGCTGCCGTTCCAAGAGTTGCTGGGCGGGGACCAGTACACCCCGATGGTGATGATGGGGCACGTCATCGTGCCCGAGCTGGAGCCGGACGTCCCGTCCTCGGTGTCCGCTCCCGCTTATGAGGCCCTGCGCGGACTCGCGGTACCCGATTCTGCCGTGGATGGTGCGGCAAACGACGAAGCGGATGGTGCGGTGGACGGAGCGGCGGATGGCGCGGCGGACGGCACTCGGCCGGACGCCGAGCCGTACGACGGCGTCGTGGTGACCGACGCACTGAACATGGGCGCCCTCGTGGAACGCTACGGCGCGAACGAGGCCCCGGTCCGGGCGCTGGCGGCCGGCGCCGACCTGCTGCCGATGCCCTCCGACCTGCCGGGGGCCCGGGACGCCCTGGTCGAGGCGGTGGACGCCGGCGAGGTCCCGGCCGAGCGCCTGGACGAGGCCGCCGAGCGGGTGGTGACCATGCTGATGTGGCGGGATCACCTGGCCCAGGAACTCGAGGAGGCGACGGACGAGGAGAAGGAGCAGGCCGGCGTCGGGACCATGAATGGGACAAGGAACGGGACAGAAGGCGGGGCTGATAACGGGACAGGAAACGAGACTGGGGCCGACCCGGAGCAGGTCTCCCGGGACCTGTCCGCGGCGGCCATCACCGTGGTGGACGGCGCCTGCGGCACACCGCTGGTGGAGGACTCCCTGCAGATCAGCGGCGGCAACGAGATCGACCGCGCCCGGCTGGCCGAAGCCGCTGAGGCCGCCGGGCTCACGGTGGGCGCCGGCCCCGTGGTGGCCCTCGTCGGCAGCGCTCGCGGGTCCGGGCAGGGGGACGTGGTGGTCGCCCTGGACGCGCCGTTCGGCCTGGCCACCTCCTCGGTGCCCGACGGCGGCGCGAGGGTCGCGCTGTACGGCCGCACTCCCGGGGCATTCGAGGCGCTGGTGGCCGTCCTGACCGGCGAGGCCGAGGCGCCCGGGGCGTTGCCCGTCCAGGTGGGGGACTGGCCCGCCGGGACCGAATGCTGAGTGAGATCTGCGTCACTTCTCGACATGTATCCGCAATAAGCGACGGAGTGCGTGACCTAATCGTCTAAGGTAAGGCTTACCAAATGCAGGAGCCGGAGACGAGGATGTCCCCGCCACGCCTGCGCTCGCAGCCCTGCACTTCCCAAGGAGTTCCACTCGCATGCAGATCACGAATCGACGCCTCGGCCTGGCCGCCCTGGTGACCACTGCCGCCCTCGCCCTGACCGCCTGCGGTGGCGGTTCTGAAGCCGAGACCACCGACAGCTCGGCCTCCGCCTCCTCGAGCGCCTCGGGCTCGGCCGGCGCCAGCGCTGAAGCGCAGTCCTTCCCGCTGGAGATCGAGGACATGGCCGGCAACCAGGTGACCATCGAGTCCGCCGATTCGATCATCGCCACGGACAACCGCATCTTCCGCACCCTCGAGGACTGGGGCGTGGAACTGTCCGCCGCCCCGCTGGGCCTGATGAACGAGGGCACCGTGGACTACCCGTCCGACGACTCGATCATCGACCTGGGCAGCCACCGAGAGCCCAACATGGAGGGCTTCGTCGAGGCCGAGCCGGACCTGGTCCTGAACGGCCAGCGCTTCTCCGGTCAGACCGAGGCGATCAAGCCGTTGATCGGTGACGCCGCCTTCCTCGACACCAACGTGGTGGAGGGGGAGCCGCTGGAGAGCGAGCTGCGCCGCCAGACCACCCTGCTGGGTGACATCTTCGCCAAGCAGGCCGAGGCCGAGGCCCTGGTCGCCGATTTCGACGCGGCCATCGAAGAGGCCAAGGGTGCCTACGATGCCGAGCAGACCGTCGTCGGGCTCATCGCCACCGGAGGCGACCTCTCCTACGCCGCCCCGTCCACCGGCCGCGCCATCGGCCCGGTGTTCGACATGCTCGGGCTGACCCCGGCGCTGGAGCGCGAGGGCTCGACCAACCACCAGGGTGATGACATCTCCGTGGAGGCCATCGCCGAGGCCAACCCGGACTGGCTCCTGGTCATGGACCGAGACGCCGCCACCACTGACGCCGACGCCGATGGCTACCAGCCGGCCGCCGAGCTGATCGAGGGCTCCGAGGCACTGCAGAACGTCACCGCCGTGAAGGAAGGCAACATCGTCTACCTGCCGGAGGACTTCTACGTGCACGAGGACATCCAGAACTACACCACCTTCCTCACCGAGCTCGCCGAGGCCTTCGGCGCCTGATCCTTCCGGGCGTGGCACGGAAACGGCCACGTCATCCAGGGGATCAACACCATTCGGCCCGGATGTGACGGGCGGGCTCAACTGCCCGCCCGACGCATCCGGGCTGAGCCGTGAAACGCCGCGGGGCCATCCGGCCGCTGCGGCAGGACGAGGGAACGCCACCTCCGGCCGACCCCGACAGGGACACCAGTGACAGCACCGTACGAACACCGGAACCCGGAGGCCCAGACGGCCCCACTGGGCGCCGACTACCAGACCGTCCACCCGGGGGGCCATGACGGCCTGCCCCGGGAGGCCGGCGGATCCGGCCGGCACCCACAGGCCGGCGGAACCGCCCGCCGGCCGTGGCGCACCGCGGGGCCGCTGCTCATCGGGGTGGTCCTGACCCTGGGCCTGATCGTCGCCTCGCTGTTCGTCGGCGTCTACGACATCGCGACCGCCGAGGGCGGCTGGGAGATGTTCTTCATCACCCGCGTCCCACGGACCATCGCCCTGGTGCTCGCCGGCGCGGCCATGGCCATGTCCGGGCTCGTCATGCAGCTGATGACCCAGAACCGCTTCGTGGAGCCGACCACCACGGGCACCACCGAGTGGGCCGGCCTCGGGCTGCTCGTGACCATGCTGGTGGTCCCCAGCGCCACGATCTTCGACCGCATGCTCGGCTCGATCCTCTTCGCCTTCATCGGCACCATGGTCTTCTTCCTCTTCCTTCAGCGGGTGACGCTGAAGTCCTCGCTGATCGTGCCCATCATCGGCATCATGCTCGGCGCCGTGGTCGGGGCCGTCTCCACCTACCTCGCCCTGCAGACGGACATGCTCCAGCAGCTGGGCATCTGGTTCGCCGGCTCCTTCACCGGGGTGGTGCGCGGCCGGTACGAGCTGCTCTTCATCGTGCTGGCCGTCGGCATCCTCATCTTCCTCCTGGCCGACCGGTTCACCGTGGCCGGCCTCGGCAAGGACATCGCCACCAACGTCGGCCTGAACTACAACATGGTGCTGCTGACGGGCGTCTCCATGATCGCGATCGTCACCGGCGTGGTCACCGTGGTGATCGGTGCCCTGCCCTTCCTCGGGCTGATCGTGCCCAACGTGGTCTCCATGTTCCGCGGGGACAACCTGCGCACCAACCTGCCCTGGGTCTGCCTCGTGGGCATCTGGGTGGTCACGGTGTGCGACATCATCGGCCGCGTGGTCATCATGCCCTTCGAGGTCCCCGTCTCCCTGATCCTCGGGGTGGTGGGCGCCGTCGTCTTCATCGGTCTGCTCGTCAGGAGGCGCAAGCATGTCTGAGAACACCTCCTCCGACGGCCGGATCCTGACCGCACCGGCCACCGGTTCGGTGACTCACCCGGCCGAAGCGCAGGGTCCCGCGCCGGCCGAGGCACCGGCCGGCGTCGGGCCCGGGGGTTCGGCGCAGCGAAGCCGGCCCCAGCGCCAGTCCGGGCCGTTCGGGGAGCCCAAGCACCGCCGTCGCTACCTCTGGCTTGTGGGCGGGCTGCTCGTGCTCGCGGCGCTGGCGACCTACGGGAACCTCGCGTGGGACAACCCCATGCCGCCCGGATCCGAGGGCTTCTGGATCATCGCGAACATGCGTGTGGAGTCGATCGTGGTGATGCTGGTGGTCGCCGTGTGCCAGGCCGTGGCGACGGTGAGCTTCCAGACCGCCACGAACAACCGCATCATCACGCCCTCGATCATGGGCTTCGAGTCCCTGTACACGGTGGTGCAGACTGCCGCCGTGTTCTTCTTCGGTGTGGCCGGTGTGACCATGGTGGTCGGGCTGCCGCAGTTCTTCCGGCAGGCCGGACTCATGGTGGTCTTCGCGGTGCTGCTGTACTCGTGGCTGCTGTCCGGGCGCTTCGGCAACATGCACATCATGCTGCTCGTGGGCGTGGTGCTCGGCGGTGGGCTGGGCGCGCTGTCCACGTTCATGCAGCGCGTGCTGGACCCCAACGAGTTCGACGTGCTGACCGCCCGGCTGTTCGGCAACATCTCCAACGCCCAGACCGAGTACCTGCCGTACGCCATCCCGATCGTGGTGGTGTGTGCGGCCGTGCTGTTCATCCGGGCGCGGCGGCTGAACGTGATGTCGCTGGGCCAGGACGCCACCAACAACCTGGGGCTGAACCACAAGCGCGAGACCATGATCGTGCTGACCCTGGTGGCCATCCTCATGGCCATGACCACCTCCCTCGTGGGGCCGATGACGTTCCTCGGCTTCCTCGTGGCGACGCTGGCCTACCAGTTCACGGACACCTACGACCACCGGCTCATCCTGCCCGTGGCCGTGCTGATCGGCTACACGATCCTGTCCGTGGCCTACTTCGTCCTCCGGAACATCTTCTACGCGGAAGGTGCCGTGACCATCATCATCGAGCTGGTCGGCGGCCTCGTGTTCCTCATTGTCATCATGCGAAAGGGCCGACTGTGATCACACTCGACGGCGTTCAGAAGAGCTACGGCGACGAGACCCAGATCGGGCCCGTCACCGTGGAATTGCCCCAAGGCGGCATCACCGCACTGGTCGGCCCCAACGGTGCCGGCAAGTCCACCATCCTCACCATGATCGGGCGGCTGCTCAAGGTGGATGCCGGGCAGATCCAGGTGGCCGGGCAGGACATCGTCAACGCCCCGTCCAAGGCCGTGGCCAAGATCCTGTCCATCCTGCGTCAGGAGAACCACTTCGTAACGCGGCTGACCGTGCGGCAGCTGGTGGGCTTCGGACGGTTCCCCTATTCCAAGGGGCGGCTGACGGCGGAGGACGAGAAGTACATCTCCGAGGCCATCGACTTCCTCAACCTGGACAAGCTGGAGAACCGCTACCTGGATCAGCTCTCCGGCGGCCAGCGCCAACGCGCCTACGTGGCCATGGTGTTGGCCCAGAACACCGACTACGTGCTGCTGGACGAGCCGCTGAACAACTTGGACATGCAGCACTCCGTCCAGATGATGAAGCAGCTGCGCCGTGCTGCCGACGAGCTCGGGCGCACCGTGGTGATCGTGCTGCATGACATCAACTTCGCCTCCCGCTATGCCGACTGGATCCTCGCCATGAACGACGGCAAGGTCACCGAGTTCGGCACGCCCGAGCAGATCGTCACCGACGAGGTGCTGACGCGTGTGTTCTCCACCCCCGTGAAGGTGATCCAGGGGCCTAAGAGCCGCCTGGCCGTCTACTACTGACCTCCCCTGATGTTGAGTCTGGAGGGATTCACCGGAATGTGGCCGTTTTCCGTGAATCCCTCCAGACTCAACGCGGGGTGGCGGCGGGCCCGGTGTCGCCGGATCACTCCACAGGTCCCTGATCGGACGGTTCTGTCCACACACGGCGGTGGGAGAGCGGCCTGAGCACCGCGGGATGTTCGAGCCTGGGGGCATGCCCGAACCACAGAACCCACTCCACGCGGCGTCGACCGGATCGTATTTCTCGTCCCGGATCCTCCAGGAGCAGTCTCTACCCTGGCGTGCCCTCCACACTCCTGGGGTTCTCCCCGTCAGCCAGTCGATCTGGCGCCACGCCGGCTCCCCGCCCGATTCGCCGCATTACCTGAAACTGCTCCAGGGCATCCACCCGGAGGGGGTGTTCTCCCACGAGACGGCGGCCGCACTCTGGGGGATGTGGATGCCCTGGGGCAACACGGGATTCTCGCCGGTCCATCTGTCGAAGCGGCGTACGGACGGCGGGCCGCCCTGGCGTCAGGGGATCAAGGGGCACCAGCTTCCACCCCATGTGAAGATCCTCGACCGTGTGGGGGTGCGGGTGACCTCGCCGGCGTGGACGTGGGTCGACCTTGCCGGCACCAGGATGTCCTTCGAGGATCTTGTGGCCACCGGGGACAGCCTGTTGCAGCGGGGCAACGGCCCCGCCGGTCAACGGGAGCCCGGTCTTCATCCGCTGAGCAGCGTGGAGGAAATCAAGGCGACCATCGCGGTCCGACCCAAGGTCAAGGGGATCGTGCGGTGCCGTGAGGCCGTAGAACTCCTGCGCGCCCATCATGATTCACGGCCGGAGAGCCTCGTCAGGACGCGGCTGCTGGAGGCGGGCCTGCCGGAACCGACCATCAACCCCGTCCTGCGGATGTCCATGGGGAAGACGATCCAGCCGGACCTGGCCTGGATCGATCTCAAGGTCTGCATCCAGTACGAGGGCGACCACCACCGCGCCGACAAGGACCAATGGCACCGGGACATCGGAAGGGACCGGACCATGCATCAGGATGGGTGGGTCGTGCTGAGGCTGACCAGCCGTGACCTGGAGTCCCACCAGTGGCAGGCCTTCCTCGGCGAGGTCCGTCAGGCGCTCGGCATCGTTTGAGATTCGGTCCGCGGGGGCGGTGGCCCGGTCTGACGGCCCGTGATCGTCCGCTTGAGTCTGGAGGGAATCACCTCCAGGGCGCGATTTCAGTGAATCCCTCCAGACTCAACGGTTGGGGGCAGCGGTGGGGAGGGGATCAATGGTGGGGTTCAACGGGGCAGGGGCTCGACCACCACGGCCACGCGGTCCTTGCCGATCCGGGTCAGCACCAGGGTCGCGTGGTGGCCGGCCGCCTTGGCCCCCTTGCCCGGCCCGCTGCCCTTGCCCTGGCCAGACATGAGCTGGCGGCGGAGCTCCTCGGGCGTGACATCCACGCCGCGCTTCTTGATGTCCAGCCGCGTCACGCCATGCTCCCTGACCCAGCGACGCAGCCCCTTGACCTTGTACGGCAGGACCTCCAGGACCCGGTACCCCGTCGCGAACCGCGAGTCCAGCGCCTCGTCAGCGCAGAAGTACGCGATGTGCTCGTCCAGCAACCGCCCGCCCACGGCAGTGAACTCCCGGTCGATCAGGTCCGCGACGAGGCCGGCCCGGATCACGGCCGGATCGGGCTCGTAGAGGTAGCCCGTCAGTCCCTCGAGCCCGGCCACGGGAACTGCGGGGGAGTCGCCGAAGTCCTCGGCGGAGGACAGTTCAGCCGGAGACCTGCCACCTTCAGCGACCGACGCCGGCCCCGCGCCTCCCGCTGCCGGCGCACCCTCAGCGCCCGACGCCGGCCCCGCGCCCACCGCTCCCGACGCACCATCACCGCCGGCCGCCACAGAGCCGCCACCCAAGACCAGCGCCGACCGGCGGACTCCCGGGCGGACCAGCGCGTTGAACCACAGCACCGCCTCGGTCAGAGACCCGTCCACGGACACCCACTGTGCCTCGCAATCAACCGGCACGGAGTCGTGCGGCAAGGCCGGCCCGAGCTTCACGCCCACCGGCGCACCCGTGTCCGCCAGCCGCTCCACGAAGGACAGGGGAGGGGAGAAGGACTCGGGGTCGAACACCCGGGAGGAGCCGGACGAGGACACCACGCGCCGGGCCGGGTCGAGCCAGAACCCCTCGGGCCGCGCGCTGGTGCCGGTGGTCGCCCCACCGGGCCCGTCCAACGCCGCCAGCCACTCCTCGGCGTCGGCGCAGACCACGGACGCATTCGGGAACGGCATGAGGTTGATCGTCGCGGCGGCGGCGACGGTCTCGTCCCGCTCCACGGCGGTGACCTCCAGGTCGAGTGCAGCCAGGGCCATGGAATCGGCGCCGATCCCGCAGCCCAGGTCGGCCACGGAACCTACCCCGGCGGCAGCGAAACGCCCGGCGTGCAACGCGGCCACGTTCATCCGCGTGGCCTGCTCCAGGCCGGCCCGCGTGAAGACCATGTGCCCGGCGAACGGCCCGAACTTGGCCGCGGCCTTCGAACGGAACTTCAGCTGGGTCAGCACGGCCGAGACCAGCTCCGGTGCATGCCCCTCGCCCCGCAGACGAGTCGACAGTGCGAGGGCCTCGGAATCCCGGTACCCCTCCAGCGAGTTCAGCAACGCCCACCCCTCCGGCGTTAGCACGGGCATGAGCGCCGTGTCCTCCTGCGTGGAGTCCAGAGCGGAGGCGCGAGCCGGACCGCCTGGAGCGGAGTGGGAGGAGCGAGAGTCATGCGAGGAGGAAGCCACGGATCCACGGTACCGGCAGGCCCCGCCCGGCAGTCCACATGTCCACCCGCCGCCACGGGCCCACCGGTAGGCTGGAACCATGCCTAGCCGTCCCGCCTCGCGCCCTCCGTTGCCTCACTCTGCGCGCCCGGACCAGGACCGGCCGGATCTGGACCATGACGGGGACGGTGAGCTGCGATTCGACTTCTTCGGCCGCTTCGAGGACGAGCACCCGGACACCAAGGACCGGCAGGACGGGTACGACGACGGCCCCCACCACTTCGGTGACCTCGCCTCGGGTACGGGCCGGGCCGACGTCGGGCGTGATTCCCGCGCCTCGCAGCAGGCGGCCTCGGCCCCGCTCTGGTGCAAAGTGTTGCTCTATGCCTCCATGGCCGTCGGCGTGGTGGCGGCACTGCTGCTGATCGTCACCGTGATCGCCCAGGTCTTCGTGGCCGGCACCTTCACGCTCGGCGGCGGGGACTTGCTCTCCGATTCCGAGGCGGCGGATGCCATCCGCCGGGACGTGGTCTGGGTTCCCCTCGCCGGACCGCTGATCGCGCTCGGTGCCGCGTTCGCGGGACTGTGCGTGGCCGCCGTCGGAATCTTCCGGGCCCGCCGGAACGGATAGGCCGCGGTACGCCCATCGCGCGGTGCCGCGCTGTGTCCGCAGGGCGCCGACTCATAGCAGGCTCCCGCGGCGGCGGGGCGGTTCCCGATGGGGACAACTCCCCATCGCCGAGCCGTGGCCGTCCCGATATATTGGTGGACGCCCGGAGAGACGGGTGGATGAGCGGATGAGCGGAAGGAATCCCGCAGGTGGCTATCGAAGGTTACGAGGTCGATGAGACGGCGGCATTAGCAGTCGTGACCAGCGTCCGCACCCAGCGCGAGGAACTGAACGGTCTCCGCGACTCGATGGAGACCTCCATGCTCTCCCTGATCGATGCGGCCAAGATGCGCAGCGTGGTCTCGGCCCTGAGCAGCGTCTGGAACGACATGCTGGCCCTGCAGGCAGAGGCAGCGGAGACCCGGATCGACAACGGTGCGAATGGGATGCAGGGTGCCATCAACGCGATCAGCGACGGCAACCGCACCATGCTGGAATCGGCCCAGGCCACCATGAGCCAGTCGCCCGATCTGGTGATCGATGACGCCATGGTGGTGGAGGAATAACATGGCTTTCGACACCACCGGACTGACCGACTGGCCGGTCCCCGACACTCTCGATTCCGCCGCTGAGGACGTCTTGACCCGGGCCACCCGTTTCCGGGAGGGCGTGGACGACTGCGAGCGTGAGTGGAACGCGATCACGGACCACTTCCATTCGAATGACAGCGCCACCATGAGCCGCATCGAGGAGTATTACCAGGTGGTCACCGCTCACGGCGATGTGGTCGAGGGAGTCGCCTCGGCGGTCAAGGACCACATCGGCGTCTTTGCCTCAGACATCCGCGATCTGGAGAGTCGCCGGACCACGGCGTACTCGCGCATCGAGCGGCACGATGAGCTCTCGGTGGACGGCGAGGAGCCGGAGAACGGCATCTACACCGAGACCAGTGTCCAGAACTACATCAACACCATCGTCGCGGACCTGGTGCTGGCGGCGGAGAACTGTTCGACCCACCTCGAGGGCATCGACGTCCAATCGGTGATCGACGATGGGTGGCTGCCGCAGCCAACGGCCAGTGATGGCGTCGCGCTGGTCGCCCTCACCGAGTACGAACGGGTGACCTTCAATTACGACGTGGTGGAACGCCACCAGTTCCCGGTGTGGGACTACAGCACCACGGCCCCGACCGCCAACTGGGTGGCCGATTCGGACGGCAACGTCACCCGGGCGCCCTTCGTCACCTCACGGGAAGTCTCCGGCTACCGCTATGAGACGCGGACCGTGACCCACACGGGGGCGCGGACCGAGTGGGCCATGATGAAGACCCCGGTCAACCCCTGGGCCTATGAGAATATTCCGCGTTACCAGGAGAAGGTGGACCTGCGGCCGGACCTGTACACCACGGACGGCCCGCGGTTCTGGGACGCCAAGGGCCGGCTCGTGGACTTCAAGGAGGCGTTGGCCCACGGCAATAACTGGACCCGTACCCTGAGGGTGGCAGGCCCGGTCGCGACCCTGGTCACCGCCGGTCTCGCCTACAACTCCGAATACCAGAAGGCGCTGGAGGAGGTGTCCGCCGAACACCCGGACTGGTCTCAGGATGAGATCGAGGCCCGGGCCCGCGAGATGCGCAACGTCCAGGGCACCACCCAGGTGGGGCTGGACATCGGCTACGGTGCGGCCGGTGCCACGATCGGCACCTTCATCGGCGGTCCCATCGGCACGGTGGTGGGCTTCGGGGCCGGCTTCCTCATCGGCTGGGCGGCCGAGGAGTTCGGGCTCAACGACGCCATCAAGGACGGGACCCAATGGCTGTGGGACACCGGTAGCGACCTCGCCGGGGATGCCAAGGACGCCATCGGAGATGCCTGGAACTCCATCTTTGGCTGAGCACCACAGGCCACGGGCCGGAAAGGTACTGTGAGGGGAATGGAAGACAACCTACCGGCGTACCTCTTCGGCACCGCGTTGGGGATCCTTCTCGTGGTCAGCGGGATCCTGGCCTATACCGGCAAGTACCGGGCCTGGCTGATGCTGAAGTCGTTCTTCCCGGGGTGGCCGGGACTGGCCGGGGGGTACATCGGTGTGTTCATGCTACTCGCTCTGTATCTGCCGTTGATCGGCGAGTCCCTGCCGCCGATCCTCTTCCTCCTGGCTGCGGCCGTCACGTTCCTGAGCCTGGCCCTCGGGATCATCGGCATGTTCTGGCTCCCGAATTTTCTCCTGCCACAGTGGATCCGGGAACAGAAGCGCCGGATGGCACGCGGCGAGGACAAGTTCTCCCAGGCCATGAAGCCCGGGGGAGCGCTGCACGGCCGGCTCGGGGTGGACACCAAGCACACCGAGTGGAATGAGATGAAGAAGAAACCGTGGACACCCGATGACGGCACCGAATAGCCCCGCCCCGACATCCTGGCCCCGCGTCCGCCTCGGTGCGGCCGACCTGCCCTGCCCGCCGGACTGGGAACAGGTGGAGCAGCCCCACCGGTCCCAGGAGATGGTGGTGCTGCGCCATCCGTTCCTGGCGGCCGAGGCCTTCCACCCGACCATCGTCGTCCGGTCTGAGCCGACGTCGGCCTCCCTGCCCGCCCTCGGAGCCCAGGGCATCGCCGGCGTCATCGGCGGCCTCCCGGGTGCCCGCTTGCTGGCGCACGACCGTGGCGAGGTCGGTGGACTTCCGGCCCGCGGTCAGGTCTATGCCTACGACGCCGGCACCGTCACCATCGTCGCCGAACGCTGGCTCCTGCTGGCCGGAACGCACGGCGTGGAGATCACCGCCCAGTGCACGGTGGAGCAGGTGGAGGACATCGAACCGCTGTTCCATGCCGTCTTGGACCACACTGTGATCACCGAGCTGCAGTCCGGGGCGGCGGCCATGCCCGAGCCGCTCGCCGAACCACCGCGGGACGGGTTCCTGGCCGCTCGGTCCGGACTGGACGCGGAATCCCTTGACCGGGTCTCCGGAGCACAGCCCTACCGCCCGGTGGGACCGGTCCTGTCTGACGACACCTTCCGTTTCGCCATCCACCATGCCGGACGGGAACGCATCGGCAAGATGGACCTGCTGGCGGCACCGCGGGCCGGGGCCGAACTGGTGGCGGCGGGCCTGATGGAGCCAGACGGTGAACTGAGGGAGGGCTTCCGGCTGATGGTCCTACCGCTGTCCCTGGCCCGCCAGTCCATCCGGATCGAGGGCGTCCACCTCCAGGCGTCCACCCAGTTCGACGCCTGGCTGGGCGGCGGGGGAGTGACGGTGGCATCGCGGGCCTCCCACGCACAGTGGGTGCAGGGGGACGAAACCACGGCAATTCCGGACGGCTTCGTCTGCGTCGATGTCATCCGTGAGGAGTCCCTGCCCTTGGCCATGGCGGCGTGGGCAGGCGTCGGCCCGGCGTGGACCGTGATGTCCACGATCGACCGCATCCCCATGGACCTGTTCGAGCGTCGCCTCGAGCAGGGCCGGGGTGTACCCCCGCCGGACGGAGCCGACGAGCCGATGCTGCGGATGTGGGAGCAGCCGTGGTTCGCCTGGCGCGTGATCATGCCGGGGCTCGAACGGGAGCTGAGCTGGCTTAATGCCGGTTCGGCCGGGCAGTATCACATCGGCCAGGGCCACGACGGGTCCATGCGCTTGCTGGCGGAGCCCTCGGGCTCGGTCTGGACCACCTTGGTACGGGAGACTGGCATCCTGGCCCACGTGCGCTGATCGCCTCCCAGGACACGTTCTGGCACTCACCTTGACCGAGTGCTAAACCCGGCCTAGAGTCATTTCTGGCACTCCGGGGCACCGGGTGCTAAGCCTGAAGGACCTGCCATCCGGCACCCGCGACGACGGTTGGCCAGCCTCCGGCGCACAACACCATCCATAGACGCTGGCTGCCCGCACGCTCGGGTGGCCCACCCAAAAGAAGGAGAGTACAGACGTGTCTGTCTCTATCAAGCCCCTTGAGGATCGTATTGTTGTCCGTCCGTTGGAAGCCGAGCAGACCACCGCTTCCGGCCTGGTGATCCCGGACACCGCCAAGGAGAAGCCGCAGGAGGGCCAGGTCGTGGCCGTCGGCGCCGGCCGCATCGATGACAAGGGCAACCGCATCCCGGTCGACGTGGCCGAGGGCGACGTGGTCCTGTACTCCAAGTACGGCGGCACCGAGGTCAAGGTCGGCGGCGAGGAGTACCTCGTGCTCTCCGCCCGCGACGTGCTGGCCATCGTCACCAAGTGACTTCCTGCCGGGTGGGGGTCCGCAACGCGGTCCCGACTCCCGGTTGACGCGCCCAGGCCCGGCCAGGCACCTGAGCCGGCCGGGCCTGCGGGCGTCCCGTGCCGCCGTCGTCGGTGGTGGTTCTGATCGAACCAGCGCACGACGCCGGCCGCGCACCTTGAGCTTTTCCCCGCAGTTTTCATTGGAATTCGCAGATTTCCTTTACGAAAGGAGCTTCGTTCATGGCGAAGCAGCTTGCCTTCAACGATGAGGCCCGCCGCGCACTGCAGGCCGGCATCGACAAGTTGGCCGACACCGTCAAGGTCACCCTCGGCCCCAAGGGCCGCAACGTGGTCCTGGACAAGTCCTGGGGCGCCCCGACCATCACCAACGATGGCGTGACGATTGCCCGTGACATCGAGCTGGACGACCCGTACGAGAACATGGGCGCCCAGCTGGCCAAGGAAGTGGCCACCAAGACCAACGACGTGGCCGGTGACGGCACCACCACCGCCACCGTGCTGGCCCAGGCCCTCGTGAACGAGGGCATGCGCCAGGTGGCCGCCGGTGCCGCCCCCAACGAGATCAAGCGCGGCATCGAGACCGCCGTGCAGGCCATCGACGCCCGCCTGGCCGCCAACGCCGTGGATGTCTCCGGCAACCAGGTGGCCGCCGTGGCCGCCATCTCCGCCCAGTCGGACGAGATCGGCGAGCTGCTGGCCCGCGCGTTCGACACCGTCGGCACGGACGGCGTCATCACCATCGAGGAGTCCTCGACCACCTCCACCGAGCTGGTCATCACCGAGGGCATGCAGTTCGACAAGGGCTACCTGTCCCCGTACATGGTGACCGACGCCGAGCGCCAGGAAGCCGTCCTGGAGAACCCCTACATCCTGCTGAACTCCGGCAAGATCTCCAACGTGCAGGAGTTCCTGCCGCTGCTGGAGAAGGTCCTCCAGGCCAACAAGCCGCTGTTCATCATCGCCGAGGACGTCGAGGGCGAGGCCCTGTCCACGCTGGTGGTCAACAAGATCCGCGGCACCCTGAACGTCGTGGCCGTCAAGGCCCCGGGCTTCGGTGACCGCCGCAAGGCCATGATGCAGGACATCGCCACCCTCACCGGTGCGCAGGTCGTCTCCCCGGACCTCGGCATGAAGCTGGACCAGGTCGGCCTCGAGGTGCTCGGTTCCGCCCGCCGCGTGACCGTCACCAAGGACAACACCACCATCGTCGAGGGCGCAGGCTCTGCCGACGAGGTGGCCGGCCGCGTCGCGCAGATCCGCTCCGAGATCGAGAACACCGATTCGGACTGGGACCGCGAGAAGCTGCAGGAGCGCCTGGCCAAGCTGGCCGGCGGTGTGGGCGTCATCAAGGTCGGCGCCGCCACCGAGGTCGAGCTGAAGGAGGCCAAGCACCGCATCGAGGACGCCGTGTCCTCCACGCGTGCGGCGCTCGAAGAGGGCATCGTGGCCGGCGGCGGCACCGCGCTGATCAACGCCCTGACCGCCCTGGACGAGGACGAGGCCATCAAGGCCCTGTCCGGTGACGCCGTCTCCGGCGTCGGCATCGTCCGCCGGGCCCTGGTCGAGCCGCTGCGCTGGATCGCCCAGAACGCCGGTGAGGACGGCTACGTCGTCACCTCGCGCGTCGCGGAGCTGGAGCCGAACTTCGGCTTCAACGCCAAGACCGGCGAGTACGGCGACCTGCTGGCCGCCGGTGTCATCGACCCGGTCAAGGTCACCCGCTCCGCCCTGCTCAACGCCGCGTCCATCGCCGCGCTGGTGCTGACCACCGAGACCCTGGTGGCGGACAAGGTGGCTGACGAGGACGCGAAGTAACCTCGAGTCCCACCTGAGGTCCAACACAGAGGGGCCCCGGCATGCACGTGGCGGGCTCTAGCGATCCTCGCAACACCCTATCTTTTAGGGAGTTGCGAGGATCGTGTCGTTCGAGG